>DASQKC010000025.1:0-29702 GCA_035630755.1 Actinomycetota bacterium | reverse complement strand
CGAGCGGCCCGCCAGCCCGCCGACGAGCGCCGGGACGTAGTGGTCGGACACGCCGCCGGCCGCGAAGCACACGAGCTCGTCGACCGTGCGGTTGCGCGCCGCTAGGCGCGTCAAGGCCCCCGCGACCTCAGCCTCCGCGGCCCCGGGCGGCAGATCGAGGGCGCGACCGAGCCGGACGTCCTCGGGGATCTGCGCGAACAGGGCATCCACGCTGTCGACGCCGACGACGGCGAGCATCGCGGCGACGTCGGTCGGCGTGTGCGGCGTGAAGTCCACGGTCCGGGAGTGTACGGAGCCTCGATCCGAACGACGGTTCAGTCAGCCCGAGGCGTCTTCGAGCCCGTATTTCGTGACGAGCGACAGGTAGTCGCGCTGGTAGAAGACCTTGCAGCGGATCTCCGGGTACCGCTCGCGGAGCCGGCGCACCTTGCGGTTCTTCTTGGTGACGAGCTTCTGGTTCAGCGTCGTGATCTCGATGTAGAGGTCGAACTCGCGCAGGTAGAAATCCGGCGTGAACCGCTGCACCACGTGACCCTCGTGGTCCCAGGCGATGTCGAACGACGTGGGCTCGTAGTCCCAGGCGATCTGGTAGAAGTCGAGCAGCCGCGCGAACTGGCGTTCCGATGCGTGGGCGAACGCGATGCGATCGCTGGGCAGTTCGTCGTGGGCGGGCTGCGCGCTCACGCGCTCCCGGCGGCCACGCGGCGCGACGGCCGCGATGCCTTCGAGACGGCGTCCTCGACATCGGCCGCCACGCGGTCCACCGCGATCGCGAACACGCCCTGTCCCTGGCGGAGCAGGTCCACGACCGCCTCGGGGGAATGCGCCTCGTACACGCCGCTCCCGTCCGACATCAGGGTGACCCCCGTGAGGGGCCGGTCGAGCGAGCCGAGGTGTTCGACAGCCTTGCGGACCCGCTGCAACGACACGCCCGTGTCGAGCAGGTTCTTGATGATCCGCAGGGTCACCAGGTCCTGGAACGAGTACAGCCGCTGGCTCCCGCTCCCCGTCGCGTCGCGGACCGACGGCGTCACGAGGTCGGTACGGGCCCAGTAGTCGAGCTGGCGGTAGGTGATGCCGACGATCGTGCAGACCTCGGGGACGCGGTAGCCCTGCTCGTTCATCGCACGCTCCTGGGAGGGGACGGGGAAGGGTGGAATCACCACCGTGTGATCCGTGAGCCTAGGTCCCCTCCCCCACCCCGTCAAGGGTCACGTGGCGGCCGCCCCTCAAGGACCGGCCCCGTACGGCCGATGTTCGGGATGGTTCGCCCGGACTAGACGCGGACAGGCTCCGGAGGATCAGAGGGGATAGGCCATGAGGACCACACCGAGGTTCGTGCGGATCGCCCTCACCTGCATGCTCGTCGCCGGTCTCGTCGGCGCCGGCGTGCCCGCCTCCGGCGGCGCGCGCATCGACGATCGCGACGGCATGTACCGACTCACGAACAACGCCCGCATCAATCGGAGCATCCGGTCGCTCGACCTGCACCGTCGGATGTCCGAGGCCGCCCGCAAACACAGCATGAAGATGGCCGTGCGCGGTGAGCTCTTCCACACCCAGGACCCCGTCGCGACCTACCTGCACGGGCGGCGGTGGCGCATCTGGGGCGAGAACGTCGGCGTGACGGGCGGCTCGCTGTCGGGCCTGCAGACGGCGTTCATGTCCTCGACGCCGCACCGGCACAACATCCTCAACACCCGGTTCCGCGACGTGGCCGTCGGGGTCGCGCGCGCGGACGGCCAGGTGTGGGTGACGGTCTTCTTCTACGGCTGACCGCTCAGGGCGGGTCGCCGCCCGCGAAGTCCTCCGGCGTCACCGAGTCGAGGAACTCACGGAACCGCTCGACCTCGTCGTCGTCCTCGTCCGGGATGAGGATCGCCGCTTCGTCGAGCACCTCTTCGCTGGCGAAGATCGGGACCGACATCCGCACGGCCAGCGCGATCGCGTCGGACGGACGCGATGAGATCTCCAAGTGGTCGCCGTTCCGCTTCAGGTCGATCGTCGCGTAGAAGGTGGACTCACGCAGGTCGGTCACCGAGATCCGCTCGACGGAGACCGACAGCTCCTCGAGCATCGACTTCATGAGGTCGTGCGTCATGGGCCGCGGCGTCACGGCGCCCTGCAGGGACAGGGCGATCGCCGCGGCCTCGGCGGCGCCGATCCAGATCGGGAGGTAGCGCTCGCCGCCCCGCTCGCGGAGCAGCACGATGGGCTGGTTCGTCGGCAGTTCGACCCGCACGCCCGTCAGCTCCATCTCGATCATCGCGATGCCAGCGTAGCTACGGTGCCGTGGTCGGGCAAACGTGGCGAGGCTCAGGCGGCCGCCGACCCGGCGATCAGCGGGTCGAGCGCACGCGGATCCGACCGCAACGCGGGGAGATCGAGCACCTGGAGGATGTCGGCGAGGTTGCGGTAGCGCTCCTCGAAATCGAGCCCGTACCCGATCACGAAACGGTCCGGGCACTCGAAGCCCGCGTACCGCGGGGTGAGGGGGGCGATCCGCCGAGCGGTCTTGTCCAGGAGCGTGCAGACCTCGAGGGAGGCGGGCCCCCGCGCCCCGAACACCGACAGGAGGTAACGGGAGGTGAGGCCCGTGTCGACGATGTCTTCCACCAGGATGACGTCGCGGCCCTCCAGGTCGATGTCTAGGTCGAGCAGGATCTGGACGCGGCCCAGGGACTCCTCGGCCTCTCCGTAGCGGCTGATGGCCATGAACCCGACCTCGAGGGGGAGGTCGACGGCGCGACAGAGGTCCGCGAGGAACATCGCGCCGCCCTTGAGGACCGACACCAGCACGGGCGTGCGACCCGTGTAGTCCCCGGTGATCTGGGCGCCGAGCTCCTCGACCCTGCGGCGGACCTCCTCGCGGGCGTACAGGACGCTCGCGATGTCCGTCATCTGGCCCGAGCCTAGCATCGGCCCGCCCGAGGACCGGGGACGTGCCTCAGCCGTCCGCGAGCGCGCCGACGGTCCCGGTCAGGGCGTCCCACAGCGCCCCGGCGCCCCGCACCCACCACGGGCCCTCGAGCGGGGCGGGGGGCGGCACCTCGCCGGCGACGAGGGCGACCTCGCCGGCGCGGCGACCGTCGACGAGGACCGTCACCGTGCCGATCCGCTGCCCCGGCGCCGGCGGGAAGGCCGCGTCGGGGTCAACGGCGAGGGTCGTCGTGACCTCGGCGTCGGACGGGACGAGGCCGTCGAGGGCGCCCCCCGCGGCGCCGGTCACCGTGCCGCCGCGGATGTCGACCGCGCCGAACGCGGTGCCGGCGTCGACGAGCGTGCGTTCCTCGAACCCCGCGAACCCGTGATCGAGGAGGGCGGCCGCGTCGGAGAACGCCTCGCCGCCGCCGTCGAGGATCACGGCGACCAGGTCGCGACCCTCCCGTGACGCTGACGCGATCAAGGTCGGGCCTGCGGCGGCCGTGAACCCGGTCTTCGTCCCGAACGCGCCCGGGTACAGCCACAACATCGCGTTGCGGTTCTGGATACGCCGCGGACGGCCGCTCGGCGAGGGGATCTCGGCGAAACGCTTGCCGGTGATCGCCGTGAAGCCGGGGGTGGCGTTCGCGGCACGGACCAGGCGGACGAGGTCGCGCGGGGTCGACCGGCCGCGGTCGTCGAGGCCGTGCGGCGAGTGGAACTCGGTGCGTCGCATGCGGAGGTCGCCCGCCCGGCGGTTCATGTCCCGCACGAACGCGTCGACGCTCCCGCTCACGTGGATCGCGAGCGCCTCGGCCGCGTCGTTGGCGGACCCGAGGAGGAGCGCCTCGAGGAGCTGGCGGACCGTGAGCCGCTCCCCCGCGCGCAGCCCGATCGTCGATCCGGCCCCGTAGTCCCGCTCCTCGTAGACGGCCGCCGCGTCGACCGTCACGACGTCGTCGAGATCCGTCCGCTCGAGGGTCAGCAGCGCCGTCATCACCTTCGTGAGGCTCGCGATCGGGCGCGGCGTGTCCGCCTGCTGCTCGAACAGGATGGCCCCGTTGGACAGGTCGGCCAAGATGGCGCCGGCGGCATCCACGTGCGGCGGCGGGACCGGGTCGCGCGGGGTGTGCAGCACCTGCGGGAACGGCGAGAGCCGGCCGTCGGGCGGGACGGGGGTCGGCGGAGGCCCCTGGCGTCCCGGGGCGGCGCTCGCGATGATCGCCGCGGGGCCGGCCACCAGCAGGAGGCAGACGACGGCGCCGGCGAACCGGCGTCGGGTGGGCCCGGTCACGGCGTGACGAGGTGTTCGCGCAGCGCGTTGCGCAGCAGGGCCTGCTTGAACTTGCGGGAGGTGGACGTGAGCTCGGCCAGCGTCTGCGCGGCGGCGCGTCGGGCGTCCGGGTTGCGCTGGCGCAGGGTCGGGGCCACGAGGGCCTCGAAGAAGGCCGATTCGCGCTCGGCGAAGTGCCGGTACATCGTCAGGTGGCGAGGCTCGATCCCGTGGCGCAGGAAGTCCTTCACGATCGACAGCACGATGTAGTCGTCGCCGTCGTAGTAGCGCCCGCCCTCGGGGCCGTGCGAGCACACGATCTGGTACTGCTCGAGCTCCTTGATCCGCTCCCGGTCCACGCCGGTGGCGGTGGCCATCTCCTCGAGCGACATCTGCAGCCCCGTGGGGGCCTCGGCGAGGTCGTCCCCGCCGCCGCTGCCGTTGCCCGCCGCCGCGTCCCCGCCCCCGACGGCCTCCTCGATCGTCGTGTCCGGCTCCTCCCCCGTGTCCTGCTGGAGGAGCCGCTCCTTGATGACCTTGAGCGGGAGGTACTCGTCGCGCTGCATCCGCAGGATCGACCGCAGGCGCTCGACGTCGTCGGGATAGAACTTGCGGTAGCCCGACGGCGTACGCTCGGGCTCGATCAGGCCCTCCGATTCCAGGAACCGGATCTTCGAGATCGTGATGTCGGGGAACTCGGTCTTCACGCCGACGAGCACCTCGCCGATCGACTGGTAGTTCCGTGTGGCCACGTCGCCTCCTACTCCCCTGCCTGGAAGAACACGAGCTTGAACAACCCGACCTGGACCTCGTCGCCCGTCGCGAGCTTCGTGGCGTCGACCTGTTCGCCGTTCACGTAGGTCCCGTTCAGCGACCCCGCGTCGACCACGTACCACCCGTCGTCACGACGCTCGAACGACGCGTGCGCGCGCGACACCGTGACGTCGTCGAGCAGCACGTCCCGGTCGTCGCTGCGACCGACCGACGTCGTGGCCTCGACGAGCAGGAAAGTGGACCCTGCGTTCGGACCACGGCGCACCAGGAGCAACGCCTGGTCTGGCTCGAGCTCATCGCCGGGGAACGGGAACTCGACGTGTGCCTCATCGTCGGCCTCCACGGGTTGGAGGCTGAGGGTGAGCTCACCCTGGAGTGCACGACCACAGCCCGCGCAGAACCGCGCGTCGTCGGTGTTGGGATGTCCACAGTGGGTACAGAACACCCTCGTTCACGCCCCGATGCTGAGGTCCGGTGGAAGGTTCACCGCCAGAGCTTACCGTGAGCCTCCACGAGGCCGCGACCGTGAAGGTTGTCGGCGCGACCCTCCACCGGGCGTCGAGGGCACCGTCGAGGGATGATGAGGCTCACCGTCGAGCGGGGGTCGAGACCTCCGGCGTCGAGGCGGTCCGGCCGATCGAGCTTCAGCCCTGACCTTCGACGAAGGCTCGATACGCGTCCGCCGTGAGCAGGCCGTCGGCGGCCGCGGGGTCGGACGGCTCGATCCGGATCAACCACCCCTCACCGTACGGCTGCTCGTTGACGAGCTCGGGGCGTTCGTCCACGAGCGGGTTCACGGCGGCGATCGTGCCCGAGACGGGGGCGAAGACGTCGGAGACCGACTTCGTGGACTCGACCTCGCCCAGGGCCGTCCCCTCCGTCACGGTCGCGCCGACGGCGGGCAGGTCGACGTAGACCACGTCGCCGAGGGCGTCCTGCGCGAAGTCCGTGATCCCGACGATCACGAGCCCTCCGTCAGGACGAACCCACTCGTGCTCCTTCGTGTACCGGAGGTCCTCGGGGAACTCCACGATCTACGCCTCCTCTCGTGCGGCGAGCGCTCGCCGCAGGTCACCGATGTAGGTCCAGCCCGCGATGTAGTACTCCGTGATGCCGACCGCGTACGCGAGCCACCCCACCACCGTGGCCGCGGCCGCGGGCGGCAGGCCGAGCGCACCCCAGGCGATCGCGGGGACCGCGACCATCAGCTGGAACGTGGCGGCCTTGCCGATCCAGCGCACCTCGATCCGCGTGCGGAGGTGTCGCAGGGCGTAAGCGCCCAGGGCGAGGACCGCGACGTCGCGCGCGAGGATCAGCAGCGCGGCCCACAGCGGGAACACGTCGCGGATCACGAGGGCGATCAACCCGGCAGCGATGGCCACCCGGTCGGCTACCGGATCGAGGATCTGGCCGAGGCGGCTCACCTGCCCCGTGCGCCGGGCGATGGTGCCGTCCACCCAATCGGTCGCGAGGACGAGCCCGAAGACCACGAGACCGGCCGTGGTGGTCGACGGCTCCACGATGAGGGTGACGAAGACCGGGATCATCGCGATCCGGGCGAACGAGATGATGTTCGGGAGCGTCAGGACGCGGGAGGACACCGGCGACGACGCGTTCATCTGTCGGGCCGGCCGGATTCGAACCGGCGACCTTCTGACCCCCAGTCAGACGCGCTAACCAAGCTGCGCCACGGCCCGTGACGACGATCCCGCCGCCGAGGGCCGAGTGTACCGGAGCCGCGGCCGCTAGCCCGGCCGAGGTCGGCCGGACCCCCGCGGCCGGAACCGCAGGCGGATCGGCACGCCCTCGAGCCCGAGCTCGCGACGCAGGCGGTTCTCGAGGAAGCGGCGGTACCCCGGACCCGGCGGGTTGGCTCCGCCGAAGATCACGACGGTGGGCGGTCCGGTGGCGACCTGCGTTGCGTAGTGCAGCGTGCCCGTCCGCCGGTCCGTGGGGCGCTCGCGCTGGGCGTCGCGCACGATGTCGTTGACGGTGGAGGTCGCGGCCCTCGACGTCCACTTCCCATGCAGGTCGGCGATGATCGACGGCAGACGCGTGACGCCCTGCCCCGATGTCGCGGACGTCCGGAGCGCCTGCGCGCGTGCGAACAGCCGCGTCTCGTCTTGCAGGGCGCGGAAGGCGCGGTCGCGATCCTCCACGCGATCCCACTTGTTCGCGACCAACACGAGCGCGCGCCCGGCCTCGATGACGCGCGAGGCGATCTTCTTGTCCTCGACGGTGAACCCGTCCTCCGCGTCGATGACGAGGACCACGACGTGCGCCGCGTCGATCGCCGCCGCGGCGCGGAGGAAGCTGTAGTACTCGATGCCGCGCACGCGCTGACCGCGGCGCATACCGGCCGTGTCGACGAAGCGGATCGGGCCGATCTCGGGCCACTCGACGACGGAGTCGACGGCGTCGCGCGTGGTCCCGCTCACCTCGGAGACGATGCTCCGCTCCTCTCCGATCAGCCGGTTGAACAGGCTCGACTTGCCGACGTTGGGCCGCCCCACGATCGCGACCCGCCGCTCCTCGATCCCCGCGTCCTCCTCGCCCTCGGGGAGCAGGTCGACCGCGGCGTCGAGCAGGTCACCCACACCCTGGCCGTGCAGCGCCGACACGGCGAACGGCGCCCCCAGCCCCAGCGCGTGGAAGGCGGTCACGTCGGCGGTGTCCGCGGGCGAATCGG
Source organism: Actinomycetota bacterium (assembly GCA_035630755.1). Taxonomy (GTDB): domain Bacteria; phylum Actinomycetota; class UBA4738; order UBA4738; family HRBIN12; genus AC-51. The sequence continues at coordinate 22,044 of DASQKC010000025.1, read as the reverse complement.
CCTTGTTCGCCACGACCAGGACGGGGGCGGTAGCGCGGCGGAGCCGTCGAGCCAGCCGCGCGTCCTCCTCGGTGACCCCCGAGTGGACGTCGACGACCAGGAGGATCACGTCCGCGTCCGCGACCGCGATGTCCGCGTGTTCCAGCCCCTGCGCTTCCAGGCCGGTGGCCTTCGCGACGAACCCCGCCGTGTCCGTCAGGCCGAAACGGTGGTCACGCCAGCTGCCGACGACCTCGACACGGTCGCGCGTGACCCCGGGCATGTCGTGCGCGATCGTCACCCGTTCGCCGACGATCCGGTTCACGAGCGTCGACTTGCCGACGTTCTGCCGGCCGACGATGGCGATCCGCGGGCGCGCCACGTTCATCCCTCCGCGGTGCGCTCGGCCACCACGGCCAGCGCGGCCGCCAGCGTCTCGGCTTCGTCCCGGTCGGTGGTGTCGATCACGACCGCGTCGGGCGCGGCGTCGGGCGGGGTGGTCCGGGCGTCGCGCCGGTCGCGCTCCAGCACGGCGTCGCGTGTGGCGGCCGCCTCGCTCCCCCGCTCCTCCGCCCGGCGGTCCACCCGGATCTCGGGCGCGGCGACGAGCATGATCTTCACCAGGGCGTCGGGGAAGACCACCGAACCGATGTCACGGCCCTCGACGACCGCCCCGGGGCCGCCGAGCGCCCGCTGCGCCCGGCGGAGCGCCGCCCGGACCTGCGGGTGCCGCGCGACCGCCGAGACGACGGACTCGACCTCGAGCGTGAACAGCTCGGCGTTTGGCCAACCCTCGACCTCCAGTGCAGGGGGCGCCGTCGAGGTGAGCCGGCATCGCAGCCCCTCGGCGATCCGACCGAGCGCGTCGGCATCGTCCGCGTCCACGCCGTCGCGCAGCGCCTGGGCGGCGACCGCCCGGTACATGAGGCCGGTGTTGACGTAGGGCAGCGCCAGTCGGGCCGCCAACGCCCGGGCGAGCGTGGACTTGCCCGCACCCGACGATCCGTCGATCGCGACGACGAGGCTCACACGGCCTCGATCCCGGCGCCCAGGTCGACGAGGGTCGGCACGAACGCGGGGAAGCTGACCGCCGCCGCGTCCGCCCCGTCGAGCCGGCTCGGTGCGTCGGCGGCCAGGGCCGCGACGATGAGGGCCATCGCCAGTCGGTGATCGCCCCGCGCCGCCGCGCGACCCCCGGCCAGCCCGCCTCCCCCGATCACCAGATCGTCCCCGTCGTCCGCGGCGTGGCCGCCGAGCCCTCGGAGGCCCTCGGCCATCCCCGTCAGCCGGTCGCTCTCTTTCGTGCGGAGCTCGGCGGCCTCGGCGAACGAGGTCTCCCCCCGCGCGTGCGTGGCGAGCGCCGCGAGGACGGGCACCTCGTCGATGACGAGCGGGAGCTCCGTGGGCTCGATCGTCGTCCCACGGAGCTCGGTCCCCTCGGTCACCACGATCTCGCCGTAGGGCTCCCCCATCTCCTCTCCCAGGACCTCCGCGGTGACGTCGACGCCCATCCGCCGCATGACCTCGAGGTACCCGAGGCGCGTCGGGTTGAGGCCGACCCGTCCGACCGTGACCCCGGCGCCGGTGACCGCGGCGGCCCCCACGATGAACGCCGCGGAGGAGGGATCGCCCGGCACGCGCCCCCGGATGGGACCGTGCTGGAAGGCCTCGACCGTGACGAGCCCTTCTTCGCGACGCAGGGGCGCTCCCAGAGCTGCCAGGAGACGTTCCGTGTGGTCGCGCGTCGGCGCCGACTCGGTGACCGTGGTGGGCCCTTGGGCGGCTAGGCCGGCGATCAGCACCGCGCTCTTCACCTGGGCGCTGGGCGGGGCTGTGGCGTGCTCGATGCCGCGGAGCGGACCGCCGGCGACCGTGAGCGGGGCGTGCCCCGACGCGGTCGAGACCCGGGCCCCCATCGAGCGCAACGGCACGGCGACCCGTTCCATCGGGCGGGACGACAGGCTGGCGTCCCCGACGAGCACGCTCTCGAACGGTGCCGGCGCGACCAGCCCGGCGAGGAGCCGCATGGTGGTGCCCGAGTTGCCGCACGGCAGCGGGGATCCGGGCGGACGGAGGCCGGCACGACCCTCACCCTCCACCTCGATCGTGGAATCCGCGGCCTCGCGATCCCACCCGTTCCACGTGGAACCGCCACCCTCGATGGTCGCGGGATCGTTCGAAGACCAGACCTCGAGGACAGGTCGAGCCATCGGCGCCAGTGACGCCATCACCCGGGCGGTCGAGCGTATGTCGAGGGAGAGGGGAAGGTTCGCGAGATGGCTCGTCCCCTCGGCCGTGGCGGCGAACATGAGCCACCGGTGCGCGATCGACTTGTCGCCCGGGACCTCGGACCGACCGGTCACCGGGCTGCCGGGGGTGATCGTCAGGTCCATGGGGGCGCTCACGCCGACCGGGTGGGGTCGTAGCCCGCCGAGGTGAGCACGGTCGTGGCCTCGTCCGCCGTCGTCGCCGCGACGGTGAGCTGCACCTGCCCTCGTCCCCCTTCGGCCGAGTGGACGATCTGGAGGTCCTCGATGTTCACGCCGGCCTCGCTCATGATCGCGGTGATCCGCGCGAGCGCGCCGGGTTCGTCCGGGATCTCGACGACCACGATCGCCACCCCGGCCCGCACCTGCGGCTTGGCCGCGAGACCCACCCGGGCGGCCTTCGCGCCGGCGAAGGAACGCTCGATGTCCGCGCGACGATCCGCACCGATGGCGTCGCGCAGCTCCAGGAGACCGGCGACGTAGAGGTCGATCGCCTGCACCACCTCCGGTCCGTTCGCACTGAGGATCTCGCCCCACAGCACCGGGTTCGACGCGGCCAGGCGCGTGAGGTCGCGGAACCCGCCCGCCGCGAGGACGAGGAGGTCGGGTTCGTCGGTCTCCTCGCGGGCCGCCAGCGCCATGAGCGCCGTGGACGCGACCTGCGGCAGGTGGCTGACGACCGCCACCAGACGGTCGTGCCGCTCCGGGGTGAGGGTGATGGGGTGCGCCCCGAGCGAGCGGACGAAGCCGGTCACGCGGTCGAGGGAGGGACCGGCGGTCGCCTCGGTCGGCGCGAGGGCCCACACGATGCCGTCGATCACGTGCGCCGACGCGTGTTCGGGACCCGACCGCTCCGAGCCGCCCATCGGATGCCCCGGCACGAACCGCGCGACGTCGCCGGGCGCGGCGACCGCTCGCCCGACCGCGGCCACGACCGACGCCTTCACCGAACCCGCGTCCGTGACGACGACGTGGGGATCGGCGGCGAGCGCCTGGGCCACCACGCTCGCGATGCGGTCGATCGGGACGCAGATGACGGCGACGTCGGCGCCCGCCACGGCATCCGCCAGATCGCGCGCCGGATCGAGGGCACCGGTGTCGTCGGCGCGAGCGAGCGCGACCGCGTCGGCGTCCCAGGCTCGCACGCGGACGCCGGCCCGGCGCGCGGCGAGGGCCACCGAGGTGCCGATGAGGCCCGTCCCGATGACGGCGACCTGCCCGGCGTCAGCCGGCGGGTTCGATGTCATCGCGCAGGGCCTCCGCCCCGTCCAGGTAGACGTGCACGATCGCCGTCCGCGACCGGTCGGAATGGAAGTGCGCGAGCATCCGGATCACCTTCGGCATCGCGCCCGCCACCGGGATCTCGCGGGCACACATCAGCGGGACGTCGCCCAGGCCCATCCGCCGCGCGGCCTCGGCCGGGAACGCCGATCGCAGGTCGTCGGTCACGGTGAACAGCACGCTCACGAGGTCGTCGTGCGCGATGTCGTTGCGCTCGAGCAGTTCCCCGAGGCACCGCGCCGTCGCGTCGAGCACCACCTCGGCGTCGTCGCGACCGATCCTGATGGCCCCGCGGGCCGCTCGCATCTGCATGCCGCTCCTCACGTCCGGCCGTCCGGACGACGGCGCGGCCCCGAGGCTACCGTCCGCGCTGGGCGGCCGCGCGGTCGGCGGCCCGTGTGAGGGCGATGACCTCGTCCGAGGTGAGCTGCCGGACCTCGCCGGGCGGCGTGCGGCCGAGGGTGATCGGTCCCACCCGCAGACGCAGGAGCCGCGTCACCGGGAGCCCGACCGCACCGAGCATCCGGCGGGCCTCGCGTTTGCGGCCCTCCGTCAACACGAGCCGGAGCTGCGCCCGATCCCCCCGGGTGTCGACGACGCGCGCCGAGACGGCCCGGGCCGGACCATCGTCGAGATCGACGCCGGCCGTGAGCGCGGCGAGGTGGCGGGCGGCCGGGCGGCCCCGGACCTCGGCCAGGTACTCCTTCTCGACGCCGTAGCTCGGATGGAGCAGGCGGTTCGCGAGCTCGCCGTCGTTCGTGAGCAGGAGGACGCCCTCGGAGTCCCGGTCGAGGCGCCCCACGGGGAACACGCGCGGGCCATCCGGCAGGTACGGGCGCAGGTCGGGACGGCCCCGCTCGTCGTGCATCGTCGTGACGACCCCCGCTGGCTTGTGGAAGGCGTAGTACCTCACGCTCGGGTCGAGGTTGAGCGGCACACCGTCGACCTCCACCTTCGAGCGGGACGGGTCGACCTTGTCCCCGAGGGTGGCCACCCTCCCATCGACGGTGACCCTCCCGGCCTCGATGAGCGCCTCGCTCGAGCGCCGCGATCCGTGGCCCGCCCGTGCCAGCGCCCGCTGGAGGCGCTCCTCGGGCATCGGGGTCACCCCTCGTCGGTCGGGGGCGGCTCGTCGTCCGGCGGAGCCGTCCCCGCGTCGCCCTCGTCCTCGGCGTCGGCCACCACGTCGGCCGCGTCGTCTCCCGCCGGCTCCAGGAGCGGCGCGAGGGACGGGAGGGCGGCGAGCGAGGGCACGCCGAGGCGCTCGAGGAAGGTCGCGGTGGTGCCGTAGAGGACCGGGCGGCCCGGGCCTTCGTCGCGCCCGGTCTCCTCGATGAGCCCACGGTCCTGCAGGGCGCGCAGGACGCCGTCGGAGTTCACGCCGCGGATCCCGCTGACCTGCAGCCGCGTGACGGGCTGCTTGTAGGCGACGATCGCGAGCGTCTCGAGCGCCGCCTTCGTCAACCGGGCCTGGCGCGAGCTGAGGACGAACCGCTCGACCGCCAGCTGCGTGTCGGGGTGGGTGAACAACCGCCATCCGCCGGCCACGTTGCGGAGCACGAGGCCGGCGTCGCGTCCCTCGAGCTCCCGCTGGAGCTGGTCGCATCGGCGCTCGACCTCGCGACGGTCCAGGTCGAGGGCCTGGGCCAGGACGGCGGTGGTGAGCGGCTCGTCGGACACGAAGAACAGCGCCTCCAGGGCCCGCGTGTCGGCCCGCGCCGTCACGTCGCCCATCCGCTCACCCCTTCCAGTCGATCTCGAGCTCACCGAACGTCGACCCCTGCTGGATCTCCACCCGGCCGTCACGGTACAGCTCGAGCAGGGCCAGGAAACGCACGACGACCTCGATCCGTTCGTCGCAGTCGGCCACGAGGTCACGGAACGACGCGGATCGCCCGTCGAACGTCTGGATCCGCGTCTCGACGGCCGCGATGGCGTCGGCCACGGTGAACCGGATCGGCGTCACGTGGGACAGGTCCACGGCGGGCGGGGGCCGGAGCAACGTCGCCGCGAGGCCCGCCAGCCGATCCGCATCGACGCGGACCATCGGGTCCGGGTACAGGTGCGAGAACTCCGGGCCGGGTCCCACGTCGCGCGTGAAGAACGCGGCCTCGTCCTCGAGCCGCCGCGCCAGGTCGACGGCCACGTGACGGAACGCGCGCAGCTCGATCGAGCGCGCGTAGGCGAGATCGGGGGAGGCGCCGACGAGGTCCTCCTCGTCCAGATCGCGGTGCCGCGGCGTGAGGCGGGCGACCTTCAGCTCGAGCAGGACCGCGCAGATCGCGAGGAACCACGTGGCCTCCTCGAGGTCCCAGCGCTCGGCGTCCGCGGCGTGCGCCAGGAAGGCATCGGTCACGCTGGCCACGGGCACATCGACGACGTCGACCTTCTGCTCGAGGATCAGGTCGGCGAGCAGACGGAATGGCCCGGCGAACCCGGGCAGCTCGACCGCGAAGCCGCCGTCCACGTGCCCGGGTGCCGGCGCGTCGCTCACGAGAAGTGCATCGCCTCCCGCACGAGCGCGAGCGTCTCCGCCGCGATGGGACGCACGGTGCGGGCGCCCTCGGCGAGGACCTCCTCCACGATCCCGGGGGTCGCCGCCAGCTCGGCGCGCCGGGCGCGGAACGGCTCGAACGCCGACACGACGTGGTCGGCGAGCAGCGTCTTGCAGTCGACGCACCCGAGGGCCCCGGACCGGCAATCGGCTTCGATGCGATCGACGTCGGCCGGGGAGAACTTGCGGTGCAGCGCGAACACCGGGCAGATCTCGGGACGCCCCGGATCGCCGCGGCGCAGCTTCTGCGGATCGGTCACGAACGACCGGACGGTCGCGCGGACGAGGTCCTCCTCGTCGCGGACCCCGATCGCGTTGTCGAGGGACTTCGACATCTTGCGCCCGTCCGAGCCCGGGATGAGCGGGGTCTCCGAGAGCAGCGGCTGCGGCTCCACCAGGACCTCGCCGTAGAGCCGGTTGCACCGACGGACGATCTCGCGGCTCAGCTCGAGGTGCGCCACCTGGTCCTCCCCCACCGGCACGTAGGCGCCGCGGACGATCGCGATGTCGGCCGTCTGCAGGACCGGGTACCCCAACAGCCCGAGGTTGGCGACGTCGCGCTCGGACATGTCACGCAGCCGCTCCTTGAACGACGGCACCCGCTCCAGCCAGCCGAGCGGGGTGAGCATGCCCAAGAGGAGGGCGAGCTCGGCCACCTCCGGGATCGTCGACTGCCGGTAGATCACGGCGCGGGCCGGATCGAGACCCGCCGCGAGCCAGTCGAGGACCAGCTCCTGGACGAACCCCGGCAGCTCCTCGGTCCGGTCGTAGTGGGTGGTCAGCATGTGCCAGTCGGCGATGAAGAAGAAGCAGGTGTACGCCGGGTCGGCTTGGAGGTCGAGCATCGACTCGACGTTCCCGGCCCAGTGCCCGAGGTGGAGCGGACCGGTCGGGCGGTAGCCCGTGACGACGCGTCGCGGGGCGGTGGTGGCGGCGTCGGTCACGATGGCGGCGATGTTACCGCGGGCCCGGGTCCCGACCGGGAGCGGTTGCGACCCGTCTAGCCGAGCCGCATCACGGCGTCGCAGCTCGCACCGAGCGCGGCGTTGCAGACGGCCCCGGCGAGGACCTCGAGGAACCGGATCGTGAGGCCCAGGAACAGGATCAGGAGGACGAACAGGGGCAGGTAGCGGTCGAGGTTCCGGTAGGTATCGCGGACCTGGGGGCCGAGCATGAGCGCCACGAGCCGGGCGCCGTCGAGCCCCGGGATCGGCAGTAGATGGAAGATCGTGAGCGACGCGCCCGTGTACGCCAGGACGACGAGGGCGACCCCGACGTCGGACCCGAGGGGGAACAGGCGGGCGCCGGCCCCCGCGACCACGGTGAGCAGGAGCGTCGTGAGGGGCCCCGCGAGGGACACGACGACCGTGTCGCGCGGTTGACGGCGCAGGTACGAAGGGTCGATCGGCGCGGGCTTGCCGTACGCGGCGGGCACCACGAGCACGAGGACGGCCCACAGGATCGCGATGAGTCCGGGGATCAACCCGCTGCCGAACGGATCGAACCAGCTGCGAGGGTCGAGTCGCAGGCGGCCCCACAGCCGCGGCGTCGGGTCTCCGAGCGAGGAGGCCGCCCGCGCGCGGACGTACTCGCGCGCCGTCATCGCGATCAGGAGCGCGATGAGCATCTCCGCGGCCAACAGGAACCCGTGCGCGCTGAAGTTACCCACGGGTCAGCGACCCCGCGGGCAGGTGATCGAGCACCAGCGGTGGCGCCGTGACGGGCGGCTGTGCGAACGTCAGCGCGCGGCGCACCGCATCGGCGGCGGCGGTCGCCGCCGCCTCATCCCTCGCGTGCACGGTCCCGATCACGTCCCCCCGTTCCACGACATCGCCGATCCCGATCTCGAGCACGATACCCACCGCGGGGTCGATCGGGTCGCCTTTGCGGAGCCTGCCCGCCCCGAGGGAGGTCGCGATCGTCCCGAGGGTCGCCGTGGCGACCTCGGCGAGCGCGCCCTCGGCGTCGACGGCGACGGGTCGCCGGACCGGCGCCGCCGGGAGCACCGACCACGGGTCGTCGGCCACCCGCGGGTCCCCACCCTGGGCCGCCACCATCTCGCGGAACCGTTCGAGCGCGCTGCCGTCGTCGAGCACCGCCTCCGCTCGTCCGCGCGCGAGATCCAGGGGCTCCGCCAGGAGCGAGACGATCGCGTCGGCGACGAAGAAGACGGCGAGATCGCGCAGCCGTCCCCGCGTCCGTCCCGCGAGCACGTCGACCGCCTCGGCCACGTCGAGCGCGTTCCCGATCGCGACCCCGAGCGGTTGCGACATGTCGGTGACGGCGACGCCGCACCGTCGGCCGTCGCCCTCGGCCAGGCCCCGACAGGTCGATGCGAGCGCGCGCGCGTCCCGTTCGGACCGCATGAACGCGCCGGACCCGCACTTCACGTCGAGGAGGATGAGATCGGTCCGAACGGCGAGCTTCTTCGACATCACGCTCGCCGCGATGAGCGGGATCGAGGGGACCGTCGCCGTCGCGTCGCGCAGGGCGTAGAGCGCGCCGTCGGCGGGGACGAGCCGGGTGGACTGGGCGACGACGGCGCAGCCGACCTCGGCCACCTGGCGGGCCATCTCGTCGGGGTGCAGATCGGTCCGGAGCCCCGGGATCGACTCGAGCTTGTCGAGGGTGCCGCCCGTGTGGCCGAGACCGCGGCCCGACAGCTTGGCGACCGCGAGCCCCACCGCCGCGGCCATCGGGGCGAACAGCAGGGTCACCCCGTCGGCGACTCCGCCGGTCGAGTGTTTGTCCACGGTGGGCGCCCCGACGTCCGGCAGGGTCACGGTGTCCCCCGAGGCGATCATCGCGCGCGTCATGGCCAGCGTCTCGCCGTCGTCGAGGCCGCGCAGCAGAGCGGCCATCAGGAACGCCGCGGCCTGCGCGTCGCTCACCTCACCCACCGCGACGCCCGCCACGAAACGCTCGACCTCCTCGGCGTCGAGCGTGCGACCGTCCCGCTTCGCGGCGATCGCGACGCGGGGATCCCAGCGGCTCACGGCCCGACCGGTCCGAGGCGATCCACGAAGCTCGTCCCCGGCAACTCGGGCGTCGCGACGCCGAGCAGCTCCGCGACGGTCGCGCCGAGGTCGGCGAACGAGCCCCGGGTGCCGATGTCGTGCGGTCCACCGACCAGTCCGCCCGCGAGCAGCGGCGTCCGCTCCCGGCTGTGGTCGGTCGACGGGGTCGTCGGGTCGCAGCCGTGGTCGCCCGTGACGAGCAGGACGCCGCCGCCGAGCGCCGCGAGCACGTCCGGGACCCGGGCGTCGAACGCCTCGACCGCCCGCGCGTACCCGTCGGGGTCGTTGCGATGCCCGTACTTCGAGTCGAAGTCCACGAGGTTCGTGAACACGAGGCGTGTCCCGGGCTCGCGCAAGGCCTCGACCGTGAGGTCGACGCCGTGGTCGTTGGAGTCCGAGTACGACCAGCTGTCGATGCCGTGGCCGACGAAGACGTCGCGGATCTTCCCGATCGCGACGACGGGGACGCCCGCGGTCGCCAGCGCGTCGAGCGTCGTCGGTCCGGGCGGCGGCAGGCTGTAGTCGCGCCGTTCGGGCCGCCGGCGGAAGGCGCCGGGCTCGCCGTCGAACGGGCGGGCGATCACCCGCCCCACGGCGTGCGGGCCGGTGAGGAGGTCCCGTGCGATCAGCGACCACGCGTAGAGGGTCTCGAGCGGGACGCGGTCGGTGTGGGCCGCGATCTGGAACACGGAATCCCCGCTCGTGTAGACGATCGGCGCGCCGGTCCGCAGGTGCTCCGCGCCGAGTCGCTCGATGATCTCGGTGCCGGATGCGGGCACGTTGCCGAGCGACGGGGTGCCGATCCGCGCTTCGAACGGACCCATGATCGACGCGGGGAACCCGTCCGGGTAGAGCGGGAACGGCCGGTCCACGCGGATCCCCATCATCTCCCAGTGGCCGGTGGTCGTGTCCTTGCCGGCGGAGACCTCCGTCGCGCGTCCGGCGGCGGTGCCGGCGGCGCCCCCCGGCGGGAGGCCCTCGATCGCGGTCAGCGTGCCGAGCCCGAGCGCGGCGAGGTGAGGTGCGCGGATCCCGCCGACCGCGCGCGCGGTGTTCCCGAGCGTGTCCGATCCGACGTCGCCGTACGCCGCGGCGTCGGGCGCGTCGCCGACCCCCCAGGAGTCGCACACCAGGACGCAGACGCGCGGAACGAGTGGGGTCACGCGCCGGCCTTGCGTTTGCAGTCGATGCAGAGCATCGCCCACGGGATCGCCTCGAGGCGCTCGGACCCGATGGGTGCCCCGCACCGCTCGCAGGTGCCGTACGTGCCGGCGTCGAGCTTCGCGAGGGCGCGGTCGACGTCCTGCAGGTTCGATCGCAGCGCCCGCAGGACCGCGAGCGTCCTCGACCGCTCCTCGGTGTTGTGGGAGCGGTCCGAGAAGCCCGGGTCGGCCTCGAAGGTGAGGTCGTCGGAGGCCGGATCCGCCCCGAGCTCCTCGATCTCACGGACGAGCTCGCGACGCTGGTCCTCGAGCGCGCGCCGGATCGCGTCGTCGTCGTGCTGCGTCATGTGCCCCTCCCCTCGCGCCGTGCCCGCGGGTGCGCCGCGTCGACGACCTCCCGCAGGTGCCGCGCCGTCACGAGCGTGTAGATCTGCGTCGTCGCGAGGCTGGCGTGGCCGAGCAGCTCCTGCACGACCCGGACGTCCGCACCGCCGTCGAGCAGGTGGGTGGCGAACGAATGCCGCAGGTCGTGCGGGGTGACCCGGCGCGCGATCCCCGCGTCATGAGCGTACCCCGCGAGGGCGCGCGCGACGCTCTGACGGGTGAGCCGCCCACCGCGCGCGTTGAGGAAGAGCGCCCCCCGGCTCGTCCCCGTGGCGAGGGCCGGTCGCCCGCGTGTGAGGTAGGCCGCCACCGCCTCGCGCGCGAACCGCCCGATCGGGACCTCCCGCTCCTTGCCCCCCTTGCCGAGCACGCGGACCGCACCGTCGTCCAGGTCGACGTCGTCCACGTCGAGCCCGGTGAGCTCGGACACCCGCAGCCCCGCGCCGTAGAGCAGCTCCAGGATCGCCCGGTCCCGGGTGCCCGCCGGCGCGTCCGGGTCGGGTCGTTCGAGCAGGCCGGCGACGTCCGCGGCCGGGATCGGGTGCGGGAGGGCGCGCGGCAGACGAGGCCGGACCACCGTGGCGGCGGGGTCGCCATCGGCCAGCCCCTCGCGCAGCAGGAACCGGTGGAACGCACGGACCGCGGCGAGCGACCGGGCGACCGACGTGGCCGCGTAGGGGCGCTCGTCGGGCCCGTGGGTCGAGGCCGAGGTCGCGGCGAGGAACGCGCGGACGTCGGCGTCGCGCACCGTCACGGCATCGTCGATGCCTCGCCCCCGCAGGAACGCGGCGTAGCGCGCCAGGTCACGCCGGTAGGCCTCGATCGTGTTCGGCGACAGGCCCCGCTCCACCGTCAGGTGGTCCATGAACCGCGCCACCTCGGCCACGACGGCGTCGCTCACGGCAGGGGCGCACGCGCCGCGGCCATCAGGACCGCGAGCGCCGTCTTCGCGTCGCGGACCCGTCCGGCCCCGGCCGCCGTGACGAGCTCGTCGAACGGGCGGCGCACGACCTCGATCCCGGGCTCGGGCGTCGTGACCGGGGACGGCGAGGTCCGTGCGCGGAACAGATGCACGTAATGGTCGCTCGAACCCGGGGCGACGTAGATGCCCCCGAGGAACTCCACCGCCTCGGCCTCGAAGCCGGTCTCCTCGCGGAGCTCGCGGACCGCGCAGGTCATCGCGTCTTCGCCCGGCACGTCGAGCAGCCCCGCCGGGATCTCCAGGAGGTCCTCCCCCACGGGGGGCCGGAACTGGCGGACCAGGAGCACCTCGTCCGAGGGCGTCACGGGCATGATCGCGGCCGCGCCGAGCTGGTGGACGACCTCGTAGGCGGGCAGGCCCGGCCAGGATTCCTCGTCGACGCGGAGGTACCGACCGGCGAACCGCGTGGTCACGGCGTCGGGCCGCGCCACGGCTCAGCCCGCGAGGGCGCCCGCGGCGGTGCGCGCGGTGCGGTGCTGTGCGGCCGCACCCACGAAGGCCAGGAACAGCGGATGCGGCCGGGTGGGCCGCGAACGCAGCTCCGGGTGGAACTGCCCGGCCACGAAGAACGGGTGGTCGGGCAGCTCGATGATCTCGGCCAAGCGCCCCTTCTGCGACGTGCCGCTGATCCGGAGGCCCCCCTCCCGCAGCCGGTCGTGGTAGGCGGGGTTGACCTCCCACCGGTGGCGGTGCCGTTCCTCCACGACGTCCACGCCGTAGGCGCCGGCCGCGACGGTGCCGGGCTCGAGGTAACAGGGCTGCGCGCCCAGGCGCATCGTCGCCCCGAGGTCCTGCACGTCCTTCTGCTCGGGGAGCAGGTCGATCACGGGGTCGGTGCAGGCCGGATCGAACTCGCTCGAGTTCGCGTCGGGCATCCCAAGGACGTGGCGCGCGTACTCGATCACGGCGCATTGCAGGCCGAGGCAGATCCCGAGGAACGGCACGCCACGCTCACGCGCGAACCGCACCGCCTCGATCTTGCCCTCCACCCCGCGCACGCCGAAGCCGCCCGGGATGAGGATGCCGTCGACGTCGCCGAGGACCTCCTCGACGGTGCCGTCCTTCAGGTCGTCGGACGCGACCCACCGGATCTCGATGCGGCGGCCGTGGTCGAACCCACCGTGGTAGAGCGCCTCCATCACCGACAGGTACGCGTCGCGCAGGTACACGTACTTGCCGACGACCGCGATGGTGACCGGGTCCACGGCCGCGTGCACCCGGTCCACGAGCGCCTCCCACTCCGAGAGATCCGGCGCCGTGTCGATGCCGAGGTGCTCGGCGAGCAGACCGTCGAGACCCTCGCGGTGCAGGACCAGCGGCACCTCGTAGATCGACGGCGCGTCCGGGGCGCTCACCACGCCGCCGATCGGGACGTCGCACAGCAGGGAGATCTTCTCCTTGAGGTTGCGGCCGATCGGACGGTCGGAGCGGCAGACGATGGCGTCGGGCTGCAGACCGAGGGCCCGGAGCTCCTTCACGGAGTGCTGGGTGGGCTTGGTCTTCAGCTCGCCCGACGGGCCGATGAACGGCATCAGGGACACGTGGACGAAAGCACATCGGTTGCGGCCGATCTGGTTCCGGAACTGGCGGATCGCCTCGAGGAACGGCAGGGACTCGATGTCACCGACCGTGCCGCCGATCTCGACGATCTGCAGGTCGGCCTGCTCGGCCTCGGCCAGCGCGAGCACGCGTTCCTTGATCTCGTCGGTGATGTGGGGGATCACCTGGACGGTCTTGCCGGCGTAGTCGCCACGACGCTCCTTCGCGAGCACCGTCCCGTAGACGGCCCCGGTCGTGAAGTTCGAACCGCGGTGCAGATCAGCGTCCAGGAACCGCTCGTAGTGCCCGAGGTCGAGGTCGGTCTCCGCCCCGTCGTCGAGGACGAAGACCTCGCCGTGCTCGAAGGGGTTCATCGTGCCGGGGTCGACGTTGACGTAGGGGTCGAGCTTCTGGAGGACGACCCGGAGCCCTCGAGAGGAGAAGAGCCGGCCGAGGGACGCGGTGGTGATCCCCTTGCCGAGCCCGGAGGCCACACCGCCCGTGACGAAGATGAACTTCGTGTCCTTAGCCACGGGAGCCGACTGTAGCAGACCCTCCGCCGGGGTCGTGGTGATCGGCGGTTCGATCTCCGGTCGGGACGTCGCGCTCACGCGGAGACCGGCGCCCGGAGCGACGCCGCGGCCGCGAGCAGCTCGTCCGCGTGCGAGACGCCGTGCGCGGTGGACTCGAGTCCGGCGAGCATCCGCGAGAGCTCCACGCGCCGCTCGGAGTCGTCGAGCACCTCCACGGTCGCCACGCCGGCCTCCTTGCGCACGCGGACGTGCCGGTCAGCGAAGCACGCGATTTGCGGCAGGTGCGTCACGACGACGACCTGGCGGGCGGTGGCGAGGCGGGCGAGCCGCGCGCCGACCGCGAGGCCGGCCTGTCCCCCGATGCCGGCGTCGACCTCGTCGAACACGAGCGTGCCGACGTCGTCGAGGTCGGCCGCGATGCTGCGGCACGCGAGCATGACGCGGGACAGCTCCCCGCCGCTCGCGGCGCGCTCGAGCGGGAGCGAGGGCTGCCCCTCCCCCGCGGAGAGCCGGACGACGGCGCGCTCGACCCCCGCCGGTCCCGGGTCGACCGGGGCCAGATCCACGGCGACCTCGGCGTCGGGCATCCCGAGCTCACGGACCTCGGCGGCGAGGGCCGCCGCCAACAGCGGCGCCGCCTCCTCGCGCCCTCGGGTCACCGCCGCGGCGGCCTCCAGGTACGCGCCTTCGGCGTTCGCGACCTCCTCGGCCAGCTCCTCGGCCCGCTCGTCGGCGCCCGTGAGCGCCAGGAGCCGCTCTCCCGCGGTGGCCAGGAACGCGACCACCTCCCCGTCGTCGGCGCCGTACTTGCGTTGGAGGCCCCGCAGGGCCCCCAGGCGCTCGCGGAGGGCGGCGAGGCGATCGGGGTCGGCGGCCAGCCCGCCCGCGTACGCCCGCAGATCGCGGGCCAGCTCGCTCGTCTCGACGGCGACGGCCGCGGCCCGCGCGGACAACTCCTCGGCGTCGGGATCGAGCGCGGCCGCGTCGGCGATCGCGCGAGCCGCCGCGGCCGTCCGATCGCCCGCCCCGCCGTCCTCGCCCCCGAGGGCCGCGTCGGCCGCGGCGCTGAGCTCCTGCAGGCGTTCCACGTGGCCGAGCCGCTGCTCCTCGGCTCGCAGGGCGTCGGACTCCCCCGCCCGCGGCGCCACCGCCTCGATCTCGCGGACCTGGTAGGTCAGCAGGTCGATCTCGCGCTCCCGATCGCGGTCGGCCTCGCGCAGGCGCCGGAGCTCGGCCGCGGCCGCCCGCCACGCGGTGAACGCCGTGCCGCACCCCGTCACGGTGGCGAGATGCGCCGCGCCCGCCAGGCGGTCGAGGAAGGCGGTCTGGGTGGCGGCCTCGAGCAGTCGCACGCTCTGGTGCTGCCCGTGGATCTCGACCAACCGGCCGCCGAGCGCGCCGAGGGCCCCCGCGGTCGCGATCTGCCCGCCGATCCGCGCACCGCTGCGGCCGTCGGCCCCCACGGTCCGCGCCAGGACGACCTCGCCGTCCTCGCTCCAGCCGTCATCGTCCTCGGGCGCGTCGAACCTCGCCTGGACGCGGGCCGCGGGCGAGCCCGGCCGGACGAGCTGGGCGCTGGCCCGGGCGCCGGTCGCGAGACCGATCGCGACCGTGATCATGGTCTTGCCGGCGCCCGTCTCTCCCGTGAGCACCGTGAGCCCGTCGTGCGGCTCGAGGTCGACCTCGTCGATCACCCCCAGACCGGTGATGTGCAGCTCGCGGAGCACCCGGCGAACCTACCCCTGCCCGCCGACATCGGCGGGGTCGCCGGGCAGGTCGAACTTCTCCCGCACACGGTCGAGGAACCGTTGCCCGTCGGCCGGCCGGACGAACCGGGCCGGTCGGTCGGACGCGCGGATCGTCACGGTCGCCCCGACGGGGCACTCCTGGGTCTCCCGACCGTCGGCCGACACGAGCCCGGGCTCGTCCCCGACCACCCGGAGCGAGACCACCTGCGCCGAGGACAGGACGAAGGCCCGGTCGAACACCATGTGCGGCGCGATGGGGGTCACGACGATGCACGGGACGTCCGGCGACACGATCGGGCCGCGGGCCGAGAAGGAGTACGCGGTCGAGCCGGTCGGGGTCGCCACGACCACGCCGTCGGCCGAGAACGTGGTCACGTAGGCGCCGTCGACCTCGAGCCGCAGCCGGACGAGGCGCTGACGGGCGTGCTTCTCGACCATGATCTCGTTCATCGCCCACTGCGGGGCGACGCCGGCGTCCTCGTCGATCGTCGCGACCACGGCCAAGCGGTCCTCGATCGGTGTCTCGCCGGCGAGGGCCTGGCGGACGAGCGGGGCGGCGTCCGCCGGCTCCACCTGGGTGAGGAACCCCATGCGGCCGACCTTCACCCCGAGGACGGGGACGGCGAGCGAGGCGGCGAGGTGCGCGCCGCGCAGGAACGTGCCGTCGCCGCCCACGGCGATCACGAGGTCCACGGGGTCCCCCGCCGGCACCACCTCGATAGCAGCCGCGCGCAGTTCCCGCTCGAGCTCATCGGCCGCGGCGACGGCGGCCGGCCGGCCGACGTGCGTCACGAACGCGACCCTGCTCACGGCGCTCCCTCACCCTCCCGGACGGCCGCCGCCACATCGTCATCCCCGCACCGGGCCGCGGCGCCGCCCTGACCGTACAGCAGGAACTCGACGTTCCCCGCAGGCCCCCGGAGGGGGCTCGGCACCACGCCGAGCGCGCCGACGCCGACCTCCGCGGCGCCGCGCATCACCGCGTGGATCGCGACCGTCCGGGCGTCGGGATCGCGCACGACGCCGCCGGGTCCGACCGCCTCGGTGGGCGCCTCGAACTGCGGCTTCACGAGGAGCACGTAACGGGCGTCCGCCTCGGCGACGGCGCGGAGCGCGGGCAGGACCGAGCGGAGCGTCACGAACGAGAGGTCGGCGGCGACCACCGCCGCCGCGGGATCGTCGCCCGGCCGTAGGTCGCGGACGTTGGTCCGCTCCCGGACGGTGACCCGCGGGTCATCGCGTAGCGACCACGCCAGCTGTCCGTAGCCGACGTCCACGGCCACGACGCTCGCAGCCCCGGCCTGGAGGAGGCAATCGGTGAACCCACCGGTCGACGCGCCCGCGTCCAGACAAGCCGCCCCCGCCACGTCGATCGCGAAACGGTCGAGCGCCGCGCGGAGCTTCTCGCCCCCTCGCGAGACGAACCGGGGGCCGGCCGTCCGCAACGTGATGGGGTCGGCCTCGTCCACCAACGTCGCGGGCGATCCCGCCGGCATCCCGCCGACGAGCACCTGCGCACCCTGGACGGCCGCGGCGGCCGCGGTCTCGTCCACCACCAGGCGCCGTCGGACCAGCTCGGCGTCGAGGCGGCGACGGGTCACCCCGACGCGGGGTCCTTCTTCGCGGCGGCCCTCTTCGTGGCCGAGGGCTTCTTCGCCGCCGAGGAACGTGACGTCGTGCTGGCGCGCGATCGTTCGAGCGACCTGACGCGCTTGGTGAGGGCGTCGACGTCGGCTTGCGTGGCCAGGCCGGCACGACCCAGCTGGTCGCCGATCTCCCGGCGGACCATCTCCCGGATACGTTCGCCGTTGCGCTGGGACCACTCGAGCAGGTCCCCGGTGACCTTGTCGACCCGCTCCTTGGCCGCGCCCGGCTCGAGCAGATCCCGAGCCATGTCCCGTGCCCTGGCCGGCGTCAACGACCCGACCTTCGAGCCCACCGTCTTGCGCACGTCATCCAGCTTCGTCATCGATCGCACCTCCCCGTCGGAGGACCAGCATAGCCCCGGGTCCGGGAGGACTTCAGGCGAACAGGGCGCCGAGGTCGGCCACCACGTAGGTGGGCGTCGCGCCCGAGGCGCGGACGTCCTCCCGGCTGGAGATACCGGTGAGGACCAGCATCGAGGACCAGCCGAGCCGTCGCGCACCCTCGATGTCGGTGTCGATCCGGTCCCCGATCAGGAGCGGACGGCCGCCCCCGGCGCGCGCGAGGGCGGCGCGCAGGATCGGTTCGTTCGGCTTGCCGATCACGACGGGGGCCACGCCGGTCGTCGCCTCGACCGCGGCCGCGATCGCCCCCGCGCCCGGCCACCGGGTCCCGTCGGGCGCGGGGTAGGACGTGTCGGGGTTCGACGCGACGAACGCGGCGCCGCGCTGCACCGCGATCGACGCCCGACGCAGGTCCTCGTAGTCGACCTCGCGATCCCAGCCCACCACCACGGCGTCGACCCGTCCGTCGCCCTCATCGAGCCGGACGCCCGCGTCGGTGAGGGCCTCGCGCAGACCGCGGGCGCCGATCACGAACGCGCTTCGGAAGCCGTGGGATGCAGCGTATGCGGCCGTCGTGAGAGCGGAGGTCTCGACCTCGTCCGCCGCCGCCGCCACCCCGACCCCGGCCAGGTGGGCCGCCACCTCGGCGGGCGTCCGCGCCGAGTTGTTCGTGACGAACGCCACCCGTCGCCCCAGGGTGCGCAGGCGATCGACCGCCGCGCCCGCTCCGTCGATGGGCTCGTCGCCCCGGAACAGCACCCCGTCCAGGTCGAAGAGGAACGCGTCGAAGTCCTCGGCGATCATCGCCTGCTATACAGGACGGGTGCCACGCGTCGCCCCCTTCGAGGCCCTGATCTACGACGCGCGGGTCGTCGGTCCGATCGACCGGGTCACGGCGCGCCCCTACGACGTTACCAACGAGCATCATCGGGCCGGGTACCACGCGGCCAGCCCGTACAACGTCTCGCGGGTGGACCTCCCCGACGGCGACGCGCCGGCCCCGTACGAGGAGGCGGCGGCGTTGCTCGCGACCTGGATCGCCGATGGCGCCGTGGTGCCGGCCGGCCCGATGTACGTGGCGTACGAGATGGGGGTCCCGCCGTCGTCCGGCGGGGGGCGCGTGCGGGGTGTGATCGCGGCGATGACGCTCGAACCGTGGGGCGGCGACGTGCTCCCGCACGAGGAGGTGATGGACGGCGCCGTCGAAGACCGGTTGCAGCTCCTCCGCGCCACCGGCACACACCTGTCCGCGATCTACGGGGCGGTGCCCGGTCCGGTCCCCGAGCTCGCCGCCCTGTTCGAGGACCTCGGCGAGCCCGACGTCACCGTCGTGGACGAGGAGGACGTCACCCATCGGGCGTGGTGGGTCGACCCGTCGACCCCCGTCGACGTGTGGCTCGACGCGCGGTCCCTCCTGATCGCGGACGGACACCATCGCTACACGACGGCGCTCGCGTACCGCGACGCGCTACGGGCGACGCACGGCCTCGGCCCGTGGGACCGCGTCCTCACGTTCATCGTCGACGCGGCCGCGCAGGACCTGGCCGTGCTGCCCTACCACCGTGTGCAGCGAGCGGGGGCTCCCCTTCCGGGCGGCGAGCCCGCCGGCTCGGTGACCGCGGCCGCGGCGGCGCGCGCGGACGACCCGCCGGCGGTGGCGGTGCTCACCCGCGGCACCGCCGGCCTCGAAGCGTCCGTGCACCGCCTCGCCGGGGACGGGCCGGCCGTCGTCGCGCTACACCGCGCCGGGCTCGACGAGGCGGCGCCGGGGAACGCGCTCACCTTCACGCCGTCCACGGACGACGCCGTCGCGGCCGTCAGGGACGGCGGGGCCGTGGCTGCCTACCTGCTGCCCTCGACCACCCCGCAGGCGATCCTCGACGTCGTGCGGACGGGCGGGCGGCTCCCCCGCAAGTCGACCTACTTCTGGCCGAAGCCCCGCACCGGCATCGTCATGATGCCGGTGGCCGCGCCCGCCCTGCAGGTCACGGCTCCACCGGCGCCTCCAGCTTCTTGATCCCCGTCGCGACGACCTCGGTGAGGCTCCGCGCCCCGGCTCCGCTCCGGTAGAAGCGGCGGATCAGCTGCCCGTGCACCAGCACGGGGTCGCCCTTCCCGATCCCGTCCAGGGACCGGTCACCGACCGTGGCGTGCCACGCCGCGACCGGGAGGGGGAGGAGGCGTCGACCCGCCTCCGGAACGGAGACCCGCAGCTCGGTGACCTCGTCACCCGAGGGCATCCGGCGTCGCACCGGATCCGCCGCGACGGTCCCCGCCAACACGACGACGTTGACCGTCACCATCGGTCCTCCTTCCGCGGGCACCCTACCCCGCCCCACCGACACGCTCTGGCAGACTCAGGTCCGTGGACGGGAGCGCCCTGCGGGTCGTCGCCGAGGACGTCGCCATGGTCGACACGGCGATGGCCGGGCATCGCGAGCTCAACGCGGTGTACGTGATCGGGGGGCCCGAGCCGACGTTGATCGAGGCCGCGCCGTCTGCCGACGGCCCGATCGTGACCGGCGCCCTCGCGAAGCTCGGCATCGACCGCGGCGACCTCGCGCACATCGTCGTGACCCACGTCCACCTCGATCACGCGGGCGGCGCGGGCGCCCTGCTCGCCCGCTACCCCTCGGCGACGGTCTGGGTCCACGAACGCGGCGCGCCCCACTTGGTCGATCCCGCACGCCTCGTGGCGAGCACCGCCCGGACCTATGGCGAGGACCGCATGCGATCGCTCTACGGCGACGTCACGCCGTGCGATCCCGACCGGGTCCGCGCCGTGACCGACGGCGACGCCATCGCGATCGGTGGAGGGCGGTCGCTCGCCGTGCTCCACACGCCGGGACACGCCTCGCACCACGTCGCCCTGCACGACGAGGCGACGGGCGTCATGTTCACGGGCGAGGCGATCGGCACGTACCTTCCCTGGGCCACCTCGTTCCGCCCCGCGCTCCCGCCGCCCGAGGTCGACCTCGACGCGCTCGCCGACAGCGTCGACGCGATGCGGGCGCGCCGGCCCACGCACCTCCTCACCTCCCACTTCGGCCCCGTGCCCGACGCCCAGATGGCCTTCGACGAGGCCCTCGCGACGGCGGGGCGGTGGTCGGCGGCGGTCCGCGGCGCCCTCCAACGCGATCCGGACGCCGACGACGATGCCCTGACCGCCGAGGTCCGCCGCGTGGCGGCCGACGAGCTCGCCGCCGCGGGGCTGGCGCTGGGGGACGTCCTCGACCGGTACGATGCCATCGGATCCATCCGGATGAACGCGCAGGGGCTCGCTCGCTACTGGCGCCGCAGATCTGCCGAGGCTCAGGACAGCTGAGCGAGTCGCTCGGCGGCGTCGAACGCCCCGGGATCGTGGCGCACGATGCTGCGGAACGCCTCCGCCGCCTCGCCGTCACGGCCGGCGCGAGCGAGGATGTCACCGCGCACGTACCACAGCCGCAGGGTGTAGTCCTCCGCGACGTCCTGGCGCGTCTTCGCCCGTCCGAGGTAGGCCAGCGCCTCCGGGTACCGGCCGGCGTCGGCCAGCGCCGAGGCGGCGACGATCACGGCCTCGGCCTTCACCTCGCCGGGGACCGTCCGGTCGCGCAGGACCTCGTCGGTGAGCGGGACGGCCTCGGCGGGACGGCCCATCCCGCGCAGGCAGTCGGCGATCACGTGGTTCTGGTCGACCCGGCCCGTCATGCGACGGTAGGCCTTCAGCTCGGTGACCGCCTCGGCCCACCGCTCGACGCCGTAGTAGGCCAGCCCGAGCACCTCGCGCACGCTGGAGGACCGAGGGGACAGCGCCTTGGCCTTCTCCGCCTCCACCGCCGCGGCGTGGGGGTCACCCCGTTCCAGGAGCTCGACCGCCCGGCCCAGTCGGGACAGCGCGTCGTTCACGCGGGTCGGGCGGGTGGCGCGGCGGACCTCGTCGACGACGTCGCGTGGCAGGTCGGGCACCTTGGACGGGGTGCCGTGCGGTCGGGCGCCGCCGCGCGGCTGCAGTGATCTGGGCATGGGCTCTCTGGGCGAGCGTACGGGAAACGGAACGGGCCGCCCCCACGGGGGCGGCCCGTTCGCACGATGTCTCGGCAGCGACCTACTCTCCCACCCGGTCGCCCGGGCAGTACCATCGGCGCTGGAGGGCTTAACTTCCGGGTTCGGGATGGGACCGGGTGTTCCCCCTCCGCTATGGCCACCGAAACCAGGTGTCCGAATGCGGACGTGGTCGAGGGTGCGGCCCTCGAGCAGAGCTCGAGAACTGACGATAGCGAGCGCGAGCAGGTAGAAGAAGAGTCAAGTCCTCGGGCTATTAGTACGGGTCAGCTCCACGCGTTGCCGCGCTTCCACTTCCCGCCTATCGACCTCGTGGTCTGCGAGGGCCCTTACCTGGTTACCCAGTGGGAAGCCTCATCTCCGGGCGAGCTTCGCACTTAGATGCTTTCAGCGCTTATCCCTTCCGAACGTGGCGAACCAGCCGTGCCGCTGGCGCGACAACTGGCATACCAGAGGTTCGTCCGCCCCGGTCCTCTCGTACTAGGGGCAGCTCCCGTCAAGCTTCCTACGCCCACAGCGGATAGGGACCGAACTGTCTCACGACGTTCTAAACCCAGCTCGCGTG
>DASQKC010000024.1:0-6598 GCA_035630755.1 Actinomycetota bacterium | reverse complement strand
CGCGTCGCTGTTCTCGGGCTTCTACCTCGCCCTCATGCTGGTCCTGCTGTTCCTGATCCTGCGGACGGTGTCGATCGAGTTCCGCAGCAAGCGGGACTCGCCGCGCTGGCGCGCGACGTGGGACGTGCTGTTCTCCCTCTCCTCGTACGCGCTCGCCGTCCTGCTGGGCGTCGCCTTCGGGAACGTCATCACCGGCGTACTGCTCAATGAGCACGGCCAGGTCCACGCGAGCCTGATCGACCTGCTGAAGCCGTTCCCCGTGTGGGTGGGGCTCACCACGGTCGCCATGTTGCTCATGCACGGCTCGCTCTACCTGCGCCTCAAGACCGATGATCCGATGCAGGCGCGGGTCGCCCGGTGGTCGCCGCGATTCATCGCCGCGTTCGCGGCGATGGGCATCGTGACGGTCGTCTGGACGTACCTCGACGACCACGGGCTCAGCGCCAACTACGACAACATCTGGCCGCTCATCTTCCCGGTGGCGGCGGCGCTCGCGTTCATCACGCTGATCGTCAGCCTCCGTCGCGGCCACGAGGTCCGAGCGTTCTTCGCGTCATCCGTCACGCTCGCGATGGTCCTCGCGTCGGTCGCGACCGGGCTGTTCCCGAACATGCTGAAGTCCACGATCCATCCCTCGAACTCGATGACGATCTCGAACGCATCGGCGGCGAACGAGACGCTGACGGTCATGCTGGTGGTCGCGATCATCGGGCTGCCCTTCGTGCTGACCTACACGGCGGGTGTCCAGTACCTGTTCCGCGGCAAGGTCCAGCTGGGCTCCGATAGCTACTAGCTCCGCGACCGGGCAACGTCGGCGTCTCGTCCGCGGGGCGCCGGGAGCCGCGCGTGCTGTGCGCCTCGCGGTGATCCTGCAGGTCATCGGCGCCCTCGCCTGGTTCGGCGTGCTCGCGTGCCTGGCCGCCTCGATCGCCGCCGCGTTCGTGGACGGTGCCGACCGCGACGACCTCACGTGGCTCGGCGTCACGGCCCTGGGGCTGATCCTGGTGCGGGCGGCCGCCGTCGCCGTGGCGGAGCCGGTGCTCCAGGCGGGCGGCGGGGCGCTGCGCCACGACGTCCGGGCGCGGCTGGCCGCGGCGATGACCGCCTCGGGGCCGGTCTGGGCCCGGGGGGCGCGCGGCGGGGAGCTCGTCTACGCGCTGGGCGAGGGCGCCGACGCCCTCGAGACGGCGCTCGTCCGGTTCGATCCGGCGCGGACGCTCGCCGTCGCGATCCCGCTGATCGTCGCGGTGGCCGTGGCGTGGGTGGACCCGTGGTCGGTGGTCGTACTGCTGTTCGCGGGGCCGGTGCTCGTCGCGATCCTCGGGTTGATCGGCCGGCGGGTCCGCGGGCTCAGCGAACGACGCGAACGCGAGCTGGCCTGGCTCCACGCGCACATCCTGGACATGATCCGCGGGTTGCCGACGCTGCGGATGTTCGGCCGCAGCGGCGAGCAGGCCGCGACGATCGAGGAGCTGAGCGCCGGCTACGCGCGCTCCTCGATGGACGTGCTCCGCGTCGCCTTCCAGTCGACGCTCGTCCTGGAGTGGGGAGCGACCGCGGCGACCGCGATGGTCGCGATCGAGACGAGCGTGCGCGTCATGGGCGGCGATCTGGCGTTCGGGCCGGCACTGCTGGTGCTCCTGCTCACACCCGAGTTCTTCCTCCCGCTCCGCCGGCTCTCGGCCGAGTACCACGCGGGGACCGCCGGCGACGCGGCGGCGTCACGGATCGTGCGCCTGCTCGACGGCGCGACGGCCCGGTCGCCGTCCGGCGGATCCGTGCGGCGAGCGCCCGTGCCCCCCGCGATCAGGTTCACCGATGTCGTCGTCGCCTACGACGACGGGCGCCGGGTCGCGCTCGACGGGTGCTCGTTCGCGATCGAGCCCGGGGAACACGTGGCCCTCGTGGGCCCGACCGGCGCCGGCAAGTCCACGATCGCGTCGGCGCTGTTGGGGTTCGTCGCGCCGGGCTCGGGCGACATCACCGTCGACGGGACGCCCCTCGCGACCCTCGAGCTCGACGGATGGCGCCGGCAGGTGGCGTGGGTGCCGCAGCACCCCACGATCTTCCACGGGACCGTGGCCGACAACCTCCGGTTCGCGGACCCCGACGCCGACGACGACCGGCTCCGGTGGGCGGCCGAGGCGACCGGCGCTGCACGCTTCATCGCGGCGCTCCCCGACGGCTACGCCACCCTGGTCGGCGAGGGGGGCGTCCGTCTGAGCGGTGGACAGCGCCAGCTCCTGGCGCTCACCCGCGCGTGCGTGCGCGAGGCCCCGCTGGTGGTCTGGGACGAACCCGTGTCGCACCTCGACGACGAGGTACACGGCGGTGTGATCGGTGCGGTCGAGGGGCTGCTCGCCGGACGCACCGCGATCGTGATCACCCACGGAGCGGCGATCGGGCCCGCGGTCGACCGGGTCGTGGAGCTGCGCGCCGGCCGGGTCGTGCGACGCGATCGGCCCGTCGCTCCGGTCGGAGGCGCACGGTGAGCGCCGTCGGGCGGCTCGTCGGCGTGGCCCGGCCCGTGCGCGGCGCGCTGCTCGTGGCCGCGGCGGCGGGCATGGCGGCGGCGGTGGCGAGCGTCCTGCTCATGGTCGCCGCGCCGTACCTGATCTCGCGGGCCACGGTGGTGACCGGGTTCGCCGCGCTGGCGGTGACGGTGACGGCCGTCCGCACGCTCGCGATCGGCCGGGCCGTCCTGCGGTACGTGGATCGGTACACGTCGCACGCGGCGACGTTCCGCGTCATGACGGCCGTGCGGGTCTGGATCTTCCGCGCGCTCGAGCCGCGCGTCCCCGGCGCCTACCGCAGCGGCGACCTCCTCGGCCGGGCGGTCGCCGACGTCGACACCCTCGGCGGGGTCATCGTCCGCGGCGTCCTCCCCCCGCTGGCGGCGGGGGCGGCGGGGGTCGCCGGGGTCGTGGCGCTGTGGGTGATCGCGCCGGCGCTCGGGGTCGGTCTCGCCGTCGGCCTGGCGACCTGCGGGATCGTCGTCCCGCTCGCGGTGCGCGCGTGGGCCCGGCGGCCCGCCGCCGAGGACCTCGGCGCCCGGGCCGCGCTCCACGCGTCCGCCGCGGAGGACGTGGCCGGGCTCGCCGAACTCGTGGCGTTCGGGCGCGCCGACGACCTCGGGCGGCGGCTGACGTTCGCATCCGCCGCGTCGACGGTCGCCCGCAGGCGGCTCGCGCGGGTCCGCGCCGGCGGGACCTCGGCGGTGATGGTCGTCGCCGGGTCCACCGCGGTGGCCCTGCTGTGGGTCGCGTTCGGTCTGCACGGGGACGAGCGCGTCGCGGGTGTGCTGCTCGCGGCGGTGCCGCTCGCCGCGCTCGCCGCGTTCGAGGCGCTCGTCCCGCTCGGCGACGCGTTCGGTGAGCTCGCGACCGGCCGTGCCGCGGCGATCCGGACGTTCGAGGTGATCGACGCGCCGGTCCCCGTCGCGGCGGCGGCCGCCCCGGTGCCCGTCCCCGATGCGCCGTCACTCGCGCTCGAGAGCGTCCGGTTCCGCTTCGCGTCCGACGACGGCTGGATCCTCGACGGGCTCGACCTCGCGCTCGCGCCGGGGGAGCGCCTGGGCCTCACGGGGCCCAACGGCGCGGGGAAGACGACGACGCTCCGACTGCTGCTCCGGTTCGTCGGGCCGGTCGAGGGCGCCTACCGGGTCGGTGACCGCGACGCCGCCGCGTACGACGCCGACGACGTGCGCGCGCGGTTCGCGATCGTGCCGCAGGATCCGTTCCTGTTCAACGGGACGCTCCGAGACAACCTGCTGCTGGCCGACGCGGACGCGCCCGACGATCGGATCCGCGCGGCGTGCGAGCGCGCCCAGCTCGGGCGGCTGCTGGACCGGCTCCCCGACGGGCTGGACACCCCGGTCGGCGAGGACGGGATGCGGTTGAGCGGCGGCGAACGCCGTCGGCTGGCCGTGGCGCGCGTGTTCCTGCGCGACGTGCCGATCCTGCTGCTCGACGAGCCCACGGCCGACCTCGATCCGACCACGGAACGCGATCTCCTCGACGAGGTCGACCGGCACGCGAGGGGGCGGAGCCTCGTCGTGGTGTCGCACCGGCCGGCGGCCCTGGACCTCGTGTCGCGCGTCCAGGTGCTCCCGTAGGCTTGCCGGGTCCGCCATCACACCGCAGGGAGGGAGCTCAGCCATGACCACCGACGTCCCGGTCGACCTCTACATCGCCGCGTACGGCGATCCGGATGCCGCGAAGGAGGACTTCGACGCGTTGAAGGAGCTCGTCAAGGAGGGCCTGATCTTCCTGGACGTCGCCGTGCTCGTCCGGCGGGGCGACGATGGCAAGATCGAGGTGCAGGAGAACGCGCACGAGGTCGCCAAGGGGGCCATGGTCGGCGCCCTCGCCGGCGTGGTGATCGGGTTGATCTTCCCGCCCGGCCTGATCGCCGCCACCGTCGTCACCGGCGCCGCCGGCGCCGGCATCGGCGAGCTGATGTCGAAGCACCGCGAGCACAAGATCGAGAAGGACCTCGAGGACGTCCTGCCCGTCGGGAGCTCGGGGATCCTCGCGATCTTCGACGAGGTGTGGGTCGCGCAGGTGGAGAAGGCGCTGAAGAAGGCCGACAAGATCGACAAGGACCAGGTGGACCGCGCCGACGTCGACGCGATCAAGAAGTCGGCGGAGGCGTGAGCGACCACGAGCATCGAGGGCGCGACGCGTCCGAGCACGTCTCCATCAACCCGATGTTCGCGCGCCGCGGCGAGGAGAGCGTGTCGCGCTGGCGCATCCCGGACGTCGAGATGCAGCCCGACACGGCGTACCAGGTGATCCACGACGAGATCTTCCTGGACGGGAACGCCCGCCAGAACCTGGCGACGTTCGTGACGACCTGGATGGAGCCGCAGGCTTCGCAGCTCTACGCCGAGGCGTTCGACAAGAACATGATCGACAAGGACGAGTACCCCCAGACCGCGGCGATCGAGGAGCGGTGCGTGCACATCCTCGCCGACCTGTGGAACTCGCCCGAGCCCCACAACACGATCGGGACCTCGGCGATCGGCTCGTCGGAGGCGTGCATGCTCGGGGGCCTCGCGTTCAAGCGACGCTGGCAGACGCGCCGGCGCGCCGAGGGCAAGGACACCGACACACCGAACATCGTGGTCAGCTCGTCCGTGCAGGTCGTGTGGGAGAAGTTCGCGAACTACTGGGAGATCGAGCCCAAGTACGTCCCGGTGACGAGGGAGCGGCCGACCCTCACGCCCGAGGGCATGCTCGAGGCCGTCGACGAGCACACGATCGGCGTCGTCGGGATCCTGGGCGTCACCTACGACGGCCGCTACGAGCCGATCGCGGACCTGGCGGCGGCCCTGGACGACCTGCAGGCGCGGACCGGTCTCGACGTGCCGTTGCACGTCGACGGCGCCTCGGGCGCGTTCGTCGCGCCGTTCCTCACGCCGGACCTCGCGTGGGACTTCCGCCTGTCACGCGTCCACTCGATCAACACGTCGGGGCACAAATACGGGTTGGTGTACCCGGGCCTCGGATGGGTCGTGTGGGCCAAACGCGAGTACCTCCCCGAGGACCTGGTCTTCTCGGTGAGCTACCTCGGCGGCGACATGCCGACCCTGGCGATCAACTTCTCGCGCCCGGGCGCGCAGGTGCTCCTGCAGTACTACAACTTCCTGCGGCTGGGCCGCGACGGCTACCGGCGCGTCCAGCAAGCCTGCCAGGATGTGGCGCTGCATTTCTCGGCCCAGATCGCCGCGATGCCGGACTTCGAGGTCCTCACCGACGGATCAGAGCTCCCGCTCGTGACGTGGACGCTCGCGGACGGCCACGACGGCCCGTGGGATCTGCACGACCTGAGCGAGCGGCTGCGCGGCCGTGGGTGGCAGGTCCCCGCGTACCCGATGCCCGACGACATCGCCGACCTGACCGTGATGCGGATCGTCGTGCGCAACGGCGTGTCGATGGACCTCGTCGATCTGCTCCTGGATGACATGCGGACCGCGGTCACCTACCTCGACACGCTCTCCGCCCCGCTGCCGGCGACGCACACCTCGGCCTTCCACCACTGATGGCCTCGAGCTGGGCGCGGAAGACCCGGACGGACATGGGCCACCGGAGTGGGCGATGTGAGTTCACATCCGCTGCGAGGAGGTCCGCCACATGAGCGCCCCCACCGAGCCGGCTCCTGAAGGACCGGTCACCCAGAAGCGGGAGTTCTGGGTCCTGATGGGATGCGCTGTCGTCCTCGGGGTCTTCGGCGCATTCGCCGGTCTGGTCTTCATGGGCGTGATCACCTTCGGAGGCAAGTGGTACACCGACTCGGATCCTGGCTGGCTGGGCGGGCACTGGTGGTGGGTGGCGGTCACGGCAGCCGCCGGTGTCGCCGTCGGGGTGTTGCGTCGCGTGACGCGCCTGCCTGAACAGATCGCCGGCCTGTTCGAGGACATCAAGACCGGGCATGTCGAACCCCGACTGGTTCCGGGGATCGCCGCCGTCTCGGCCGTGTCGCTGATCGGGGGGGCCAGCCTAGGCCCCGAGAAGGCTCTCGGCGCCATGGGCGGCGGGGCCGGCACCTGGCTCGCCCGGCGGCGAGCGCTCGGCGATGAGGACTCCCAGGTGAACAC
>DASQKC010000023.1:0-2166 GCA_035630755.1 Actinomycetota bacterium | reverse complement strand
TGGTCATCGCGTAGCGCGAGGGGTTCTTCCGCTTGTCGTCCATCAGGTAGGTCGCGAGCTGCTCGACGTCGAACGGCACCTCGCTGATGATCGCGCGGTCCATGCCGGAGAGGTACGCCGAGACCAGCGACGTCTCGCCGCTGTAGCGGCCGAAGACCTCCACGACCGCCAGCCGTTCGTGGGAGCCGGCGCTCGTCCGGAGCTGGTGGATGAAGATCACCGTCCGGGTCACGGCAGTGGAGAACCCGATGCAGTAGTCGGTGCCGTGGACGTCGTTGTCCATCGTCTTCGGAACCGCGACGACCGGGACGCCCTCGTCGTGCAGACGCAGGGCGAACGAGAGCGTGTCGTCACCGCCGATCGGGATCATCGCGTCGATCCCGAGGTTGTCGAGCACGGCCAGCACGTGCGCCGTGTGATCGCGCGCCTCGTCGTCCACGCGGCCCGCCTTCAGGAAGTCGGGCTCGTCCGCCGCGCGGACGCTCGCCGGGTTCGCGCGCGAGGTGTGCAGGATCGTGCCTCCGGTCCGGTCGATCGTGCGGACCGCGTCTGGGTCCAGCCGAACCGTGTGCGTCGCCGCCGACGAGGGGTCTGCAGGGTCGAGGTTCAACAGCCCCGCCCAGCCGCGACGGATCCCGACGACCTCGTGACCCTCCTGCACGGCGCGCGTCGTGGCCGCCTTGATGCAGGCGTTCAGCCCGGGGACGTCCCCTCCTCCCGTGAGGATGCCGATACGCATGCCGTGGACCCTACAACCGGCTCCCGCGTTCCTACCCGAAGAAGACCTCGGCCTCGCGGTACAGGTCCACCGGAACGACGTTGCGCTCGGCGACGGCCTCCGCGATCGGCACGTCCCGCACGTCCTGTGCCTTCCTCGCCACCATCCGGCCCCAGCCGCCCGCGGCGGCGAGATCGGCGGCCGCGATCCCGAAGCGCGTCGCGAGGACCCGGTCGAAGGCCACCGGCGTCCCTCCCCGCTGGACGTGGCCGAGGATCGTGACGCGGGTCTGGAATCCGGTGCGCTTCTCGATCTCCGGCGCGAGGTGATTCGTGACACCGCCCAGGCGCGGGAAGCCGTTCTCGTCGAGCGGCGGCTCCGGGAGCACCAGGGTCCCCTCCTTCGGGACCGCTCCCTCGGCGACCACGACGATCGAGAACGAGCTCCTGCTGGCGTGCCGATGGCGGAGGTCGTCGCAGACGTCGTCGAGATCGAACGGGTGCTCCGGGACCAGGATCGCGTCCGCCCCGCCCGCCGTCCCCGCGTAGACCGCGATCCACCCGGCGTGGCGGCCCATCACCTCGACGAGCATCACACGGTCGTGGCTCTCGGCCGTGCTGTGGAGCCGATCGATGGCGTCGGTGGCCACCTGGACTGCCGTATGGAACCCGACCGTCACGTCCGTGCCGCCGAGGTCGTTGTCGATCGTCTTCGGCACGCCGACGACACGGACGCCGTCATCGGCGAGCTGGCCGGCCACACCGAGCGTGCCCTCCCCGCCGATCACGATCAATCCGTCGAGTCCATGTGTCGCGATCGTCGCGAGGACCTTGGCCGGTCCGTCCTCGAAGCGGGCGGGGTTCGCGCCGGAGGACCCGAGGATCGTGCCGCCCCGCGGGAGGATCCCGGTCGTCTCCGCGATCCCCAGCGGCTGGGTCGCGTCGTCGAGGACACCCCGCCATCCATCCTGAAACCCCACGAACTCCATCCCGTGGGATCGGATGCCGCGCCGCACGACCGCACGGATCACCGCGTTCAGTCCCGGGCAATCACCCCCGCCGGTGAGGACCCCGAGGCGCATGTCGCTACCCTACCGAACGGTCCCCGGGAACCTGCCGGTAGGATGCGGGCGTGCTGGCCATCAACGGTTTCCTCGAGTGGTTCTTCCTCGGGCTCCTGTCGTTCTTGGTCGTCGCGGTGACCCTCTTCGGGCTGTACATGGCGATCCAGCTCTTCAGGAACCCCGGACGGTCGCCTCGTCCTCCCCCTTCTCCGTGATCGCGAGCTCCGCCACGACCATCAGATGGTCGGAAACCGTGCCACCCGCGGTCCACGCGCGGAGAGGCCGGAACGTCCGTCCGGCGAACAGATAGTCGATGCGCGCCGTCGGCGCATGCGAGGGGAACGTTGCCCCCGACCCATCGCCCACGGCCTCCCAGCAGTCCGAT
>DASQKC010000022.1:0-16710 GCA_035630755.1 Actinomycetota bacterium | reverse complement strand
GGGCTCGAACTTCATGTTGATGAACTTCGAGGCGTAGTCCTCGAGCGGCACACCGTATTGCAGTCCCACCGACACCGCGATGGAGAACGCGTCCATGATGCCCGACAGCGTGGAGCCCTGCTTCGAGGTCTTGAGGAAGATCTCGCCCAGGCCGTCGTCAGGGTAGGACCCGGCCGTGATGTACCCCTCCGCGTCGCCCACCTGGAACGACGTGGTGACCGAGGGACGCGACATCGGCAGGCGCTTGCGG
Source organism: Actinomycetota bacterium (assembly GCA_035630755.1). GTDB lineage: Bacteria > Actinomycetota > UBA4738 > UBA4738 > HRBIN12 > AC-51. The sequence continues at coordinate 16,460 of DASQKC010000022.1, read as the reverse complement.
ACCGGGTGCGCGAGCGCGACCGGCCCGGGCTCCTCGACGACCTTCTTCTTGTCCGCCGACAGCGGCTGCGCCACCTTGCAGTTGTCGCGGTAGATCGCGACCGCCTTCAGACCGAGCTTCCAGCTCTCGACGAGCAGCTGCTCGACCTCTTCGACCGTGGCCTCCTCGGGCATGTTCACGGTCTTCGAGATGGCGCCGGAGATGAACGGCTGCGCCGCGCCCATCATCCGCACGTGGCCCATGTAGTGGATGGGCTGTGCGCCCATCGCCGTGTCGAACACGGGGTGGTGTTCGGTCTTGAGGTGCGGGGCGTCGAACACGGAGTTGTGCTCGGCGATGTAGGCCACGATGTCCGCGGTCTCCTCCGCCGTGTACCCGAGCTTGTCGAGCGCGCGGGGCACCGTCTGGTTCACGAACTGCATCGTGCCGCCGCCCACCAGCTTCTTCGTCTTGACGAGCGCGAGCTCGGGCTCGATGCCGGTGGTGTCGCAGTCCATCATCAGGCCGATCGTGCCCGTGGGGGCCAGCACGCTCGCTTGCGCGTTGCGGTACCCGTGCAGCTCGCCGAGCGCCACGGCCTCGTCCCAGGCCTGCTTCGCGGCGCTGAGCATCGCCTCGGGCACGAACTCGGCGTCGATCTCCTCGGCGGCCGCGCGGTGCTTCCGCATCACGCGGAGCATCGCGTCCGCGTTCGGCGCGTAGCCCGCGAACGGCCCTGTGACCTCGGCGATCCTCGCGCTCGTGCGGTACGCCCACCCGGTCATCAGCGCCGTGATCGCGCCGGCCCACGCGCGTCCCTGGTCCGAGTCGTACGCCAGGCCCCGGGCCATCAGCAGGGCGCCGAGGTTCGCGTACCCCAGCCCGAGCTGGCGGTACGCACGCGCGTTCTCGCCGATCGCCGCGGTCGGGTAATCGGACTCGCCGACCACGATCTCCTGCGCCGTGAACACGACCTCGACCGCGTGCCGGAAGCTCGCGACGTCGAACGTGCCCTCCTCGTCGGCGAACCGCAGCAGGTTCAGGCTCGCCAGGTTGCACGCGGAGTCGTCGAGGTGCATGTACTCCGAGCACGGGTTCGAGCCGTTGATCCGCCCGCTCGCCGGACACGTGTGCCACTCGTTGATCGTGGTGTCGTACTGCATGCCGGGGTCGGCGCACTCCCAGGCGGCCTGGGCGATCTCGCGCATCAGCTCGCGCGCGCGGACCGTCTCGACCGTCTCGCCGGACGTGACCGCCTTCAGCCGATGGTCGGCGTCGTTCTCGAACGCCTGCATGAACTCGTCGGTCACCCGGACCGAGTTGTTCGCGTTCTGGTACTGGATCGAGTAGGAGTCGCGACCGTCCAGGTCCATGTCGAACCCGGCGTCGCGCAGGGCGCGGGCCTTGTCCTCCTCGTGTGCCTTGCACCAGATGAAGTCGCGGACGTCGGGGTGGTCCACGTTGAGGATGACCATCTTCGCGGCCCGACGCGTCTTGCCGCCCGACTTGATCGTGCCGGCGCTCGCGTCGGCTCCCCGCATGAAGCTGACCGGTCCGCTCGCCGTGCCGCCGCCGGCGAGGGACTCCTTCGAGGAGCGGATCCGGGACAGGTTGATGCCAGACCCCGAGCCGCCCTTGAAGATCGTGCCCTCCTCGACGTACCAGTTGAGGATCGAGCTCATGTGGTCGTCGACCGACAGGATGAAGCAGGCGCTGCACTGCTGGGGGGTGTCCGGCACGCCGACGTTGAACCACACCGGCGAGTTGAACGCGGCCTTCTGGTTGACGAGCAGGTGGGTGAGCTCCTCGGCGAAGACCTGCGCGTCGTGGTCGGTGGCGAAGTAGGCGTTCTTACGCCCCCACCCGGTGATCGTGTCGACGACGCGCCCGACGAGCTGACGGACCGAGGACTCACGCTGGGGGGTGCCCAGGGTGCCGCGGAAGTACTTCTGGGCCACGATGTTGGTGGCGTTCTGCGACCACGAGACCGGGAACTCCACGTCACGCTGCTCGAACGCGTTGCCACCCTCCTTGAAGTTCGGGATGACCGCGTCGCGCGTCTCCCACTCGATCTGGTCGAACGGGTGGACGCCCTCGGTGGTGAAGTACCGGTCGAACGTCAGGCCCTCTCGGATGACTTCGACGTCCCCCTCGCGTGTCGCCATGTCCCCTCTCTCCTCTCCGTCGTCGCCGCGTCGTCTGTGGATGCCCGGGGGGATCCCGGTGGGATCGATGTGGGCAAAGTTACAGGCGTGTGATCCGCGTCCGCGCATGATGGACCCGGTGGCCCCCGTCGTCAAGGGCTAGTGGCCAGAAACCCTGTCGACCACAACCCCTAGTATCCCAGGCCTGCGGGGAACGGTCCACACCCCCACCGATCGGGGCCGCGCGAACGGTCCTCAGCGGGGGCGGCGCTTCGCGGGCTCGCGCTTCTCCAGCAGGGCCAGTTCGCGCTCGAAATCGGTGGCGCCCTGGAAGTCCTTGTAGACGCTCGCGAAACGCAGGTAGGCGACCTCGTCGGTCTTCTGCAGAGCGGCGAGCACCTCCGTGCCCACCTGGCGCGACGTCACGTCGGGCCCCTTGCGCCGGAGCCGCAGCTCGATGCGGTCCACCATCTGGTCGATTCGGGGGTTCGGGACGGCGCGGCCAGCGAGGGCCTTGCGTATGCCCGCCTCGACCTTCTCGCGGTCGAAGGGCTCGCGCTCCCCATCCCGCTTCACGACCACCAGTCCCACGTCCTCGATCCGCTCGTAGGTGGTGAACCGCCGGCCGCACGCGCTGCACTGGCGCCGGCGGCGGATGGCGCCACCCGCGTCCGCGGGACGCGAATCGATCACCCGGTCGTCGTCGGTGTCGCACCACGGGCAGCGCATGACCAGGGATCGTAGCCGCTGACACCAGATGTGGGGAGGGCACGCGACCCGGCCTTACGCGGCCGGGACGTCCAGCGCCTGCCCGGGGACGAGTCCGCTGCCCGCGAGATCGTTGGCAGCGCCGATCGCGTCGACGACCTCGCGCGGGTCCTTGCCGGGGGCGACCGCCGTGGCGATCGACCACAGCGTGTCGCCGGGCCGCACCACGTACGTGACCGTGGCCGGGCCCCGCGGAGGATGCACGACCCGGGCGGCCGCGGGCGCGCCGATCCCGAGGACCGATAGGAGCAGGACCAGGGCCACGAGCCGTCGGCGAACGTACGTTCGGCGCATGCCATCAGCCTGCCCGAACGTGCGTTCGATGTCAATCCTCGATCCGAACATATGTTTGCGTCCCTCCCCATGGGCTGCTACCGTCCGGACGACCACGTGAGGAGGCTACGGACCATGTCTGACACGACGGCCCGCCAGCAGCGGATCCTGGACTTCATCGCCGAGACGGTGCAGGCCCGCGGCTATCCCCCGACCGTCCGCGAGATCGGCGACGCGGTCGGACTGACCTCGTCATCCTCCGTGCACGCCCAGCTCGCGAACCTCGAACGCAAGGGCCTGCTCCGCAGGGACCCCACCAAGCCCCGGGCGGTCACGCTCGCGCCCGAGGGCGGGCGCACCGACGCCACGGCGGTCCCGCTCATGGGCCGGATTGCGGCGGGTGCGCCGGTCCTGGCCGCCGAGCACGTGGAGGAGTACGTCTCGATCCCCGCCGACTACGCGCGCGGCCCCGGCGAGCACTTCGCCCTCCGCGTCGCCGGCGACTCGATGATCGAGGCCGGCATCCTCGACGGGGACGTGGTCGTGGTCCACCAGCAGGACGCGGCGCGCGACGGCGACATCGTGGCGGCGCTGCTGCCCGGTCCGGCCGAAGACGAGGCGACCGTCAAGCGCCTCGGCCACGACGGGGGCCGGGTGATCCTCATCCCCGAGAACCCGTCCTACGACCCGATCGAGATGCCCGACGGCCGGATCATGGGCAAGGTCGTCGCCGTGCTCCGCAAGCTCTGAACCGGTGCGCTAGGCTCCGCGCAGCCGACCGCTCGGAGGGACCGCCACGGTGCTGAACGTCCGTTGAGCCAGTTCGAAGCGCAGATCGTCAGCCAGCCCGCCGCCCTCGACGCCATGCTCGCGGATCCTTCCATCCGCCAGCAGGTCCACGCGGCGGCCGAGGGCTTGCATCGCGTCCGACGGATCTGGGTCGTGGGGACCGGGAGCAGCCAGCACGTCGCCGCGCTCGGCGCCGGGATGTTGCAGGACGCCGGGCGCAGCGCCCACGCGGTCTCGTCGATGCAGTTCGTCCGGAACGCCCCCATCGTGGGCCCGCACGACGGCGTCGTCATCATCAGCCACAGCGGCGAGAGCGCCTACGCGCTCGCCGCCCGCGCCCTCGCCTTCGCCGCCGGCCTGCAGACGTTCACCATCACGCGGCGTGGGACGGCGCTCAACGACGTCGTCGAGACCGTGGAGCGCGAGCCCGTCGAGACCTCGAGCCTCGGCGTCACGTCGGCCCTGCTCGCGGTCGGGATGGTCGTGGCCCAGATGGGAGCCGAGACGGTGACGCAGGAGACCCTCGCCCTGGTGCCGGCCTCGGTCCGCCACGCCCTCGAGACCCCGGGGGTCGACGGCGTGCCGCCGGACGCCCGGTCGATCACGGTCGCCGGCGCCGGCCCCGCGGCGGTCACCGCCGCGGAGGGGGCGCTGAAGATCCGTGAGGCGGCTCGGCTGCTGGCCACGGGCGGCGACGCCGAGTACCTGCTGCACGGCGGTGTGAGCCCGCTCACGGCCCAGGACCACGTCGTGGCGCTCGGCACCCCGGACGAGGATGGCCTGGTCGCGGCGCTCGCCGTGGCGGCGGAGGGCGAAGGGATCGGCGTCACCCGCGTCAACGAGGTCGCGCCCCTCCCGAACATCCTCGCCCAGATCCCCGCGATGGCCCGGATGCAGGTCCTGGCCTTCCGGCTGGCGCAGGCCCGGGGGGTCGACCCGGACGCTCCCTTCACCGGTCGCTGGGCCGATCCGTCCCTCTGGTCGATCGGGGCCCCGTGACCCCGGCCGAGACGCTCACGGCCGGCTTGCGCAGGTAGGGGCGCAGCGCGGCCAGCGCCCGCAAGCCCACGTTCGCCGTCACCCGTGTCCCCTCCGGCTCCGCCGTGGCGGCCAGGACCTCGGCCTCCCGGTAGAGCATCGCCACGAGGTCACCTCGGTCCCACGGCACGAGCGCCTCGATGTGCACGGGTGGGTCCGGCAACGCCTCCGCCAGGGCCAGGAGCAGCCCGTCGACGCCCTCGCCGGTGAGCGCCGAGACCGGTACGGAACCGGGGAAACGCCGCGCCAGCCGGACCCGCTCCGAGCCGGCCACGAGGTCGATCTTGTTGAGGGCGAGCACCTCGGGGAGGTCGCCCGCCCCGATCTCGCCCAGGACCCGTCGCACCGCGTCGATCTGATCCTCGAGCGTGGGGCTCGAGGCATCCGCGATGTGGACCACGAGATCCGCGAGGGTCACCTCCTCGAGCGTGGAGCGGAACGCCTCGACGAGGTCGTGTGGGAGCTTGCCGACGAATCCGACGGTGTCGCTGATCACCGCGCGGCGCCCGCCCGGCAGGACGACCTTGCGTGTCGTTGGGTCGAGTGTCGCGAAGAGCTGATCGGCCACGATCACGTCGGCGCCGGTGATCCGGCGCATCAACGTCGACTTGCCGGCGTTGGTGTACCCCGCGATCGCGACCTGCGGGACCTCGGACGCCTGGCGGCTCGCCCGTTTCGTGTCCCGCGTGACGCGGAGCGCCTTCACGTCGCGGCGGAGCTTCGCGATGCGCCGGCCGATGTGCCGCCGGTCCATCTCGAGCTTCGTCTCGCCCGGACCCCGCGTCCCGATCGGGCCGCCGGTGCCGCTCGTGCTCCCGAGCCGGCTCATGGCCTCGCCCCATCCACGGAGCCGCGGCAGCAGGTAGTTGAGCTGCGCCAGCTCGACCTGCGCCTTGCCCTCCTTCGTATGCGCGTGCAGGGCGAAGATGTCGAGGATCAGGGCGGTCCGGTCGAGCACCTTGACTTTGAGCGCGGCCTCGAGCGCCCGCAGGTGCCCGGGCGAGAGCTCCTCGTCGAAGATCACGAGCTCGGCCCCCGTGGCGTGCAGCAACTGGTGCAGCTCGTCGACCTTGCCTTTGCCGATCCAGTACCGGTGGTCGGGTTCGCTCCGGCTCTGGACGATCCGCCCGACGGGCTCGGCGCCGGCGGAGTCGGCGAGCGCCGCCAGCTCGTCGAGGTCCTCGGGCCGGATCCCCGGACCGATCCCGACGAGGACGGCCGTCTCGTGCTGGACCGACCGCCACGTCGCGGCGATCGGCGACTCGACGATCCGGTCCACCGGACGAGGTGGGGTGCGATCGGCCATCAGCCCGTGGAGGAGCCGGCGTCGCGCAAGAGCTCGTTCAGCCGGACCTTGTCGTCGGTGTCGTCGGTGCGGTAGCCGATGATCAGCCCGCACGGGAGGCCGTAGTCGCCCGCGGGGAACGCGCGGGGTCGCGTGCCGGGGATCACGATCGCGCGGGCCGGCACCTCGCCGCGGTGCTCGACGGGCACGTCGCCGGTCACGTCGACGACCGGGGTGTTCCCCGTGAGGACCACGCCGGCGCCGAGGACCGCCTCGCGACCCACGCGCACGCCCTCGACGACGACGCAGCGCGAGCCGATGAACGCGCCGTCCTCGATGATCACCGGCGCCGCCTGGACCGGCTCGAGCACGCCGCCGATCCCCACGCCACCCGCCAGGTGGACGTCGCTACCGATCTGCGCGCACGAGCCGACGGTGGCCCATGTGTCGACCATGGTGCGGGCGCCCACCCACGCCCCGATGTTCACGTAGCTCGGCATCAGGACCACGCCCGGCTCCAGGTGCGCCCCGTAGCGCGCGGTCGCCGGCGGCACGACCCGGACGCCCATCGCCGCGAAGCCGTGCTTCAGGGGCAGCTTGTCGTGGTACTCGAACGGGCCGGCCTCGGTCGTGTCCAGGCCGCGCACACGGAACGAGAGCAGGACCGCCTGTTTCACCCAGGCGTGCACGCGCCAGCCGTCGCCCTCGGGCTCGGCCACACGGAGCTCGCCGGCGTCCAGCGCGTCGATCACCGCGAGGACCGCCGCCTCGTCGATATCGCCCGGCGGGTCGGCGTGCGCGGCGGCCCACGACGCCTCGACGCGTTCGCGGAGGTCGCTCACGTCACCATCTCCCCGATCGCGGCTCGCAGCCGGTCGGCCGCGCGCTCGCACGCGTCCGTCGTCGGCACCATCGCCATCCGCACGTAGCCTTCGCCCTCCGGTCCGAAGTACGACCCCGGCGCCACCACGACGCCGCTCCGTTCCAGCAGATCGTAGGCGAACGGGGCCGAGGCCTGGCCACCCGGGACCTCGACCCACAGGTAGAACGTGCCCTCGGTCGGCGCCACGGCGACGCCGAGCTCGGCGAACAGGTCGAGGAACAGCCGCCGTCGCGCGCCGTAGGTGGCGCGCGCGGCCTCGACGTGCGTCTCATCCGACCACGCGGCGATCGAGGCCCGCTGCACGAACACCTGTGGGGTCACGCCCACCGCCGGGCGCAGCCGCCGCAGCGCCGCGATCAGGTCGGGGTCGCCGGCGGCGAAGCCGCTGCGGTAGCCCGTCATCGACGAGCGCTTGGAGAGCGTGTGGATCGCCAGAACGTTCGTCAGGTCCCCCGTCTGCAGCGCGCTCGGGGAAGGCGCGTCCCCGAACCAGAGCTCGCTGTAGGCCTCGTCCGAGGCGAGCAGGACGTCGTGGCGCCGGCACACGTCGGCCGCCCGCGTCAGGTACTCGAGGGTCGCGATCGCCCCCGTGGGGTTGTTCGGGGAGTTGAGCCACAGGATCGCGGCCCGGTCCCACGTGGTGGCGTCGACCGCGTCGAGGTCGGGCCAGAAGCCGGCCTCGGGCCGCAGCGGGAGCCGCCGCACGTCGGCGCCGGCGAACCGGGCGCCGCGCTCGGGGACCGGGTAGCCCGGACTCGTGCAGAGCACGAGGTCCTTCCCGCCGGCCGGGTCCACCACCATCTGGGCGAGCGAGAACACGAGCTCCTTGGCCCCGAGGATCGGCAGGACGTGCGCGTCGGGATCCACCGCGACCTCGAACCGTCGCGCGACCCAGGCGGCGATCGCCTCGCGGAGCTCGGGGACCCCCGCCGCGCGCGGGTAGGACGACACCGGCGTGATCGCGGCGGCGAGCGCCTCGCGGATGAACGCCGGCGTCTCGTCACGCGGGTCACCCACGCCGAAGTCGATCAGCTCGAGCCCCGCCGCCGCGGCGGCCGCCCGCCGACGATCGAGCTCCTCGAACGGGTAGGGATCGACCCGCCGGGCGCCCGGCGACAGGTGGGTCACGGCGCCGCCGCCAGGAACCCGCGGAACAGCTCGTACCCGGCGACCAACGCCGCCTCGGTCACCTGCTCGTCGTCGCGGTGCGCGAAGGCCGGATCCCCGGGCCCGCAGTTCACGGCCGGGATCCGCGCCTGTCCGAACTCGGCGACCGGGGTCCACGCCTGCTTCGGCCGGACCTCGAGGGAGCCGATGTCGCGGAGTCGCGCGGCCAGGGGGTGGGCGATCGCCACCGGACCGCCCGCCGCGTTGCTCAGCACCTCGACCTCGACGTCGGCGCGACCGAGCAGCTCGCGCAGCCGGTCCTCGGCCTCGTCGGGCGAATGGGTCGGGGCGTAGCGGACGTTCACGGTCGCGACGAGCCGGTCCGGGATCACGTTGGGGGCCACCCCGCCCGCGATCGTCGTCACGTTCGTCACCTCGCGGAAGACCAGGCCGTCGATCTCGACGTCGCGCGCCGGCAGGTCGGCGATAGCCGCCAGCGCACGGATGCCGTCATGCACGGCGTTGCGGCCCAGCCACGGGCGGGCGCTGTGCGCAGCCGACCCGCGGGCCGTCACGCGTGCGTTGAGGTTGCCCATGCAGCCGATCTCGAGGGCGTTGTCGGTCGGTTCGGTCACGATCGCGAGATCGACCTCATCCGACAGCGCGGGGTGCCGGGCCAGGCACGGGGCGAGGGCGCTCTCGTCGATCTCCTCGCGCCCCACGTACAGGAACCCGGCGTCGATCGCCGCCGCGATCGCTCCGGCCGCGAGGTCGTCCTGGAGCTGGAGCATCACGGCGACGCCCGCCTTCTGATCCGAGCTCCCCCGGCCGTGGATCACGCCGTCGGCCCGGCGTCCCGGCACGTTCCCCGCGATCGGGACCGTGTCGAGGTGTCCGGCGAACAGGACGAGCGGCACGCCGTGGCGCCGCGTCCGCGGAAGGTACAGGAGGCACGTGTCCTCGTCGTCGAGCAGCTCGAAGGCGTCGCCGGCCGCCGCCTGGGCCCGCACCGCGTCGACCATCGCGGCCTCATCGCGGCTCACGCTCGGAACGTCGACGAGCGCGAGCGTCCGCGCAGCCAGCGCGTCCCCGTCGGTCACGGCCCCACCGCGGCGAGCCGGTCCAGGTCCACGACGGCGTCGAACACCTTCACGACGGGACCGCCGAGGATCACCTGGCCGTCGGCGCGGCGATCCACGCGGAGGGGCCCTCCCCGGAACCGCACCGTCGTGGTCGGCGGCGCCAGGCCCGCTTCGTTCGCGGCCACCGCGACGGCGCATGCGCCGGTGCCACACGCGAGGGTCTCCCCGACGCCCCGTTCCCACACGCGCACGTCCGCGGTGCCATCGTCCGCGAGGCGGGCGAACTCCACGTTCGTCCGCTCGGGGAACAGCTCGTGGGCCTCGAGCATCGGGCCCATGTGCTCCACATGGAACCGCTCCGGGTCCTCGTCGAGGAACAGGACGAGGTGCGGGTTCCCCATGCTGAGCGCCGTCGCCGTGAACGCGACGCCGTGCACGTCGAACGGCTGACGCTGGAAGGTCTCCCACGCCGGCCCGCGCATCGGGATGGCCGCCTTCGTGAAGTTGGGCTCGCCCATCTCGACCACCGCGTCGGCCTCCGAACACGTCACCCCGCGGGGACCGACCGCCGTCTCGACCGCGATGCGCTCGCCGCGGCGCGCGTGGCCAGCGTCGCAGAGGTAGGCCCCGAGGCAGCGCATCCCGTTCCCCGACATCTGCGCCGCGGATCCGTCGGCGTTCGTCAGGTCGAACCGGAACGGCGCCGCCGCGCCCGCCGAGACCCGGATGAGACCGTCGGCCCCCACGCCGGTCCACCGGTCGCACACGGCCGGGACGTCCACGGATCCGGCCGGCGCGGCGAGCTCGTCGATGATGAGGAAGTCGTTCCCGGACGCCGCGTACTTCGTGAGCCGGATCTCGGCCGTCACGCGTCCTCCAGGAAGCGGCGGAGGTCATCCGTCACCTCGGCCGCGCCGCCCTCGCCGGCGTCGAACCACACGACGCGCGGGTCACGCCGGAACCAGGCCGCCTGCCGGCGCGCGAGTTCGCGCGTGCGCTTCACGGTCCGCTCCACCGCTTCATCGAGCTCGAGCTTACCGGCGAGGTGGTCCGCGACCTCCGCGTAGCCGATCGCCTGCGTCGCGGTGAACCACGCGCCGAACCCCCGGGCGACGAGCGCGCGGACCTCGTCGAGCCAGCCGGCGTCGAGCATGGCGCCCACCCGCCGGCGGATGCGGGTCGTCAGCGCCTCGCGCTCGATGCGGATCCCCGCGACCCGCACGTGGGACGGGTCGTAGGACTCCCACGCCGCGGCGAAGTCGCTGAAGGGCGCCCCCGTGATCGCGGTGACCTCGAGCGCCCGGATGATCCGCCGCACGTTGGCGGGATCGATCTTCTCGGCGGCGATGGGATCGGCGTCGGCGAGGCGCGCGTAGAGGTCCTCGGAGCCCAGCTCGTCGGCCTCGGCCTGCAGGGCGGAGCGCACGACCGGATCCTCCGGCGGGAACACGAGCCCATCGACGACCGCGCGGAAGTAGAGGCCCGACCCTCCCACCAGGAGGGGCGACCCCTCGGCCAGGACCGTGGCCGCCTCGTCCTGGAACCGGGCCACCGTGAATCGCTCGGAGGGCTCGGCCAGGTCGATCAGATGGTGCGGCACCCGCGCCCGGTCGGCCGACGTCGGCTTCGCCGTCCCGACGTCCATCCCCCGGTAGACCAGCATCGAGTCCACCGACGCGATGTCGACGCCGAGGCCCTCGGCCAGCTCGAGGGCCGCGGCGGACTTGCCGCTCGCGGTGGGCCCGACGAGCGCGCGGTACATCAGACCGCGACGGGCGCGGGGGCCACGACCCGGCCCAGGAGGTGATGGTGGGCGGCCTCGGTGACGACGGCGTCCGTGAACGTCCCCGGCGTCAGCGGCTCCCCGAGGTGCACGATGCGGTTCGTGCGCGTCCGCGACTGCGTCGACCCACCCTTGCGACCCACGCCTTCGACCAGGACCTCGAACGTGCGGCCCACCTGCTCGCGGTTCCGTCCGAAGGTGATCGCGTCCTGGAGCGCGACGAGACGGTCGAACCGTTCCTGCACGACCTCCTTCGGTACCTGATCGTCCATCGTGGCCGCGCGCGTCCCGGGCCGCGGCGAGTACTGGAACATGAACGCGCTGTCGAACCGGGCCTCCTCGACCACCTCGAGCGTGGCACGGAAGTCGTCCTCGGTCTCGCCGGGGAACCCCACGATGATGTCCGTCGACACCGCGATCCCCCCGATCGCCTCCCGGATCCTCGCGAGCCAGTCCAGGTAACGCGCGCGACGGTACGAGCGCCGCATCGCCCGCAGGACCTGGTCAGACCCCGACTGCAGGGGGAAGTGGATGTGTTCGCAGACCTTCTCGCTCTCCGCCATCGCGTCGATCACGTCGGGCGTGAAGTCGTGCGGATGCGGTGACGTGAACCGGATGCGCCGCAGACCGTCAATCTGGTTGACCATCCGCAGCAGATCGGCGAACAGCGGGCGGCGGGACGACCCCGGCACGGTCACGTCGCGCCCGAACGTGTTCACGTTCTGCCCGAGCAGGGTCACCTCGACGACCCCCGACGCGACCAGCCCCTGCACCTCGGCGAGGATGTCCCCCATCGACCGGGACCGTTGGGGGCCCCGGACGAGCGGAACGATGCAGAACGTGCAGGCGTTGTCGCATCCCGGCGCGATCGAGACCCATGCGCGGAAGGCGTCGTCGCGGGCGGCCGGCAGGGCGCTCGGGAACGTCTCGGTGTACTCGGCCACGTCCATCTGGGGGCCGTCCAGCGCCGAGCGACGGAGCAGGTCGAGCAGGTGCGGGAGGGCGTGGGTCCCGACGACGACGTCGACCCATGGCGCTCGCGCCTGGATGAGGCCCTGGTCCTTCTGGGCGAGGCAGCCGGCGACCACGATCCGCAGATCGGGGTTCCGGTCCTTCAGCGGCTTCAGGTGGCCCAGGTTGCCGTAGAGCTTGTTGTCGGCGTTCTCGCGGATCGCACAGGTGTTGAGCACGATCACCTGCGCGTCGCCGGGGTCCTGGGTCGGCGCCATCCCGTCGGCCATCAGCACGCCGCCGATCCGTTCGGAATCGTGTTCGTTCATCTGGCACCCGAAGGTGCGGATCAGGAAGCGCGGCTCCATCCCCCGAGGCTACCCCATGCCCCGAGCACGCCCCGACCCCTCAGCGCGCGAACTCGGTGGCGCGGGTCTCGCGGACCACCGTGATCCGGATCTGCCCCGGGTACTGGAGTTCCTCTTCGACCTGCTTCGCGATGTCGCGCGCGATCACCTGCGCCGCCAGGTCGTCGACCTGATCGGGCTGCACCAGCACGCGGACCTCGCGACCCGCCTGCATGGCGTAGACCTTCTCGACGCCCTCGAACGCGGTGCAGATCTCCTCGAGCCGCTCGAGGCGCTTCACGTAGGTCTCGATCGACTCCCGGCGCGCGCCCGGCCGCCCCCCGCTGATCGAGTCGGCGATCTGCGCCAGCACCGCGTCGATGGTGCGCTGCTCGACCTCGCCGTGGTGGGACTCGATGCAGTGGACGACCTCCGGCTCCTCCTGCATCCGGCGCGCGATCTCGGCCCCGATGATCGCGTGCGACCCTTCGACCTCGTGGGTCACGGCCTTCCCGATGTCGTGCAGGAACGCCCCCCGCTTCGCGATCGTGGGCTCCACCCCCAGCTCGGCGGCCAAGGACGCAGCGATGTGGGCGGATTCCACCAGGTGGCGCAGGACGTTCTGCCCGTAGCTCGTCCGGTACTGCAGGCGTCCGAGCAGCTTCACCATCTCCGGGTGGATGTCGGTGATGCCGACCTCGGCGACGGCGTCCTCGCCGGCGCGACGGATGCGTTCCTCCATCTCGCCCATCGATCGCTCGTGGACCTCCTCGATCCGGGCGGGGTGGATGCGCCCATCGGCGACGAGCTTCTCCAGCGTCATCCGGGCCGCCTCACGCCGGACGGGGTCGAACGAGGACAGGACCACCGCCTCGGGCGTGTCGTCGATGATGATGTTGACGCCGGTCGTCGCCTCGAAGGCACGGATGTTGCGGCCCTCGCGGCCGATGATCCGCCCCTTCATGTCCTCGCTCGGCAGCGTGAACACCGCCACCGTCGACTCCGCGGTCTGCTCCGAGGCCACCCGCTGGATCGCGATGGTCACGATCTTGCGCGCGCGCTCCTCCCCCTCTTCGCGTGCCTGCTGTTCGATCTCGCGCACCTGTGCCATCGCGGAGCGCTTCGCATCGTCCACGACGTGACCCACGAGGGCGTCGCGGGCCTCGTGGGAGGTCATGCCGGCGATGCGCTCGAGCTGGACGCGATGCTGCTCGGCCGAGGTCTCGAGGCGCTGCCGAACGACCGACAGCCGCTCGTCGCGCTCGTCCAGCTCGGCCTCGCGGACATCGAGCTTCTGGGTGCGGCCGCGGATCTCGTCTTCGGCGTCCTGGATCCGACGCTCCAGCCGGTTGATCTCGTCCCGGCGCGCCTTCACGTCGTCCTCGGCATCGCGCCGGATCCGGGCCGCTTCGCCCTTCGCCTCCTCGACGGCCGTGCGGAGGGTCTGGGCGGCCTCCCGCTCGACCTCGGCCGTCCGCTGGTCGGCCTCCACCAGGGTGCGTTGCGCTCGCTGCTCGATCGAGCGGGCGTTGGACGCGGCCATGGCGGCGCGGACGAGGAACCCGGCGACGATGCCGATCGCGAGGGCGGCGAGACCGACGATGACCGTGGTCATGGGTCCTCCCTGTGAACTCAGGGAGAGGACCGCTCGGGCCCGGTGTCACTGGCAGCCGTGCGAGAGACCGACGCGATGCGTCGTCAGCGGTCCGCGCGCTCCTCGCGGTGTCTGGGTTCTCGGTTCGTCGGTCGCTCGCTCACGGTGCTGGATATCTCCGATGTGACGTCAGGGTGTCCGGTTGGTGACCTCTCGATGTGTGGATGGTTATCCACACGATAGGACCGCCCTCGTGCGGAGGCAAGCGCTAGCTGTCGAGAGCTTCCAGCGCAAGAGCTCTCCGCGCTGCTCGGCGCGCCACCTCCGGCGCGTAGCCGCGGCGAGCGAGGAAGCCGGCGAGGCGCTGGAAGGCGACCTGGGGCTCGACCCCGGACAGGCGTGAACTCCGTGTCACCGCCAGCTGATCGGCCACCGCCTGCTCGTCGATGCCGGTCTCATCGAGCACCTCGCCCGCCAGGGTGCGGTCCACCCCCGCGAGCGCCAGCCGTCCGGCCACCGCCCGCCGGGACTCGCCGCGACGACCCACCCGTGACTCGACGACGGCACGTGCGAACGCCTCGTCGTCGATCAGGCCCACCTGCTGGAGGCGCTCGAGCTCGGCGCCGACCGCCTCGGCCTCGAACCCCGACTGGACGAGCCGGCGCTCGAGCTCCCTGCGGCTGCGTTGCCGCACCGCCAAGAGCCCGAGCGCCCGCTCGTGGATGTCCTTCCGCGCCCCGCCCCTGGGGCCCTTCCCCTGCCCCTGACGGGCCGCGTCAGACACCGGACCTACGCGTCGCCTTTGGCCTTCGTGGCCTTCGCCGCCGGCTCGGGCTCGTCCTCGACGATCAGGTCGGGGACGACCTCGATCGGCTGGTCGTCGTCGTCGGAGAACCCGTTCAGCCCCACGGCGTCGCGGACCTTGCGCTCGATCTCGTCCCGCATGTCGACGTGTTCGGCCAGGAACGCCCGCGCGTTCTCCCGACCCTGCCCGAGCTGCTCCCCCTCGTAGGTGAACCACGCGCCGGACTTCTTGATGATCTCGAGGTCGACGCCGACATCGATGAGCGAGCCCTCCTTGGAGATGCCCTTGCCGTACATGATGTCGAACTCGCACTGGCGGAAGGGCGGGGCGACCTTGTTCTTCACGACCTTCACCCGCGTGCGCGAGCCGACGACCTCCTGCCCGTCCTTGAGGTTCTCGATCTTCCGGACATCGAGGCGGACCGACGAGTAGAACTTCAGCGCCCGGCCGCCGGGGGTGGTCTCGGGCGAGCCGAACATCACGCCGATCTTCTCGCGCAGCTGGTTGATGAAGATGCAGGTGGTGTCGAACTTCGAGAGCGAGCCGGCGAGCTTGCGCATGGCCTGCGACATCTGCCGGGCTTGCAGGCCGACGTGGGTGTCGCCCATCTCGCCCTCGATCTCGGCCCGGGGCACGAGCGCCGCGACCGAGTCGATGACCACCAGGGTCAGCGCCCCGGACCGGACCAGCATGTCGGCGATCTCGAGCGCCTGCTCGCCGGAGTCGGGCTGGCTGACGAGCAGCTCGTCGATGTTCACGCCGAGCTCGCGCGCGTAGGTGGGGTCGAGCGCGTGCTCCGCGTCGATGAACGCCGCGATCCCACCCTGGCGTTGCGCCTCGGCGATGATGTGGAGGGAGACGGTGGTCTTGCCCGAGCCCTCGGGCCCGAAGATCTCGACGATCCGGCCGCGGGGGATGCCACCGACGCCCAAGGCGATGTCGAGGGCCAGCGAGCCCGTCGGGATCGTGGTGACGCCGACGCCGGCGGGGTGCTCGCCGAGCTTCATGACGGCGCCCTTGCCGTGCTGCTTCTCGATCTGCTGGAGCGTGACCTCCAGCATCTGGTCGCGGTCCACGCGATCCTCCTTCCGGTCCCTGCCCACCCCGGAGGAGGGCCGGGCGAGCGTTCCGTTCGTGGGAGGGCGAACGCTAGCGGCGAGCTCTGACATAAGTTACACCCCTGTGATCAGCCGGTTTCCAGGGGCCGAACGCTACTCGAACAGGTGTTCGGACGCAAGTACCGGAGCCCACCCGGTCCGGAGGGGTCAGACCGCCTTCTTGAACAGGCGCACCGAGATGATCGCGAACACGATGAAGATCCCGATGTCCCAGGCGAGCGCCTTGATCACCCACTCGGCCGTGGGACCGCCGAACGTCAGGGCGCGGACGGCGCTCGCGTTGGCGGTGACCGGCTGGTGCTCGGCGAACCACTGGAGCCAGCTCGGCATCGTCTCCACGGGCACGAACGCCGAGGACGCGAACACCAGCGGGGCCAGCACGGGGAACGCGGCCGCCTGCGCGGTCTCCGGGTCGCCGACGGCCAGGCCGAGCGTCGCGAAGATCCACGACATCGCGTAGCCGAAGAAGAGGACGAGCAGCCCCCCGGCGATCAAGCCCCACACGTTCGTGTGG
>DASQKC010000021.1:0-21154 GCA_035630755.1 Actinomycetota bacterium | reverse complement strand
ACGAGGACACCGTCGCGACGGGATGACGGGCGCGCTGCCCGTCGCCCACCCGTGGTTCCGCGCGGAGGACGCCGGCGCAGGGATCACTCGGCTCTGGGAGCCGCACATCGACGAGCTGCTCTGGTCGAACGTGTGGCACGTGCCGGGGCGCGACGCCGACCTGGTCGTCGACGCGGCGAACGGTGTCGGGCCGCTGCGCCCCGCTATCGAGGCGATCGCCGGCGACCACGCCGTGATCGCCGTCGCCACGCACGGGCACTTCGACCACGTCGGCGGGCTGCACGAGTTCGACGACCGTCGGGTCCACGCCGACGATGCGGCGATGACGCGCGACCCGTTCCCGCTGCGGCTCCGACGCGAGGACTTCACCCCGGGCACCGATCGGATGTGGGACTACTACGACCTGCCGCTGCCCGACCTGGTGGTCGCCGCCGTCCCCGAGCCGGGGTTCGACCTCGCCGGGTGGGCGACGCCGGGCGCCGAGCCCACGCAGCTGCTCGCGGACGGCGACGTCCTCGAACTGGGGGACCGTCGGTTCACCGTCGTCCACACCCCGGGCCACACGGCGGGGTCGGCGTGCCTGTACGACGAGGCCACCGGCGTGCTGTTCACGGGCGACGCGTTGTACGTGGACGCGAGGCTCTCGTGGGACGACACGGCCGCCGCGAGCGCCTCGCTCGACCGTCTCCGGGCGCTCGACGTGTCGGTCGCGCACGCCGGGCATGAGCGGAGCTTCGACGGCGCCGAGCTGGGGCGCGCGTGCGAGGCCGCGATCCGCGCGATCGAGACCGGGACCGTCTAGCTACGGCCGGTGTTTGCCGGTGCCCCCGCCGGCGAAGGTCACCGGTCCGAACGCTGCCGCCGGCCCCGTCCACCCGTCGGCGGAGAAGCTGAGCCAGAGCATCACGCATCCGCTCGCGGTCCGCTCCGTGTCCCAGCGGAGCTCCAGGTCGCCGCTCGGCCCCACCCGGGTCCGGACGACGGCGGGCTCGTGGGGTCCCGCGGGGTCGCCGCTCGCGCAGTCGACCGCCTGCGAGGACGCTCCCGCCAACGGGTCGGTCGCGTGCTTGGGCAGATCCATCCCGAGCGAGAGCGTGAGCCAGCCCCCCGGCCGCACGTCGCCGCCGTCGAACAGCGTGCCGTCCGCGGAGCCGAACACGAGGTAGTCGGCGCTCGCGTCCGCCTGGTTGCCGGCGGCGTCCTCCGCGTGCACACCGAACGTGTGGACGCCGAGCGAGCCGTCCTGGACCGGGTCGCCGTCGATCACGTCGCCGAGGCACTCGGCGAGCTCCGTCTCGTCGGTGCAGCCGTAGTCGGCCTCGAGCGCCTCCGTTCCTCGGACCGTCCAGTCACCGAGCGCCGGCGCATCGATCGTGATGACCGGCGGGTCCGTGTCCTGGGGCGTCGTCGGGAGGTGGATCCTGGTGATCGTCCCCGCCGTCGCCTCGGTCACCCAGGCGTCGCCGCTCGCGGCGACGGCGACGGCGCGCGGCGAGGCGCCGACGGCGAACTCCTCGAACGATCCGTCGGCGAAGCGGGCGACCTTGTCGACCGCGGTCTCCGCGAACCAGATCGCGCCGTCGGGCGCGGCCGCGATCCCGTTCGGGTTCGCGTCGGCGCTCGGGATGTCGACGAACGAGACCGTCCCCGCCGTGGTGATGCGCCCCAGCTGGTTCGTGCCGCGCAGCGTGAACCACATCGCGCCGTCGGCGCCGGCCACGATCGAGTTCGGCTGGGAGGTGGCGTCGGGCAGGAGGTGCGTCGTCACCACCTTCGTCGCGACGTCGACGCGTCCGATGACGCCCGAGCGCTGACCCGTGTACCAGATGCCGCCGTCGGGTCCGGCGGCGATCGAGGACGGACCGGGCGTCTGGGGCAAGGTGATCTCTTGGAAGCCCGCCGTCGTGCCGTAGCCGATCCGGTGCACGGCGCGCAACGCGTACCAGAGGTTGCCGTCCGAACCGGCGGCCACGCCGGAGGGGTTCGACCCGTCGCCGACGAAGGTGTCGGTCATCGACCCATCGGTCGTCACCCGGCCGAGGCTGTTCGTCCCGGGCTCGGTGAACCACACGGCGCCGTCGGGTCCCGCGCCGATCGCCGTCGGGGCGCTGTCGGCCTCCAGCAGGGGGTACGACGTCACCACGTCCCCGGCGCCGATGACGCCGACCTCGCCGCGTGCCGGGTCCGTGTACCAGACACCGCCCGGCCCCGCCGCGATACCGATGGGCTGGGCGCCCGCCGGCAGGGCGACAGGGGTGAGGACCGGCGCCGCCGCAGCGGCCGGGATGGCGATCATCGCGAGTGCGACCACGAGCAGGGGAGCGAGCAGGCGGGCTACCATGTTCGAGGTATCGGTACGGCAGTGCCCGTAGGCGTATCCACCGATGGTCCCAGGACGCTCGGCCCTTCGGCCGTCCGTGAGCCGGCCCACCCCTCGGTATGCTCGCCGCCATGCCGACGCCCACCCGCATCCTGGTGCCCGATCGCGTCCTCGACCCCGTCGCCGGCGAGGTGCGGACCGGCCGCGCCCTCGTCGTCGAGGACGATCGGATCGCGTCCGAGGTCGCCGCCGCGGACGCGCCGGACGGACCCGAGCGCGTCGATCTCGCCGGCTGCACGCTCATGCCCGGCATGCTCGACCTGCACTCCCACCTCGCGGGTGAGGAGGAGCAGGGCCAGGGCTACGCGTCCCTCGTGATGCGCTCGGGGGCCCAGGAGGCGGTCGTCGGGGTGCGGAACGCCCGGACGATCCTCGACGCCGGGTTCACGACCGTGCGCGACGTGGGGTCGTTCCGCGCCTTCACCGACGTCGCCCTGCGAGAGGGCATCGACGCCGGCTGGTTCCCGGGTCCACGGATGCTCTGCGCTGGCGCCTACGTCACGTGCCCGGGGGGCGGTGGCGACGTCACGGGCCTGGCGCCCGACGTCGACGCGGTGGTGCCGGTCGAGCTCCGGTTCGGCGTGACGAGCGGCGTCGACGGGATGCGGGCCACGGTCCGTCGGATCCTCGCGCGCGGCGCGGACTTCATCAAGATCATCGCGACCGGCGCCGTGCTGACGAGCGGGACGAACCCCGGCGCGCCGGAGTTCGCCGAGGACGAGCTGCGCGCGGCCGTGGAGGAATGCGATCTCCTGGGGACCCACGTGGCGGCCCACGCGCACGGACCGGTCGGCATCGCCCGGGCCGTACGCGCCGGGGTGCGGACCGTGGAGCACGCCTCGCTCATCGACGAGGAGACGCTCGCGCTCGTCGTGGAGCACGGGACCTACCTCGTGGTGGACATGTCGGACGGTGACTGGATGGAGGACGAGGGTTCGCGGCTCGGGTATTCCGAAGAGGTCCAGCGCAAGGTGGCGTGGACGAACGAGGTCAGCCGCGCGATGTTCGGCAAGGCCGTCGCCGCCGGCGCGAAGATCGCCAACGGCTCGGACACCGGTATCGCGCCGTTCGGGACCGAGGCGGAGAACCCGATCTGCTACGTCCGGTTCGGGATGACCCCGATGCAGGCCATCCGGAGCGCGACGTCGGTGGCGGCCGACGTGATCGGGTGGCAGGACCGCGTCGGGACGCTGGCGCCGGGCGCGCACGCCGATCTGATCGCCGTGACCGGCGATCCGAGCGAGGACATCACCGCGCTCAGGACGGTGCCCTTCGTCATGAAGGGCGGCGAGGTGGTCAAAGACGCGCGTTCGAGGCGGCTGGCTGCAGATGGTTGACAGTCTGCGATCTGCCCGCCTAGCCTCGCGCCGTGGCGCCCACCGGGGATGATCGATGACCGACGCGTACGACGCCATCGTCATCGGCGGCGGCCACAACGGCCTGGTCACCGCCTTCTATCTGGCACGCGCCGGGCTCCGCACGGTGGTGCTCGAGCGCCGTGACATCCTGGGCGGCGCGTGTAACACCGAGGAGTTCGCGCCCGGCTTCCGGGCTTCGACCGGCGCCTACGTCCTCTCGATGCTCCGCGAGGCCGTGTGGCGTGACCTCGACCTGGTCCGCCGCGGCATCCGCGTCGACCCCGCGGGCCCGACCCGGAACCTGTTCGCCGACGGCGCCACGTACGACCTCGGCGACGACATGGCCGACAACGTCGCGGAGACGAAGCGATTCTCGCCCCGGGACGCCGACGCGCTCGAGCGGTTCGAGACCGACCTGGCGCGGCTCGTGCAGGGGGTGGTCCCCGCGTTCGATTGGATCGCGCCCGACCCCTCGCTGCGCACCTGGCGCGACCTCCGCGAGTTCGCGAAGTGGGGCCGGCTGGCCTTCCGCCAGCGCCGGGACGCGGCCGATCTCGCCTACCTGTTCTCCACCTCGGCGGAGCGGTTCCTGTCCGAGTACTTCGGGTCCGAGCACGTCAAGGCGGCCCTCGGCTGGCACGCGATCAACGACTCGGTGGCCGGCCCGTCCACTCCCGGCACCGCGTTCGTGCTCCTGCACGACCACGCGAGCGAAGACGCCGGCGGCGGGGTCCGCCAATGGGGGTTCGTGCGGGGCGGGATGGGACGCCTCGCCGACGCCATGGGCGAGGCCGCCCGCGAGGCGGGGGCGGAGATCCGCACCGGGGCCGAGGTCGCGCGCATCGATGTCGTCGCGGGGACCGCCGTGGGCGTGACGCTCGCCGACGGGGAGGAGCTCCGCGCGCGGATCGTCGCATCGAACGCCGACCCGAAGCGCACGTTCCTCGGGCTGGTCGACGAGGCCGAGCTGCCCGAGACGTTCGTGTCACGGATCCGCGCGTACCGCTGCATGGGCACGAGCATCAAGATCAACCTCGGGATCGACGGGCTGCCCTCCGTGGGGGGGCGTGAGGACGGTCGCGTCGAGACCTACCACCGCGGGATCATGGAGATCAACCCGTTCATCGCCGAGATGGACGTCCAGCAGGCCCAGGCCGTCCAGGGGATCCCCGCCGACCCGGCCCACGTCGAGCTCTGCTTCCCGACGGTGCACGACCCGACGCTGGCGCCCGAGGGCCACCACGTCGTCACGATCGACGTGAACTCGCAGCCGTACTCGCTGAAGGACCAGTCGTGGGACGACATCATCGAGGCGCGCGCCGACCGTGCGATCGAGCTGATCGCCGGGCACTTCCCGACGCTCCCCGCGATGATCCGGCACCGCCAGGTCCTCTCGCCGCTGGACCTCGAGCGCCGTCTCGGCCTCACCGGCGGTCACGCGCTGCACGGCGACATGACGCCGGACCAGCTGCTGTTCCTCCGCCCTGCCCGTGGGTACGCGGACCATGCCACGCCGATCCGCCACCTGTACCTATGCGGCGCCGGGACGCATCCGGGCGGCGGGGTCACCGGCGCGAACGGCCGCAACGCCGCGCGCGAGATCGTCCGCCGGCACCGCGCGAGGCGCTGACCGTGGACGGCCCGTCCGTCACGCCGCCGCTCCCGGGCCCGCGCAGCCGCGCGCTGCTCGAGCGCATGGACGCGCTGCTGTACCCGGGGCTCGCCCACGGCCTCGGGCCGTTCGTGATCCGGCGCAAGGAGGGATCGTTCATCGAGGACGTGGACGGGAACGTCTTCCTCGACCTCATCAGCGGGATGGCATCGGTGCCGCTCGGCGCGGCGAACGAGCGGATCATGCGCGCCGCGACCGAGGCGCACGTCGCGATCGGCATGGAGGACGCGCACTTCTACGCGCACGAGCACATGTTGCCCCTGGCCGAACAGCTGATCGACATCGCGCCGCCCGGCATCGCACGCGTCGACATCGCCCTCAACGGCACCGAGGCGGTCGAGACCATGATCCGGTTCATGCGCCGCG
Source organism: Actinomycetota bacterium (assembly GCA_035630755.1). Classification (GTDB taxonomy): domain Bacteria; phylum Actinomycetota; class UBA4738; order UBA4738; family HRBIN12; genus AC-51. The sequence continues at coordinate 15,378 of DASQKC010000021.1, read as the reverse complement.
CCACCGGGCGGCCGATCGTGATCGGGTTCATGGGCGGCTACCACGGTGAGGCGGGCACCGCCGGCGCCGTCGGCGCCGAGACCGGCGACCTGTCCGCGGGGTACCGGGCGCTGATGCCGGGGTTCGTGCACGTGCCGTACCCGAACCCGTACCGCACGCCGTTCACGACGCGCCCGGGCGGCTCGGGCGACGGCACCGTCGACTTCATCCGCGACCACCTGCTGTTCCACGCGATCGATCCGAGCGAGGTCGCCGGCGTGGTGATCGAGCCCGTGCTCGGGTCGGGCGGGTGTGTCGCGCCGCCCGATGCGTTCTGGACCGGGCTCGGCGCGCTCTGCGAGGAGTTCGGGTTCCTGCTCGGCGTCGACGAGGTGAAGTGCGGGTTCGGCCGCGCCGGGACGATGTTCGCGGTGGAGCGGTGGGACGTCCGGCCCGACCTGATGGCGCTCGGCAAGGCGATGGGCGGTGGCGTGATGCCGATCGGCGCGGTGCTGGGGACCGAGCGCGCGATGGGGTTCGACGACCTGTCGACCGGATCGACGTGGTCGTGGTTCCCGGCGTCGTGCGCCGCGGCGCTCGAGACCCTGGCCGTGTTCCGCGAGGAGCCCGTGCTCGAGAACGTCCGCGCCCTCGAGACGGTGGGCCGCGCGGCGCTCGAGGATCTGGCGGCGCGGGACGACGGCGTCGGCGACGTCCGCGCCGTCGGGTGCTTCCAGGCGATCGAACTGGTCCGCGACCGGGCATCGAAGGAACGCGACGCCGATCGCCAGGAGCGGCTGGCGCTGGGGATGGCGGAACGCGGGATCCTCGCCGACGCGAGCACGACGTCGCTGAACATCCAGCCCTCGCTCGTGCTCGAGCCCGATCGGCTCCGCGGGGCGTACGACGTGATCGGCGATGTCCTCGCCGCCACGCGGGGAGGCTGAGGCAGATGCTCGACCGGTTCGAGGTGTTCGCGGAGGCGCTGAACCATCCCGAGGGCGTCGCCTGGAACCCGTCCGACGGCCACGTGTGGGCGGGTGGCGAGGCGGGGGAGCTGTACCGCATCTCCCTCGCGGGCGAGGTCGAGGAGGTGGCGTCCTCGGGCGGGTCGATGCTCGGGCTCGCCGTGGACGGTGCGGGCCGCGTCTACGCGTGCGACGCCGGCAACGGCGAGGTGGTCCGGCTCGATCCCGCGACGGGGGCGCTCACGACCTACGCCCGAGGTCCCAGCGGTGAGGACCTGGACGAGCCGAACGTCGCGGCGTTCGGTCCGGACGGCGCGCTCTACGTGACGTGCTCGGGGGAGGACCGGCCGCGGATCGTGCGGGTCGCGCCGGGCGGCGCGGTCGAGACCTGGACCGAGGAGCTCACCGACTACCCGAACGGCATGGTCGTGACGCCGGACGGCACGTCGATCCTCGTGGTCGAGGGGGGTGCCCAACGGATCGCGCGCGTCCCGATCGAGCACGACCGCGTGGCCGGCGCCGCCGCGACCTTCGCGCGCGTGCCCGACACGGACGCCGACGGCCTCGCCCTCGACGCCGAGGGCCACCTCTGGGCCACGCTCTACCGGCCGGACGGGCTGGTGCGGCTGTCGCCGGAGGGCGACGAGGTCCTGCGGATCGACGACCACCTGGCGTCGGTGATGGACGCGCCCACGAACATCGCGTGGATCGGCGACGACCTCGATCGCGCCGTCGTCGCGAACGTCGGCGACCGGTACCTGCTCGCGATCGATCTCGACGTGCGCGGTGCACCGCTGCACCTACCCGAGGTGCCGTGATGCGCTTCGACGGCCGCGGGGTGATCGTCACGGGCGCCGCCCGAGGGATCGGCCGCGGGATCGCCGCGGCCTTCCTGGACGAGGGCGCGCACGTCCTCGCCGCCGACGTCTACGCGGACGGGCTCGAGGCGACCCGCTCGCTCGCGCCCGACCGGGTCGCCCCGCACGTGGTGGACCTCGCGGACGCCGACGCCACGCGCGGCGTCGTCCCCGCGGCGATCGAGGCGCTCGGCGAGGTCCACGTCCTCGTGAACTGCGCCGGCGTGATGCCGGAGGGACCGTTCCTCGACGTGACCCCTGCCACGTTCGATCTGACGTTCGCCGTGAACGTGCGCGCCCCGATGCTGACGATGCAGGCGGTCGCGCCACACCTGGCCGGACACGGCGGTGGCGCGATCGTGAACATCGCGAGCGCGAACGCGTTCAAGAACGAATCCCCCGAGGCGCCCTACAACGCGTCGAAGGCGGCGCTCGTCGCGCTCACGAAGGCGGCCGCGCACGAGTGGGGCCACCTGGGGATTCGCGCCAACTGCGTGGCGCCGGGCCAGACGAACACCCCCGAGGACGACGAGGTCACGAGGGCCGACCCCGACGAGGCGCGGCTCCAACGCGAGTACCTGCGGAAGATCCCGCTCCGGCGTGCGGGGACACCCCGCGATCAGGCGATGGCCGTGCTGTTCCTGGCGTCGGACGACGCCGCGTGGATCACCGGGCAGACCCTCCTGGTCGACGGCGGGGAGGTCGGGGGCGGCGACTGGTACGACCCGGCCGACGCGCCGCCGATCCCCGACTGACGGGTTCCCTGCTCGGCGCCCGCGTCGTAGACTGTCGACAGCTTGTCATCCACCCACGCTGATCTTGCGATCGCGACGTTCGCGATCGACGAGATCGTCGAGGGGACCCAGACAGGGCGGGACGGCACGACGCTGATCGTGTCGCCACCGCAGCTCGCGGTCGGAGCCGGGGAACCGGCGCTGGCGGAGGCCACGGTCGAGGTCGTCCGTCCCGGCGATCGCGTCCGCATCTCGAACGTCTGCGATGTCGTCGTGCCCGACGTCCGCGCCGAGGCACCGGCCGACACGTTCCCCGGCGCGCTCGGGGTCCTGACGTCGGCCGCCACGGGGGTCCTGCACCGTCTGAGCGGGGTCGCGGTGCTCTCGGTGTGCGACTGGCAGCGAGCGGGCTACGTCGGACCGGACGAGCTGCCGGACTCCCTCGTCGACATGGATGGCCCCGGATCCACGGTGTCGCCGTGGGGGAGCACCGCCAACGTGGTGCTGCAGGCGGTGCCAACGCCCGGGGCGCCCGTCGCGGACGTCGACAGGGCCCTGCGCCGCGCGACCCTGCGGCTCGCGCGGACGCTCGCCGAGACGACCCTGGGCGCCGGCGACGGGACGATCGAACGGTATGCGCCGCTCGGGACCACCACCGGCGGCGACCTCCCGCGCGTGGTCGCGGTCCTCCAGGTGGCGTCCGAGGGCCCGCTCACCGACACCTTCCTGCACGGGTGGCCGCTCGGCGACCTGGTGCCGACGCTGCTCGACCCGCGCGAGGTCCTCGGCGGCGCACTCGTGAACGGGGCCTACGACTGGCCGTCGGTGCGCAACGTCACCGCCACCTACCAGACGAACACGCTCATCCGCGAGCTCGCCGTGGCCGACGGCGAGCGCCTGCGGTTCGCCGGGCTGATCCTCGCGCCGGGCTACCTCGACACGGCCTTCGAGAAGCAGCGCGCCGCGATGCTCACGGCGGGCATCGCGCGTTCGCTCCGCGCCGACGCGGCGGTGTGCACGACCTTCTCGTCGGGCAACTCGCACACGGACACCATGCTCACGACGCGCGCGCTCGAGCGCGAGGGGATCGCGGCGGTCCCGATCGTCGCCGAGACGAACGGCGGGCTGACCGATCACGTCCCCGAGGCCGTGAGCATCGTGAGCGCCGGGAACGAGGACGAGCTCGTCGCCGCCTGGACGCCGGCGCGGGCCGTCGGCGCGAGCGAGCCGGTCCGCGCGGGAGAGCCGATCCCCACGTGGGCCTACCTCGGCGCCACGGTCCAGACCGGCGACGGCTGGCTCCAGGGGGTGCCGGCATGACGGTCGTGCACTACGTGAACCAGTTCTTCGCCGGGCTCGGCGCCGAGGAGGCGGCCGGCCACGAGCCGGTCCGGTTCGACGGGCCGAAGGGGCCGGGGAACGGTCTGGGTGGCGCGGGCCTGACGGTCGACGTCACCCTGGCGTGCGGCGACGACCATTTCGGCGAACACGAGGGAGCGGCGCTCCGCACGCTGCTCGCCTGGCTCGACGAGCTCGCCCCCGACGTCCTCGTCTGCGGCCCCGCGTTCGGCTCGGGCCGGTACGGCTACGCGTGCGGCGTCTTGGCGCGCGAGGCCGGGCGGCGCGGCATCCCGGTCGTCACGGCGATGGCGCCGGACAACCCGGGCGTCCTCGCGGCCGAAGGCGCGGCCTACGTCGTCCCCACCGGGTCGAGCGTGGCGGGCATGCGGACGGTCCTGCCGGTCGTCGCCGACCTCGCCGCGCGGCTCGCCGCCGGCGAGGCCCTCGGGACGGCCGAGGACGAGGGCTACCTGCCACGGGGCCTGCGGACGAACGTCCGCGCCGAGCGACAGGGCGCCGCCCGGGCGATCGACCTCGCGCTCGCACGGCTCGCGGGCGAGACCCGCACCGAGGTGGAGCCGAGCGGTGACGCCGTGCCGCCCGCCCCGGCGGTGCCCGAACTGACGGATGCGGTCCTCGCCTTGGTCACCGAGGCGGGCTGCGTCCCGCAGGGCAACCCCGACCACCTCCCGACGCGGCACGCGAACGTGTGGCTCCGCTACCCCATCGACGGCGTCGCCTCGCTCGGCGCGGACCGGTACCAGTCGATCCACGCCGGGTTCGACACGGCCGACGCGAACGCCGACCTGAACCGGCTCGTCCCCCTCGACGCTGCCCGCGCGTTGCAAGCGGCGGGCCGGTTCGGGTCGCTCCACGAGGAGTTCTTCACGACGTCGGGGGTGGACACGCCCGTAGCCACCGCGGCGAAGTTCGGACAGGAGATGGCCCAGGAGTTCCGGGAGGCCGGCGTCCAGGCCGTGATCCTCACGGGCACCTGAGGGACAGGGACGCGTTGCGGGGCAACGCTGTCGAAGGAGTTGGAGCGGATGGGCATCGCCACCGTGTGCATCACGGCGCTCCCGACCATCGCGCAGATGGTGGGGGCGAACCGCATCCTGCACGGGGTCGCGATCACGCACCCGACCGGGGACCCGTCCCTGGCCGCGGGCGACGAGATCGCGATGCGCACGCGCATGCTCGAGCGCGCGCTCGAGATGCTCGCGACCGACGTCGAGCCGCGGACCGTGTGGGTAGTCGACGGGTGAGCCGACGTCCCGCGATCACCCACGCCGCGCTGACGCTCGAGCACGCGCCGGACCTCGTGCGCCATGGCTCGAAACCCACGCGCGAGCCCGATCTGCTGCCGCGCCTGCTCGCGTCGCTCCGGCCGTTCGACGAGGCCAGCGTCTACCCGCCGCACCAGGTCGTGATCGGCAACCGCACGCCCGCGTCGCTGCGGGCGCTGCCGAGGCCGTGGTGGCGCGACGCGCCGCCGGCGAAGGCGGTCGGGCCTTTCGGCGAGGTGATCGATCAACGGGCGTTCTACGACCTGCTCGTCGAGCTCGACCGCTTCGATCTCGTCCGGATGGGCCGGCCGCCGCGGCCCGGCGACCTCCCGCTGTTCCTCGACGGCGAGCCGGCCGGCGCGTTCGCCCCCGACCACGAGGTCGACGAGTCGCTCAGCGCCGCGATCCTGCTCGAGAACCTGTCGTGTCTGGCCGGGGCAGTGCACGCGACGCGGTTCCTGCTCGCGACGACCGACGTCGATCCCGCGTCGATCACGCACGTCATCAACTGCGGCGAGGAGGCCGTCGGCGACCGGTACCAGCGCGGGGGCGGCAACCTCGCGAAGGCGGTCGCCGAGGCGACGGGCCTCACCGAGGCGAGCGGCGCGGATATCAAGGCGTTCTGCGCCGGCCCGGTGCACGCCCTCATCGTGGCCGGGGCGCTCGTGCAGGCGGGCGTCCACCACCGCGTCGCCGTGGTCGCGGGCGGGTCGCTCGCGAAGCTCGGCATGAAGTTCCTCGGCGCGCTCGAGCACGACGGGCCGGTCGTGGACGACACGCTGGCGGCGATGGCCGTGATCGTCGGTCCAGCGGACGAGGACCCCGCCGCGCCGATCATCCGGATGGACGCCATCGGGAAACACCGGACCTCGTCGGTGTCGCAACAGGCCGTGCTCGAGGACATCGTCGGCAGGCCGCTCGACGCGATGGGCATCACGATCGCCGACGTCGCGACCTACGCGACCGAGCTGCACGACCCCGAGGTGACCGAGCCCGCCGGCGGCGGCGACGTCGCCGACCGCAACTACAAGATGCTCGCCGGCCTCGGCGTGGTCCGCGGCGAGCTGACGAAGGACGGGATGGCCGACTTCGCGCGCGAGCACGGGCTCCCGGGCTTCTCGCCGACGCAGGGCCACATCGCCTCGGCGATGCCCTGGCTCCCGCACGCCGTCGCCGGCGTCCGCGCCGGCGAGCTCGACCGCACGATGCTGCTCGCCAAAGGCAGCTTGTTCCTGGGGCGCATGACGCGTCTGTGGGACGGCGCCTCGATCACCCTGGAGGCCCCGCGATGAACGACGTCACGACCGAGACCTACGACGAGCTGGCGAGGACCGGCCACGTCCTGCTCGACATCTGGGGACCCGACTGCGCGCCGTGCATCGCGATGATGCCGGCGGTCGAGGAGATGGCCGGTCGCTTCGAGGGCCGCGTGACGGCCCTGAAGCTGGAGGGCCCGGCGAACCGGGACCTCTGCCGGTCGCTCCGCGTGGCGGGGCTCCCGACCTACATCCTGATGCGCGACGGTGGCGAGGTGGAGCGTCTCACCGGCAACGGCGTCGCGGTCACCGAGCTGGAAGCGGCCGTCGAGCGGCTGCTGGACGGCGCCCCGGTCGTGGGGCTCCCCGTCCCCGAGCACCTGAGGGGGTGAGCACGACAGCCATGGAACTTCGAGGCAAGAAGGTGATCGCCCTGGGGGAACGCGACAGCGTTCCCGGCGAGGCCATCGCCGAGGTCGCCCGTTCGGCGGGGGCCGAGGTCATCGAGGTGCGCACGGAGTGCTTCGTCTGAACGGCCTCCGGAGCGATGGACCCTGAGAACCAGGGGTTGATCAAGCGGATCGTCGAGGAACAGGGGGCCGACGGCATCGTCGTGCTGCTGGGAGCAGCCGACGAAGACGCCGTCGAGGTAGCCGCCGAGACGGTCCGCGAGGGAGACCCCGCGTACGTGGGTCCGCTCGCCGGGGTCCAGTTGGGACTCCCCGTATGGCACATCTTCGAGGACGAGGTCAAGGCGCAGGCCGACCCGGCCGTGTACGAGGACCAGGTCGGGTTCTTCGAGCTGTCCTTCGACACCGAGGCGATCAACCAGGCGATGCGGCGGGCCCGTGGCGACGGCTGAGGCCCGCGGCGGTCCGGGCCCGCCGCTGCACCCGCGGGAGTCCTTCCGTGAGCTCCCCCGTCCGCTGCAGCATCCGGAGGCGCTCTGCTGGGATCCGCTGACCGAACGCATCTACTGCGGCGGCGAGGGCGGCCAGCTCTACGCGGTGACGCTCGACGGCGCGATCGCCGAGGTCGCGAACACCGGCGGCAGCATCCTCGGGATGGCCGTGGACGGCGCCGGCATCGTGTACGCCTGCGACTGGCACAAAGACGAGGTGCTGCGGATCGATCCGTCGACGGGCGCCTGGTCGACGTACACCGCGGGCGCGCCCGACCTGCACATCGACGACCCGAACTCCCCGGTGTTCGCCGACGACGGCACGATGTACGTGACCGGCTCGGAGAACCCCGCGATCTTCCGCGTGGCCCCCGGCGGCGCGACCGAGGTGTGGTCGCGCGCCGCGCCCGGCTACCCGAACGGCGTCACGCTCACGCCCGCGGGCGACGCGTTGGTCGTGGCCGAGTCCCACCCCGAGGACCACGACGGCGGGCGGATCTGGCTGATCCCGATCGAGCCCGACGGGCGCGCGGGCGAGGCCTCGATCCTCGCGGAGCTCTGGCACACCGTGCCCGACGGCGTCGCGTACGACGTCGACGGGAACCTCTACGTCGCGCACTACACACCCGATCGCATCGACCGGATCGCCCCCGACGGCACGGTGACGGTGCTCGTGGAGGACTGGGAGGCCGTGTACCTCAACGCGCCGACGAACATCGCGTTCGCGGGACCGGATCTCTCGCTCGTCGTCGCCGCCTGCGTCGGCGAGGAGTTCCTCGCGGTCGCCGACCTCGGCATCCGCGGCGTCCCGCTCCGCCGCCCGGTCCTCTAGGGGAGCGACGCGATCGCGGCGGCACGCATCGCGTCGGCGTCGACGTCGATGCCCAGGCCCGGCCCCGCCGGCGGAGCGACGAGCCCTTCGTCATCGATCCGGATCGTCGTGCGGACCCCGTGCTCCCACGGCTCGGCCGGCACCGGCAGCTCGACGAACGCGGTGCGGCCGATCGCGAGCATGACGTGCAGGTTCGCGGCCTGGATCAGCGTGTGGCCGTACGCGATCGGTTCGACGGGCAGCCCCAGCTCCGCGGCCACCTCGCCGAGCGCCAGGCCCGCCCCGACGCCGCCGGCGAACGAGACGTCGAAGCGCACGGCGTCCCACGGCGGGTCGCGCATGATCTCGCGGAGCAGCCGCGCGTCCCACACGGCGTCCCCGGCCGGGAAGATCGGCACGCCGAGACCGCGCAGCTGCCGGTAGCCCTCGAGGTCGAGGTCGGGGAGCGGCGCCTCGAGCCATCGCAGGCCGATCGCCGCGCCCGCGTCCGCGACCCGCCGGGCGCCCCGGCGGTCGTATCGGCCCTCGGCGTCGTGCATGAGGACCAGGTCGGGGAACCGCTCGTGGAGCTGTTCGAGCAGCGCGACGTCGCGCGCCGGGTCCCCCCACGCGTGGATCTTCGCGGCGCTGAAGCCGCGCGCGGTCCACCGCTCCAACGCCTCGACGTACTCGGCCGGGGTGTCGAACAGCTCGACCGACGCGTAGGCGGGCAGCGGCGCCGGGTCCTCGGCGCCGAGGAACCCGACCAGCGGGACCTCGGCGCGGCGCGCCGCCAGATCCCATAGGGCGATCTCGACCGCCGAGGTCACGGTCGGCGGCCAGGGGAGGTTCCCGCCCTCGGTGATCAGCGCGGCGATCCCCGCGCGGTCCTCGGCCTCGCGGCCGATCAGGCGCGGCACGACGCCGCGCAGGCGTTCCAGCGGGGCGCGGTCCGGCTCGGCGTACGTGTCCGAGTCGTACGCACCCCAGCCCTCGGCGCCGTCGGCGTCGATCACCCGGACGACGGTCGTCGTGGTGGTCACAGGCGGCTCGTGGTCGGTGTAACGGAAGGTCGGGACGTCGGGCGCGACCGCCAGGACCTCGACCCGGTCGATCGAGGCCACGGTTAGCCGACGAGCCCGAGCGACGCGCCGACGGTGCCGAAGGCGGCGAGCGCCTCGTCCAGGTCCGCGTCGTCGTGGTCGGCGATCACGATCGTGCGGATGCGCGCGCTGTCCCGCGCCACGGTGGGGAACACGATCGCGGGCGCGAACACGCCCGCGTCGAAGAGCTCGCGGGCGAACCGCTGGGTCGCCACCGCATCGCCCGTGATCACGGGCGTGATCGGCGTGGCCGACGAGCCCGTGTCGAACCCGAGCGATGTGAGGCCCGCCTTGAACCGCTCGGTGTTGGACCACAGCCGCGCGAGCCGCTCCGGCTCGTCGGCCAGGACGTCCAGCGCCGCCATGCAGGCGGCGGCCACCGCGGGCGGCGCCGACGTGGAGAACAGGTACGGGCGGCCGCGCTGGCGCAGCCACTCGACCAGGTGCGCGCGGCCGGCGATGAACCCACCGAGCACGCCGATCGCCTTCGAGAGGGTGCCGACCTGGATGTCGACGCGCCCGTGGAGCCCGAAGTGGTCGACCGAACCCGCGCCGCCCGCCCCGAGCACGCCGCTCGCGTGCGCGTCGTCGACCATCATGATCGCGCCGTGGCGCTCGGCCACCTCGACCAGGTCGGGCAGCGGCGCGATGTCGCCGTCCATCGAGAACACCCCGTCGGTGATCAGGAGCTGGCGGCGAGCGTCGGCGGTCTCGGCGAGCTTGCGATCGGCGTCCGCGGCGTCGGCGTGATCGAACACGGCGATCCGGGCCTTCGACAGCCGCCCGCCGTCGATGATCGACGCGTGGTTGAGACGGTCCGAGACGATCACGTCCTCGGGTCCGAGCACGGCGGCGACCGTGCCGGCGTTCGCCGCGAACCCGGAGGGGAACATGAGCGCCGCCTCGGCGTGTTTGAACGCCGCGAACCGGCGCTCGAGCTCCACGTGGATCGCCATGGTCCCGGCGATCGTGCGGACCGCACCCGAGCCGGCGCCCAGGTCGGTCGCCGCCCGCGCGGCGGCCTCGTTCAGCCGGGGATGGTTCGCGAGCCCCAGGTAGTTGTTCGAGGCCAGGTTGATGACCTCGCGTCCGTCGAACACGGCGCGCGCGCCCGTCGGGCCCTCGAGCGACCGGGGTCGCACCAGGAGGCCGTCGCGGTCCAGGGCCCCGATCTCCTCCTCGAGGTAGGCGAGCGGGTCCGTCCGGTCGGGCATGGGCCGCCAATCTACACCGCCGCGTTTGACACGGTCACCTGTCGACGATCTACCATCTGGCCCATGACCCAGCTGACGCCGCTCGAGACACCGCGCTCCCTGGCCGAGGACGCCGCCGACCGCGTCCGCGAACAGATCCTGAGCGGCGGGTTCGCCCAGGGGGAGCACCTGGTCGAGGCGAAGATCGCCGATCAGCTGGGGATCAGCCGGGGCCCGGTGCGCGAGGCGTTCAAGCTCCTGCGCGCCGAGGGCCTGCTGCAGGAGGAGCCGCGGCGCGGCACCTTCGTGGTCCGGATGTCGCCCGACGACGTCCGCGAGATCTACGGCCTCCGCGCGGCGATCGAGGGCCGGGCTGCGCGGATGGTCGCCGCCGCAGGTGATCCGGACGCGGTCGCCGACCTGCGCGCCGCGGTCGACGCGATCCAGACGGCGGTGGGCGGCGGCGATGTCGCCACCGTCTTCCAGGCCGACCTCGCCTTCCACGAGACGCTCGTGGGCCTGGCCTCGAACTCCCGTCTGCAGGAGGTGTTCGAGCGGTACGTGCCGACGCTGCGTGCCTTGCTGCGGCTCGACGAGCACGTCTACCGTTCGCTCGATGACATCGCGCTCGAGCATCGGCCGCTGCTCGCGGCGATCGAAGCGGGCGATGCGGACGAGGCCGCCGCCTTGGCCGAAGGGCACTGCGACCACGCCGGCGAGCTCATCGCCGACTACGTCGAGCACGCCGCCGAGCCGGCGTGAACGTGCTCGGAAGTTGTCAACGGTTGACGATCTACCGGCGATCGCCATAGGTTCGGCCGGTCGACGACGGGGCGCCCTGCGGGGCGGGGGAGGTCGGTCACCATGCGGCAGCCGTTCGTGAGGGTCCTAGGGATCGTGTGCGCGCTGAGCCTTGCGGCCGTGGCGTGTGCGGAGGGATCCGACACCACCTCGGGGGCGGGGCCCTCGGGGTCGAGCACGGGCGAGCCCTCGGGCCGCCTGCGCCTGTTCTCCTACAGCGACGGCTTCGATCCCGACTACATGGAGACGTTCTTCGAGGAGTACCCCGACATCGAGTTGGACACGGCCGCCTTCGGGTCCAACGACGAGGCCATCGCCAAGCTGCTCGCCGGGTTCGAGGCCGACGTCGTCAACTCCTGCGTCGACGAGGCCACGCTCGAGATGGTGCAGCGGGGCCTGTATCAGCCCCTCGACGTGAACCGGCTCGAGAACTGGGACGACCTGTTCCCGTCGATGAAGGAGCTCCCCGGCGTGATGGTGGATGGACAGCCCTACATCGTGCCGGTCGACGCCGGGACGGCGGGGATCATGTACGACGCCGACGTCGTGACCGACGTGCCCGACTCCTGGACCGACCTGTTCGATCCGCAGTACGCCGGTCGTGCCTCGCTCGAGGACCTCTCGGTGACCGCGATCGACGTCGGCGCGCTGGCGAACGGGATCACCGACCCCATCTCGATGGACGAGACGCAACTCCAGATGGTCAAGCAGTTCCTGATCGACCACCGCAGCCAGTTCCGGACCTTCTGGAAGGGCGAGGCCGACATCAAGTCGCAGTTCAAGAACGGCGAGGTCGTGATCTCGAGCGGGTACCCGGGGACCGCCAAGGCGCTCCGCGAGGAGGGCGTGAACGTGCAGTTCGCGCCCGCGAGCGAAGGACAGATGCTCTGGACCTGCGGGTACGGCATCAGCCCCGAGGCCGAGAACCTCGACGCGGCCTACGCGCTCCTGAACTGGTACACGAGCCTGCCGCCGCAGATCTACGCGGCCGAGAACTTCAGCTACGTCACGTCGAACTCCAAGATCGTCGACGAGGTGTCGCAGGACGTCCTGGATTCCACCGGGATCTCGGGCTTCGTCACCGGCGAGGACGGCGCGCCGACCACCGTCAACCTCATCCCGGCGAGCCCGCCCGAGGACGCGGCCGCGTGGCGCGCGGCGTGGACCGAGGTGAAGGCGGGCTAGTGGCGCGCGCCGTACGAGCGCCCGCCGCGCCGGCCAGCGCCACGACGGCGCCCCGGGTGACCCGGCGGACGCTCGCGACCTGGTCGTGGCGTGCGTTCCTCGCGTTCGTGTTCCTCGTGCTCTTCGGGCCCGTCGTGATCCTGATCGCGTTCGCGTTCAACGACTCGACCGTGCTGGCGTTCCCGATCGAGGGGTTCACCACGCGGTGGTTCGGCGAGGTCTTCGACGACACCCTGCTCCGTAAGGCGCTCACGAACTCGGTCCTGATCGCGTGCGTCGTGACGGTCGTGTGCGTGGTGCTCGGCACGCTCGCCGCCTTCGGGCTCACCCGGTTCCGGTTCCGCGGGCGCGCCGTGGTCGGGGGTCTCGTAAGCGCGCCGCTCGTGCTGCCCTGGCTGATCATCGGGATCGCCGCGCTGATGGCCTACGCCGCGCTCGACGTCGACCTCTCGCTCGGCACCGTGATCGCGACCCAGATCGTGTGCACGTTCCCGCTGGTGACGGCCATCGTCGCCGCGCAGCTCTTCCGGTTCCAGCGCGTGCAGGAGGAGGCGGCGATCGACCTGGGATGTTCGCGGATCCAGGTGCTGCGCTACGTGATCATGCCCCACATCGGCCCCGCGCTCGCCGCGGCCGCGATCTTCGCGTTCGCGTGGTCGTTCAACAACTACGAGATCAGCCTGTTCACCATCGGCTTCGATCAGACGTTCCCGATCTGGGTCTACTCCTCGGTGCGCAACCCCGACCACACGGCGGTCGTGAACGCGATCTCGACCCTCATCTCCGTGGTCCAGGTGGGGCTGATCGCCCTCGCCGTCTGGCTGCTGCGGGCCCGCGGGGGCGGCGTCCACGCGATCGCGGGGAGCGAGATGGCGCAGGGGGCGCTGAAGACCTGATGGCCGCGGTCAGCCACGACGTGACGCCGGCGACCACGCGCCCCAAGGGGCCGCGCCGCGGCGTGCTCGGGATCTTGTTCGCGCCGGTCACGCTGCTGATCATCCTGTTCCTGGCGCCGCTCGTGATCATGATCCAGATGAGCGTGGTGCGGTTCCCGCCGGTCACGGACTCGGGCTACACGCTCGGGCACTACACCGACGTCCTCACGAACGACCTGAACCGGACCATCGCGCTCAACACGGCCGTCATCGCCACGACGTCGATGGTGATCATGCTGGTGATCGCGATCCCGCTCGCCTACTACATGGCGTTCAAGGCGAAACGGTGGGAGATCTTCATGCTGCTGGCGCTCGTGCTGGCCGACGAGCTCGCGCCGGTCGTGAAGATCTACGCGTGGCAGACGATCCTGGGTCGCAACGGGATCGTGAACTGGCTGATCCCCGGTCCCCCCGTGGAGTGGCTCCTCTACAGCCGGTTCGCGGTGATCCTGACGTTGACGACCACCTACATCACGTACACGACGATCCCGATCTACGCCGCCATGAAGGCGATCGAGCCCTCGGTGTTCGAGGCCGCGGTCGACCTGGGGGCGAGCGCGTGGCAGCAGACCAAGAAGATCCTGATCCCCCTCGCCGCGCCGGGGATCTTCATCGCGCTCATCCTCGTGTACATCCCGATGCTCACCGACTTCGTGACCTCCGACATCGTCGGCGGCGCCGGCGGCGGCACCTACATGATGGGGCAGCGTGTTCGCGACCTCATCCTGCAGGGTGCGAACTGGGGCGCGGGCGCCGCGCTCAACTTCATCATGCTGGGCATCTCGGGGCTGCTCGCCCTCGTCGCGTACCGCCTGGCCAAGCTGAACCGGATGGAGCCATGACCGAGACCGAGACCGACCGCACCGGCGAGATCCTCGTCGACGCCTGCACGAAGGCGTTCGGCGACACCGTCGCCGTGAACGACGTGACGCTCCGGATCCCCGGCGGCGAGTTCTTCTCGATGCTCGGGCCCTCCGGGTGCGGCAAGACCACCACCCTGCGGATGATCGCCGGGTTCGAGACGCCCGACGCCGGCCGGATCGTGTTGCAGGGGGCCGACGTCACGGGGACCACGCCGCAGAAGCGGAACGTGAACATGGTGTTCCAGGCCTACGGCCTGTTCCCGCACATGACCGTGGTCGAGAACGTGGCGTTCGGCCTGAAGATCAAGCTCATGGCGCGCGACGAGATCGGGGACCGCGTGGCCGAGGTCATGCGAACCGTGCGTCTCGAGGGCATGGAGGACCGCCGGCCGGCCCAGCTCTCCGGCGGGCAGCAGCAGCGCGTGGCGCTCGCCCGGGCGCTCGTGAACCGTCCCGCCGCCCTCCTGCTCGACGAGCCCCTCGGCGCGCTCGACCTCAAGCTGCGCAAGGAGATGCAGCTCGAGCTGAAGCAGCTGCACGCGCGCACAGGGACGACGTTCGTCTACGTCACGCACGACCAGGAAGAGGCGATGACGATGTCGGACCGGATCGCCGTGATGAACGGAGGCATCGTCGAGCAGCTCGCCACGCCGCGCGAGCTCTACGAGCGGCCCGCATCGGCGTTCGTCGCGGGGTTCATCGGCGTGTCGAACCTGATCGAGCTCCGCGTGGACCGGCGGGAATCGGGGTGTCTCGTGATGGACCTCGGCGACGGGGAACGGATCCTCGCCGCCGACCCCGGCGTCGGCGACGCCGCGGCGACGATCACCGTGCGGCCCGAGTGGATCAAGCTCGGCGGGGAGCACGCCAACGGGCGGACCTCCTCGGTGACCGGTACGGTGGTCGACGTGGTCTACCTGGGCTCCGTGACGCAGCTCCTCGTGCTGCTCCGGACCGGGGAGCAGCTCACGGTCCACCGGCTGAACGACGAGGTCGGCATGACCGAGCTGCGGCCGGGCGAGCCCATCACCTTGCGATGGGCGGCCGAACACAGCTACGTGATCGGCGCGCCCGCACCAGCCGCCGACGACGCAGCGCGAGATGTATCCAGGACGACGCCAGAAGGAAGAAGGTAGCGATGGCCATCACCGAGCACCTGTCGGCG
>DASQKC010000020.1:0-14437 GCA_035630755.1 Actinomycetota bacterium | reverse complement strand
ATAGGACACGGCCGCGACCATCCCGATCGCGATCACGACGCACGACACCACGGCGATGCCTCGACGCATGACGACCCCTCCCTCGGATCCGATGCGCGCATCGTGCGCCTCGGGCGCGCGGCGGCGCAACCCGGTGTCAGCGGAGCGCGGCGTACCCCTCGCGGACGCGCGTCCGCAGCGGGCCGCGTTCGACGGGGTCGATGAACGCTGCCGCGAGGGCCCGGTCGGTGATGGCCTCGGCGTCCTCGAGGGTCCATCCGAACGCCTCTGCCAGCCCGGCCCACTCGGTCGATGGGGTGATCGAGGACATGAGCCGGTTGTCGGTGTTCACCGTCACGGCGAAGCCCAGCCGCCGGAGCCGGTCGATCGGGTGCTCGGCGATCGACGCGGCGGCGCCCGAGTGCACGTTCGAGGTGGGGCAGAGCTCGAGCGGCACCGCGTCGTCGTGCACCCGCCGCGCCACCGGGCCGAGGGCGCCGTCGGCCGCGATGTCGTCGGCCACGTGGACGCCGTGGCCGATCCGGAGCGCCCCCTGGTCGAGGGCGTCGTCGATCGACGCGGGGCCGAACGCCTCGCCCGCGTGCACGGTGAGCGGCAGCCCCGCGTCGCGGCATATCGCGAGGGCCGGCGCGAAGTCGCGCGCCGGGAACCCGGCCTCGGCGCCGGCCAGGTCGAACCCCACGACGCCCCGATCGCGCGACCGCACCGCGAGCCGCGCGATCTCCTCCGAGCTCGTCCCCGTGCGCATCGCGTCGATGAGGGTGCGGACGACGATCCGGTCGCCCGCGCCGTCCTCGAAGCCGGCCGAGACGGCGGCGACGACCTCGTCGGGGGTGAGGCCCCGCGTGAGGTGCTGTTCGGGGGCGTAGCGGATCTCGGCGTAGATCACGCCGTCTGCGGCCAGGTCCTCGGCGCACTCCCGGGCCACGCGGGTCAGCGCGTCGGGCGTCTGCATCACGCCGATCGTGTGGGCGAACGTCTCGAGGTACAGGACCAGATCCTTGCGGTCCGCGCCGCGGGTCATCCACGTCTGCAGCTCGTCCGGATCCGTGGTCGGCAGCCCGTCGTACCCGGTCTCCGCGGCGAGCTCGACGATCGTCCGCGGCCGGACGCCGCCGTCCAGGTGGTCGTGCAGGAGGACCTTGGGCATCGCGCGGCAAGCCGCCGGTGCGAGCGCGCTCACGCCTCCTCCCGGTCGCGCGGGCCGCGCGCCGGGTCGAACGGCTCCAACGGGAGGCCCGCGGAACGCCAGCCGTCCACCCCGTCGATCACGTCGGTGGCCCGCGTGATCCCGAGGTCGAGCAGGCGGGCGACCGCGAGGGAGGAGGAGTACCCCTCCTGGCACACGAGGATCACGCGCCGGTCGTGGTCGTCGATCTCGGGGATCCGCCACGGGCTCGCGGGGTCGAGGCGCCACTCGAGGACGTTCAGGCCGATCGGGATGGCCCCGGGGACCTCGCCGTGCGCCCGTCGCAGCTCCGACGGACGGAGATCCACGATCAGCGCCCCGACGTCGCGTTCGGCGGCGGCCAAGACCGCGTGGATCCGTTCGTACCGGGCCCGCGCCTCGGCGAGCAGGTCGTCGACGGTCCGCGGCATCCGCCCAGCGTACGCGAGGGTGACGATTGGACCGCTCCGGGGTTCCCGTGGCAGACTTCGCCCGCGCTGACCCGTGGCGCGTCCCCTTCCGAAAGGAGTCCCACACGTGAACCTGGGCGAAGTGCTCTGGTCGATGCTCGCGTTCTTCTTCTTCTTCATGGCGATCTGGATCTTCATCGCCGTGTTCGCGGACATCTTCCGTCGCAACGATATCTCCGGCTGGGTGAAGGCCGGCTGGGTGATCTTGATCTTCATCGTGCCGTTCCTCGGCGCGCTGATCTACCTGATCGCGCGGCCCAAGATGACCGAGCAGGACAAGCAGGAGATGGCCAAGATGAAGGAGGCCCAGCGGCGCGTCGAGGGCTACTCGGCGGCCGACGAGGTCGCGAAGCTCGCGAAGCTCCGCGACGAGGGCAAGATCACCGCCGAGGAGTACGAGACCATGAAGAAGCAGGCGATGCTCGAGGTCTGAGCCCGCCCCGCGACACGTTCCGAGGAAGGCCCCCGAGGTACTACCGGGGGCCTTCGTCGTGGGGCATCATGGCGGCGTCACGGAGGAAAAGGAGGACGACATGTCGTCCAGGGAAGAGCCGAGCGGCTGGGCCATCGGGTGGACGTTCTTCGCCGCGTTCATGATGTTGCTCGTCGGCGGGTTCCAGATCATCGCGGGGTTCGCGGCGATCATCAACGATGACCGGTTCGTGGCCACCGAGGACCTCGTCTTCAAGCTCAGTACGAACAACTGGGGCTGGGTCCACCTGATCCTGGGTGTCGTGATCCTGCTCGCCGGTCTCGGGCTGTTCAAGGGCGCGATGTGGGCGCGGACCGTCGGCGTGATCATGGCCGTGATCAGCGGTCTGAGCGCGTTCGCCTACATCCCGATCTACCCGGTCTGGGGGATCATGATCGGGGCCGTCGCGATCGCCGTGATCTGGGCGCTCACCGCGCACGGACGCGACGTGGCTGACCTGTAGGGCACGGCTCGACGCGAGGTACCGGGGGGGCGCGCCTCAGGCGCGCCCCCCGTCGCGTTGCCGGCGCCGGCGGCCGTCGTTAGCGTCGCCGCGATGGCAGGGTTCCGCGACCGGCTCGACGATCCCACGGTCGGGTTCCTCGCCGAGCCGGCGGGTCCGCCGGTCACGCTCGTGGCGTTCGCGGGGATCCGCGGCGGACTGGGGATCGCGCCGTTCGAGTTCTTCCGCGTCACCGAGGGGTTGGGGGTGCGGCGCATCCTCGTCCGCGACCTCGACCAGGTGTGGTACCTGCGCGGCATCCGCGGGCTCGGCGCCTCGCTCCCCGAGGCGGCCGCCCGCCTCCGCGCCGAGATCGGCGAGGGGGCCCGCGTGGTGCTCACGGGCAACTCGGCCGGGGGGTTCGCGGCGATCGCGTTCGGGGCGATCATCGGCGCCGACGAGGTCCACGCGTTCTCCCCACAGACCGCGATCGACCGTCGTCACCGCGTGCGGTGGCTCGACGGGCGGTGGCTCCGGCAGATGCATCACGTGCGTCGGCTCGGCCCCCCGCACGAGCTCATGGATCTGCGTCGCGTCCTGCGCGACCGCGGCGGACCGCGCGTGCACATCCACTACTGCGATGATCACGGGCGGGACGCGCGCCACGCGCGGCACCTCGAGGGCCTGCCGGGCGTGACGCTGGTGCCGCACCGCGGTGACGGGCACCGGCTCGTGACTGACCTGCGCGACCGAGGGGACCTCGCGCGGATCCTCGCCGACGCGGTGGCCTGACCCTCACCCGTACGCGGCGGTGAGCTCCTCGCCCAGGCGCGCCAGTTCCTCGCGGACCGCCGCCGGCTCGACGACCTCGAGGCGCTCGCCGAACCCGACGACCTCGTTCGCGAGGCTGTGCGCCGACCAGCTCCGGATCTCGACCCGCACGCGTCCGTCGGGTCCCGCCTCCCCGAACGTCGCGCGGTCGCCGAACGTGGGTCGCAGCCACGCGACCGCCTCGGGCTGAGCCCACGCCGTCGCGGTGACCCACTCGCGCCGCTCGTCGATCGTCTCGACGATCGAGGCCCACGTCGCGGCCAGGTCGAAGTCCTCGGGTCGGTCGACCGGGTCCTCGGTCACCGTGACGCCGCGCACCCGGCTGAGTCGGAACGTGCGCAGGCCGGCGTCGGTCCCGCCCACGAGGTACCAGACCGAGGCCTTCGCGACGAGGCCCAGCGGGTGGACCGTCCGCTCGCTCTCCGGACGCTCGCGCCCCGCGTACCGCAGGCGGACCTGGAGCCCGTCGACGACGGCCGCCTGCAGGACGTCGAGGTAGCGCGGTGGCTCCGCCGTCGACCGGTCCCACCGCGCCGGGTCCACGACCACCGCGGCGGCGGCCGCCTCCGCCTCGGCGCGGAACGGTTCGGGCAACGCGCGCACGAGCTTGCGGAGCGCGGCCTTGATCTGCGGGGTCGCCGCCGCCGACGGGCCGGCCACGAGGAACAGCGTCCGAACCTCGTCGGCGTTGAGCCCGCTGAGGTCGGTCCGCGCCCCGCCGAGGAGGGACCAGCCGCCCCCGCGACCGGCCTGCGAGTAGACCGGGATTCCGGCCATGGCCAAGGCCTCGAGGTCGCGCCGGGCCGTCCGCTCGGACACCTCGAGCTCGTCGGCGACCTCGGCCGCCGTGACGCGGCCGCGCGCCTGGAGCAGCAGCAACACCGCGACGAGCCGATCCGCACGCACCCGCCGAGTTTCTCACGGAAAGTGGCCAATGGATGGCCACTTCACCTCGGCATGATGAGCGCGCGGCGTCGGGGGACGGCGCCGGGGGCATCCGATGGAACGTCCGATCGGACACCAACTGGAGGGGAGGCCGCGATGACGTTCGCCATCGAGACGGAAGGACTGGTGAAACGGTTCGGGGAGGTCCGGGCCGTCGACGGGATCGATCTCGTCGCCCGCGAGGGCACCGTGTTCGGGTTGCTCGGCCCCAACGGCGCGGGCAAGACGACCACGATCAGGATCCTGTCGACCCTGTTGCGTCCCGACGCGGGCCGCGCGCTCGTCGATGGCTTCGACGTGGTCCGTCACGCCCAGCAGGTCCGCCGCCGGATCGGCCTCACCGGCCAGTACGCGGCGGTCGACGAACTGCTGTCGGGCCGCGAGAACCTCTACATGATCGGCCGGCTCCTCGGGCTGCGCGCCCGCGAGGCCCGGGCCCGAGCGGCGTCGCTGCTAGAGGCGTTCGACCTCGCGGAGGCGGCCGGCACGCTCGTGAAGGCCTACTCCGGCGGGATGCGCCGCCGGCTCGACCTGGCCGCGAGCCTCGTCGGCCGGCCGCGCTTCCTCTACCTCGACGAGCCCACGACCGGGCTCGATCCCCGGAGCCGGCTCGAGCTGTGGGGCATGATCCGGACCCTCGTGGCCGACGGCACCACGGTCCTGCTGACGACCCAGTACCTCGAGGAAGCCGACCGCCTGGCGGACGAGATCGTCGTCATCGACCACGGGAAGGTCATCGCGGCGGGCACGCCGCAGGACCTCAAGACCCGCGTGGGCGGCCTGGTGCTCCAGGCGCAGCCGACCGACGCGGTCGACCTGCCCGAGACGCAGAAGATCCTCGCGGCCTTCGCGGTCGACGACGAGGGCATCTACAACGACGGTCAGCTCGTGACGGTGCGCATCGACGACCGTGCGGCCATCAACCACGCCTTCCAGCGTCTGGAGGAGGGCGGGATCGCGGTCGACGACCTGTCGCTGCGCCGCCCGAGCCTGGACGAGGTCTTCCTCGAGCTCACCGGACACCTCGCCGAGGACGAGGCCGACGCCGAGGCGCCACGCACCGACGGAAGGAGGCCCGCATGAGCGCCGTCACCATCCCGACCACCGGCGGCAACGTCATCACGAACACGCTCACCATCGCGCGACGGAACCTGCTGCACATCAAGGCCACGCCCGAGCAGCTGGTGGAGATGACGCTGCAGCCGATCATGTTCCTCGTGCTGTTCGTCTACGTGTTCGGCGGCGCGATCACCGGTTCGAGCCGGTCCTACCTGGAGTTCGCCCTGCCGGGCATCCTCGTCCAGAGCCTCGCCTTCCTGCCGTTCACGACCGCGATCGCGCTGAACGTCGACTTCCAGCGGGGGGTCATCGACCGGTTCCGGTCGTTGCCGATGGCGCGCTCGTCGGTGATCGGCGGCCGGATCTTGGCCGACGGGGTCCGGATCGTGTGGAGCATCCTGATCATCACCGGGTTCGCGATGATCCTGGGGTTCCGGTTCGGCGGGGGGACGGCCGGCGCGGTCGCCTCCGTGGCGCTCGGGACGCTGTTCGGCCTCGTCATGTGCTGGCCGATGGCGTTCATCGGCATCGCGGCGCGGAGCACGGAGTCGGTCCAGACCTGGGGCTTCATGATCATCCTGCCGCTAACGTTCGCCAGCTCGGCGTTCGTCGATCCGTCGACCATGCCGGGGTGGCTCGAGGCGTTCGCCACCTGGAACCCCATCACGGCCGTGATCGACGCGATGCGGGGCCTCATGCTTGGCGGCCCGGTCCAGGAGCCGTTGATCCGCTCGTTCGCATGGATGGTCGGGATCGTCGCGCTGTTCGCACCGCTCGCGATCACCCGGTACCGCCGGCGGATCTGACGTCGACCTGAGGGGGCGTCGACGCGTCGGCGTCGGCGCCCCTCGGGTGGCGCGATGGTCCGGATCGGGCCATGCTGGGTCGT
This sequence comes from Actinomycetota bacterium, assembly GCA_035630755.1. Lineage (GTDB taxonomy): Bacteria > Actinomycetota > UBA4738 > UBA4738 > HRBIN12 > AC-51. The sequence continues at coordinate 8,161 of DASQKC010000020.1, read as the reverse complement.
CGGTCGGGACCGCCGCTCACCGGGGGAGGGGTGCATGGCGCTGCGCATCGAGGACTACGGGATGATCGGCGACCTGCACACCGCCGCCCTGGTCGGGATCGACGGGTCCATCGACTGGCTGTGCATCCCGCGTTTCGACTCCGCCGCGTGCTTCGCCTCGCTCCTCGGGACGGAGGAGAACGGATCCTGGCGGGTCGGGCCGAAGGGGAAGACCACGGCGACCGAACGTCGGTACCGTCCCGGCACGCTCGTCCTCGAGACCGAGTTCACGACGGCCGACGGACGAGTTCGCCTGACGGACTGCATGCCGGTCCGCGACGTCCGACCGCCGATCGTCCGCGACGTCCCGCGGATCGTCCGCGTGGTCGAGGGCCTCGAAGGGTCCGTCGAGATGGCCTCTCGTTTCGTCCCCCGGTTCGACTACGGCGCGACGAAGCCGTGGATGCGGATGGCCGGAGGGGCGGTCGTGAGCGGTGCCGGCCCCCACGCCCTCGAGCTGCGAGCCGATGTCCCGCTGCGCGAGCGTGACTTCCACGCCACGGCCGGATTCACCGTCGGGGAGGGAGAGCGCGTCGGGTTCGTGCTGTCAGCGCACCCGTCGTGGGAGGCTCGGCCCGACCCGCTCGACCCCTACCTGACCGTCGCGTTGACCGACGCGTGGTGGGGCGAGTGGTCGGCGAGATCCACGTACGGGGGTGGATGGTCCGACGAGGTGCAGCGATCCCTGATCACGCTGAAGGCGCTGACGTACGCGCCGACCGGCGGGATCGTCGCGGCCGCCACGACCTCGTTGCCCGAGTTCCTCGGGGGCGTCCGGAACTGGGACTACCGGTTCTGTTGGCTCCGCGACGCCGCGCTGACGCTGGACGCGCTCATGGCCGCGGGCTACGTGGAGGAGGCGACGAGCTGGCGGGACTGGGTCTTCCGCGCCGTCGCGGGTGACCCCGACGACATCCAGATCATGTACGGCCTCGGCGGGGAACGCCGGCTCGACGAATACGAGCTGCCGCACCTCACCGGCTACGAGGGGTCCGCTCCCGTCCGCGTCGGCAACGCCGCGTCCGGCCAGCTCCAGCTCGACGTCTACGGCGAGCTCGTCGACGCGATCTACCGCGCACGGGAGCTCGGGATGCAGCCGGTGCCGCACGCGGAAGGCGTCGCCCTGCAGGTGATGGGGTGGCTCGAGGAGCACTGGCGCGACCCCGACGACGGGGTCTGGGAGGTCCGCGGCGGCCGCAAGCAGTTCGTGCACTCGAAGGTGATGGCGTGGGTGGCCGTGGACCGTGTGGCCAAGATGGCCGACGTCGTGGGCCGGACCGACGCCGCCGAGGGTCTCGCCCGCCTCCGCGACGAGATGCACGAGGAGATCTGTCGCGAGGGGTACGACGCCGAGCGGAACACGTTCACGCAGTACTACGGGTCCACGCAGCTCGACGCGTCGCTCTTGCTGATCCCCCAGGTCGGGTTCCTGCCGGCCGACGACCCCCGCGTGGTCGGCACGGTCGAGGCCATCCAACGCGAGCTCGTGAAGGACGGCTTCGTGATGCGGTACATCCCCGACGAGGGCGCGGCCGACGGCCTGCCGCCCGGCGAAGGCGCGTTCCTCGCGTGTAGCTTCTGGCTGGTGATCGATCTCGCGATGATCGGCCGGCGGAAGGAGGCGGAGGAGCTGTTCGAGCGGTTGCTCGCGTTGCGCAACGACCTCGGGCTGTTCTCGGAGGAGTACGACCAGGTGAACCAGCGGCTGATCGGCAACGTTCCGCAAGCGTTCACCCACCTGACGCTCATCGCGAGCGCGGTCGCGCTTTCCTCCGACGTGTGACCATGGCGATCGGCGCCGTCGCCGCGCCGTCCGGCGTGCAGCACGCCATCGCGTCGGGAGCCTTCGCCGCCGTCGTGACGGAGGTCGGCGCGACGCTCCGCGTGCTCACCGTGGACGGCGAGCCCGTGATCGATGGCTTCGACGAGCACCAGCTCGCGTCGGCGGGCCGGGGACAGATCCTCGCGCCATGGCCGAACCGGCTCGAGGACGGGAGCTACGACTTCGACGGCCGGCGCGCGTCGGCTGCCCTGAGCGAGCCCGAGCGCGGGAACGCGATCCACGGCCTCGTCCGATGGCTCCCGTGGCAGGTCGATACGTCCAGCGCGGATGCCTTGGATCTGTCCTGCACCTTGCATCCGAGCCCCGGGTACCCGTGGCGGATCGACCTCGCCATCCGGTACGCCCTCGTGCCGACGGGGCTCGAGGTGACGTTCGATGCGACGAACCGATCCGCGTCGACCGCCCCGTTCGGCGTGGGCTTCCACCCGTACGTGCGAGCAGGCGGCGGGACGATCGACGGCGCTCGGTTGACCGTGCCGGCCGCGACGCGGCTCCTGACCGACGAGCGCGCCCTCCCGGTCGGGACCCAGCCGGTCGAGGGGACGCCGTTCGACCTCCGCGAGGGCGAGCCGATCGGGACCGCGGTCCTGGACACGGGCTTCACGGATCTCATCCGTGACCGCGACGGCCTCGCGGTGGTCGAGCTCGACGATGAGCGGACGCTCCGCGTGTGGATGGACGCGGCGTTCCCCTGGGTCCAGGTCTACACGGGCGACACGCTCGACCCTGTCGCACGGCGACGTCACGGCGTGGCGATCGAGCCGATGTCGTGTCCGCCGAACGCGTTGCGGACCGGGACGGACGTGGTCAATCTCGGCCCAGGCCAAGGCTGGAGTGGACGGTGGGGGATCGACGCGTGACCGAGCAGGCGCACGTCCTGATCGTCGGCGGCGGGTTCGCCGGCGTGGGGTGCGCCCGCGCGCTCGCGAAGCACCCTCACCACGCGCGGGTCACGCTGATCGACCGCCACGCGTACCACCAGTTCCTGCCCCTGCTCTACCAGGTGGCGACGTTCCAACTGGCGGACGCCGACGTCGAGATGGGTCTCGCCGAGCTGTTCCACCGCCGCGACAGCGTGGACGTCCTCGAGGGCGAGGTCGCGTCCGCCGACCCGTCGGCCAAGGCCGTGACGCTCGCCGACGGCCGGATGATCGAGGCCGACTACCTGGTGCTCGCCGCCGGGAGCCAGGCCAAGTTCTTCGGGACGCCGGGTGTGGAGCACGCGTTCCCGCTCTACGCGCTCGACGACGCGCGTCGGCTGCGCACCCGGATCCTCGCGGCGTTCGAGGAGGCCGAGCGGGATCCCGCGACGATCGACGCCGGTGGCCTGACCTTCGTCGTCGTCGGGGCGGGCGCGACCGGGACCGAGGTCGCGGGTGCCCTCGCCGACCTGATCCGCGACGTGATGCCCTCGCGGTTCCACGACCTCGCTCTCGACAAGGCTCGCGTCGTCCTGGTCGACGGGGGCTCGGCCGTCCTCGGACCGTTCTCGCCCAAGGCGCACGACTATGCCTCGAAGGTGCTCACCGACCGCGGGGTCGAGATCCGGCTGGGCACGACCGTGAAGGAGGTGGCCGCCGACCACGTCGCCCTGTCCGACGGCGACACGATCGCGACCGGGTGCGTCATCTGGGGCGGGGGGATCCAGGCCGCGCCGCTGGCGGCCGCCAGCGGCGTCCCGCAGGGACGTGGGGGGCGGATCGACGTGCGGGAGGATCTGACCCTGGCCGACCACCCGGGGGTGTTCGTGGTCGGCGATCTCGCGAACATCCCGAACCCCGAGGGGCAGGCCTATCCGCAACTCGGGTCGGTCGCGCTGCAGGCGGGCCAGGCGACCGCGAGCAACATCGTCGCCGACGTCGACGGGAAGCCGCCGACGCCGTTCGAGTACCACGACAAGGGGATCATGGCGATGATCGGCCACAACGCGGCGATCGCCGAGATGGGCGAACATCGGCACGAGCTGCACGGGCACGTGGCCTTCGCCGCGTGGCTCGGGGTCCACGCCTACCTGATGAGCGGCGTCAGCCAGCGCACCGACGCGTTCATCGACTGGGGTTGGGAGGAGTTCGGGAAGAACCGGGTGCTCGATACCAGCGACACCTCACGCTTCCACGAGGAGGGGGATGACGATGGCTGAGCGCTTCGACGTGATCATCATCGGGACCGGCGCGGGGGGTGGAACGCTTGCCCATACGCTCGCGCCATCGGGGAAGCGGATCTTGCTGCTCGAGCGCGGCGACTTCCTCCCACGGGAGAGCGAGAACTGGGAGCCCGACCCGGTCTTCGTCCAGGGCCGGTACATCTCCGAGGACACGTGGTACGACGCGGACGGGAAGGCGTTCCAGCCACAGGTGCACTACTACGTGGGGGGCGCGACGAAGATGTTCGGCGCCGCCCTGTACCGCCTGCGGCCGCGGGACTTCGGCGATCTCACGCACGTGGACGGCGTGTCGCCGGCGTGGCCCGTCACGTACGAGGACCTCGAGCCCTGGTACACGCGCGCCGAGTGGCTGTACCAGGTCCACGGGGAACACGGCGAAGATCCCACCGAAGGACCGTGGAGCAAGCAGTACCCGTGGCCCGCGGTGTCGCACGAGCCGAGGATCCAACAGCTGCACGACGATCTCACCGCCGCCGGCTACCACCCGTACCACGCACCGTGCGGGATCATGCTCGACGAGGCGCATCGCGCGATGAGTACCTGCATCCGCTGCACGTGGTGCGACGGGTACCCGTGCCTCGTGCACGCGAAGTCCGACGCGGAGTCGATCGCCGTCCGACCCATCCTCGACGAGCCGAACGTCACGCTCCTGGTGGGCGCCGAGGTCCTGCGCCTGGAGACCGACGAGTCCGGCGGCGCGGTCACGGGGGTGGTCGTGTCGCGGGACGGCGGGCTCGAGACGTACGCCGCCGACATCGTGGTGCTGTCGGCAGGCGCGACGAACAGCGCGAAAGTCCTGCTCGCATCAGCGAACGACCGTCATCCGAACGGGCTCGCGAACGGCTCGGATCAGGTGGGCCGCAACTACATGTTCCACAACAGCAAGGCCGTCGTCGCCCTGTCGAAGGAGCCCAACGACACGGTGTTCCAGAAGACGCTGGCGCTGAACGACTTCTACTTCGGGGTGGACGGCTACGACTATCCCGTCGGGCAGATCCAGATGGTCGGCAAGTCCAACGCCGAGGCGATGAAGGGTGAGGAACCCGCGCTCACCAAGCTCGCGCCGCACTTCACCCTCGCGGAGACGGCGCGCCATGTGGTCGACTTCTGGCTCACGACCGAGGACCTCCCGTTGCCCGACAACCGGGTGACGCTCGACGGCGACGGCAAGGTCCACCTGGCCTACCGATCGTCCAACGACGAGGAGGCCTCCCGCCTGTACCACGGGCTCAAGAGGGTGCTGAACCACGCCGGGATGGCGGACCACCACGTGCTCTCGAAGAACTTCTACATGCACATGAGCATCCCCATCGCCGGGGTGGCCCACCAGGCCGGCACGTGCCGGTTCGGCAGCGATCCGGCGACGTCGGTACTCGACCCCGACTGCAAGGCGCACGAGCTCGACAACCTGTACGTCGTCGACACGAGCTTCTTCCCGAGCATCGGCGCGGTGAACCCCGCGCTCACCGCGATGGCGAACGCGATCCGCGTCGGCGAGCACATCGCCGAGCGGATGCGGTAGGAGGAGGGCTAGGATCGGTCTGCCAGCGCGAGGAAGGGGAACGATGAGCCTGAAGGGCAAGTCCGCGATCGTGACAGGAGGCAACAGCGGGATCGGGAAGGCCGTCGCCCTGTCCCTCGCCGAGGCCGGTGCCAACGTCTGCATCGACTTCGTCGCGAACCCCGAGGCCACCGAGGAACTCGAGCGGCAGATCGTCGCCCTCGGCGACCAGGCGATCGGCGTGGACGCCGACGTGAGCAAGGTGGAGGATCTCCAGCGGCTCGTCGACGAAACCGTGAAGGCGTTCGGGCGGCTCGACGTCATGGTGAACAACGCGGGCGTCGAGACGCGGTCCTCCGTGCTCGAGACCACGGAGAAGCAGTACGACTTCGTGATGGACATCAACCTGAAGAGCGCTTTCTTCGGGACGCAGGTCGCGGCGAAGCAGATGATCGCGCAGGGAGATGGCGGCCGCATCATCAACATCACGTCGGTGCACGAGGACTGGCCGATGCCGGGCAACACGCCGTACTGCCTGTCCAAAGGCGGCATGCGGATGTTGACGCGGACCGCTGGCGTCGAGCTCGCGCCGCACGACATCACCGTGGTCGGCGTCGGTCCGGGCGCGGTCGACACCCCGATCAACAAGGAGACCGAGGCGGACCCGAAGAAGATGGCGATGCTCAACGCCGCGATCCCGCTCGGCCGCGTGGCGGCGCCGGAGGAGATCGGCAGCGTGGTCGCGTTCCTGGCGAGCGACGGCGCGAGCTACGTCACCGCGACGACGATCTTCGCCGACGGCGGGATCATGCAGGGCAGCCCCGGACTCTAGCCTCGACGTCGGCCGGGGAGGGACCGTGAGGGGGAGGGCGTGAACCCGGAGTTCCTGTCGAGGCTCCAGTTCGGGCTGACCATCAGCTTCCACTTCATCTTCCCGCCCATCTCGATGGGCCTCGGTCTGATGATGTGCTACATGGCCTGGAAGTACGTGCGGACGCGCGACCTGGCGTGGCGTGAGGCCTCGTTCTTCTGGGTCAAGGTCTACGGGCTCGTCTTCGCGCTCGGGATCGCGACGGGCATCGTCCAGGAGTTCCAGTTCGGCACGAACTGGTCGCAGTACTCGCGCTTCGTCGGCAACGTGTTCGGCAGCCTCCTCGCGGCGGAGGGCATCTTCGCGTTCTTCCTCGAAGGGGGGTTCCTCGGCCTCCTGCTGTTCGGGGGGACGCGGCTCGGCCCGAAGATGTGGTTCACGGCGACCGCGCTCGTCACGTTCGGCGCTCACTTCAGCGCCGTCTGGATCCTGATGGCGAACTCCTGGATGCAGACGCCGCAGGGCTACTCGACGACCACGACGCAGTGGGGATCGCAGGCGGTGATGGACTCGTTCAGCGCGGTGATGTTCACGCCGTCGTTCCTGCCCCGCCTCGCGCACGTCTGGGTGGCGTCGTGGATGATCGGCTCGGCGCTCGTGCTCTCGGTGTCGGCGTGGTACCTGCTGAAGGGCCGGCACCGGGACTTCGCGCGGCGGAACTTCACCGTGGCGGTCCGGTTCTTCGCGATCCTCGCGATCCTGCAGGTGTTCGTGTTCGGCGCGCAGATGGCGATCGAGGTGACCAACAACCAGCAGGCCAAGCTCGTCGCCATGGAGGGGAGCTGGGTCCCGCGGACCTGCGCCCCGTTCTACCTCGTGGGCTGGGTGAACGAGTCCGCGCAGACGACGAAGGGCATCTCCATCCCGTGCCTGCTCAGCATCCTGTCGTACCAGGACCCCCAGGCGGTGGTGCCGGGCCTCACCCAGTTCCCCGAGGACACGTGGGCACCGGTGAACCTGACGTTCCAGGTGTACCACCTGATGGTGGACCTGGGGTTCCTGTTCCCGATCATGGGGGTTGGCATCTGGATGTACTGGCACCGGCGTCGTCGCGACGGCCGGCCGATGCCGAAGGCCGTGTTGTGGGCGGCGATCTCCACCGTGTTCCTGGCCGAGCTCGCGACGACGATGGGGTGGTGGACGGCGGAGATCGGTCGACAACCCTGGATGGTCTGGAACGTATTGCGCACGACCGACGGCGTGTCACCGAACCTGACGACGGGGCAGGTGCTCGCCTCGCTGATCATGTTCGCGCTGCTGTACGCGCTCCTGCTGGTGCTGTTCCTGTTCCTCCTCGACCGGAAGATCAAGCACGGCCCGACGCCGCTGGACGAGACCCAGTCCGTGACGTCGGACCTCCCCGACACCCTGCGCGAGGTGTTCGCGCGCAGCCGTGCCACCGCGTCGAAGGAGGGACCGTGACGCTCGAAGGGCTCTGGTACGGGCTGTTCGTGGCGGTGATCGCGGCCTATCTCGTGCTGGACGGGTTCGACCTTGGGGTGGGGATGCTCCACCCCTTCGTCGCGCGCACCGACGACGAACGCCGCATCTCGTTGAACAGCATCGGCCCGATCTGGGACGGCAACGAGGTGTGGCTCGTCGTGGGCGGTGGGGTCCTGTTCGGCGCGTTCCCCGTCGTCTACGCGTCGCTGTTCTCGGGCTTCTACCTCGCCCTCATGCTGGTCCTGCTGTTCCTGATCCTGCGGACGGTGTCGATCGAGTTCCGCAGCAAGCGGGACTCGC
>DASQKC010000019.1:0-7147 GCA_035630755.1 Actinomycetota bacterium | reverse complement strand
CCATCCGCCGTCGTAAGGGGTCAGCTCGGGGAACCCCGTGAGCTCGGCCATCAGCGGGCCCACGAGCGTGCCGTGACGGGTGATGACCCCCTCGATCGCGAGCTCGCGGGGCTCGATCCGCTTCATCACCTTGATCTCGTGCCCCCCGATCTGGCGTTCGTGATCGCCCCAGGCGCCCTCGTCGGCGATGAAGAAGGTCGTCTGTCCCGAGTCCCCGTACGGGGTCTGCACGACGAGGTCGTCCCCCAGGCCCGCCCCGCGGGCGAGGTCGAGGAGCGCCGGGTAGTCGGTCCCGCGGCCCATCACGTTCGGCACGCTCGGCACCCCGGCCTCGTTGCCCAGACGCGTCGTCTCGATCTTTGAGTCCATCCGGTGGCGGAGCGACGCGGACGGGAACGCGACGTCCAGGCCCAGGTCCTCGGCGAGCTCCTCGGTCTCCTCGTCGAACATCAGGAACGCGGCCTTGCCGCCGCCGCGCTGCCGCACCAGATCGTCGATCTCCTTGTGCCCCAGGAGGTAGTTCACGATCTCCTCGATCGATCCGAACGCGCGCGGGGTCTGCTCCTTCGGCACGATCACGTTCGGATGCCACCCGTCGAACGAGTCGTAGTAGTTGACGAACCGGAAGTTGCGGACCCACCGGTCGATCCCGAGCAGGTTGAACGCGGTCGCGCTGACGAAGTAGACGGGCGTCTCGTTCGTGCGGAAGAAGTGCCGGATCGCCGGCATCCCCTGCAGGGGTCCCTCGCCGGACACCAGCGCGGGGACGGAGGGCGGCGCGGATGCGTCGACGTCGGCTGCGTCGGGTGTGGGCGTCCGGTGCCTGAGGATCCGTACGGCCGCGATCAGCGCCGCGACGCCGATCGCCCACCAGAGCCAGGTCATGTCAGACCGCACCAGTCCCTGATGAACACGCCCATGACCTGCGCCGTCTGCACCACGCTCGGAAGGTACACCCGTTCCCCGACGCCATGGGCCTGTTCGGCGTAGGGGCCGAAGCACACCGCTGGCATCCCCGCGGCCTCGCCGAAGACGCGCGCGTCGGTCGTGCCCGTCGTGGCGACGAGCGCCGGCGGCGTGCCCACGTGCCGTGCGTACGCGCTCGACAGCGTCGTGACGAGCGGGTGATCGTGCGCGATCTCGTAGCCGGACGCGCGGAAACCCCGGTAGATGACCTCGGGCTGGTGCGCGAACAGCGACGGGTCGGCCGCGGCCGCCTCGTGCACCACGGACTCGACGCGACGCTGGAGCTCCTCGATCGAGGTCCCCGGGTACGCCGCGATACGGAATCCGACCGTGCACTCGCCGGGGACGGTCGACGGCCAGTCGCCGCCGTGGATCGTGCCCACGTTCAACGCGATCGGGTGCTCGTACCGGTCGTAGGGCGGCGGCGGGTCGGCGTTCAGTTCGGCCTCGAGGACCCGGAGGGCCCGGATCAGATGGAGGCTGTTCTCGATCGCGTTCACCGCCTGGCCGCTCGCCGCGGCGTGGCCGGGCACGCCGCGCATCGTCACGTGGAACCACAGCACGCCGACCTGCGACGTGGTGATGGCGCCGCCGAACGGCTCGCCGATAACGACCCCGTCGGCACGGTAGCCCGCGAGGATCGTCTGGAGCGCGCCGTTGCCCGTGCACTCCTCCTCGACGACCGACTGGAGGTGGATCGGTGCGTGCGGCTCCAGGCCCATCGCGCGCAGTCCCTTCACCGCTCCCGCCATCGCGGCGAGCCCGCACTTCATGTCCGCGGCGCCGCGGCCGTAGAGCCAGTCGTCCGCCACGTGCGCGAGGAACGGGTCGCGCGCCCACTGCGCGCGCGGCTCGGGCGAGACGACGTCGACGTGACCGTTGAGGATCAGGGAGCGGCCGTGATCGGTCGCACCCGGGTGCCACGTCCCGACCACGTTGACTGTGCGGTCGACGTCCCAGTCGAAGGGCGAGTGCACCGGATGCGCCCGCAACGCCTCGGCGTCCATCGGGACGTCGACCGGCGCCAGGCCGATCTCCTCCATCGCCTCGCGGACGACCGCCTGCCCCCCCGCCTCGTGACCGAGGACCGTCGGCTGGTCGACGAGCCGCTCGAGGAAGCCGGTCATCCACCCGGCCTGGCCGGCGATCGCCGCCGCGATGTCCCGGTCCTCGGGCGCCATCTCGCCGGCGGCCTCGGCGTGGGTGATCCCCAGCGCGAGCCCGTCGTAGGCGGTGGGCTCGGGGGTCCCGACGTCGGACTGGAGGCGGCCGCCGCCGTAGCCGGCGGGGACCTCCTCGGACGGCGGGTGCATGGCGCGCAGGGTACGGCAACCGTGGTACCAGTTGACGTATCTGAGTAATGACGTAATCCTCGTTACATGACACAGACTTCGGCAGGAGACGAGCAGGTCCGCGGCTGGTTCGCCGGTCGCATCCCCGACGGCTGGTTCACCGAGGCGCCGGAGGTCACGTACGACCGGGATGAGATCCTGGTGGTCGGGACGCTCGCGGCGCCGACGGTCGCCGAGGGGGCGTCCGAGGAGGAGCGGCACGCGGCCGCGGCCGCCCGGATCGACGGGCACCGCGAGGACACCCGCCGCCAGCGCATGGCGATCGCCGACGACGCGGAGCGCGCGTTCGGCCGCAAGGTGAGCTGGGGCGCCGTCTGCGGCGACACCCGCCGCCTGTTCACCGTGCAGGCGGTCCCGGCCATGACCCGCCTGCGCCTGGGGGAGCGACGGGTGCTGGACACGCTGGTCGAGTCGGGGGTGGCCCGGTCACGGAGCCATGCCCTGGCCTGGTGCGTCCGGCTCGTGGGCGAGAAGCAGGAGGAATGGCTGGGCGACCTCCGCGAAGCGCTCAAAGCCGTCGAACAGGTGAGGTCCGAGGGCCCGGACGAGGCTTAGCTGGCAGGCGGGCGCTCCAGCGCCACCACGGTCGACATCACGAGCCGGGCGATCACGCGATCGCCCGGCTCGATCGCGTCGGGAACGCTCTCGGCGCCCAGCCGGGCCGTCGCCGTCCCCCCGTCCTCCCACGAGAGCGTCACGTCGACGTGCGCGCTCCCGTGGATGTCGAAGGGACGGATCTCCACCACCGTCGCGGCCCGGTCGCCCAGCACGATCCCCAGGCTACCTGCGGAGATGCCTCTGCCGGGCGCCGGCGCTAGGGTCGGAGGCGGTGCGCCCCGACCCTCCCTGCCTCAAGGATCCCCCCCTGGCGGCCGACCACAGAACCATGCTCCCGGGGGGACACCTGGTCCGTCGTCGTCTGCTGCGACCCGCGCTCGCCGCGGCCGTCGGCCTGACGGTCGTGCTCGGCGCCGCCCCCGCCACGGCGGGCGTCCGCGACGGCGAGGCGGGGTCCGGGATGCCCGCGATCCCCGTCGTCGAGGCCGACCGCGCGGTCGCCGCGCGCGCGGCCGTCAGGTTCTCCGACCTCGAGGGCTACGGCTGGGCCAAGCCCGCCATCACCTACGTCGCCGGGTCGTTCAACTGGATGCGGGACTTCGCGCCCGACGGGGACGGCCGGTACCCCTTCAAGCCCAAGGCCGCCGAACGGCGCCGCTACTTCGCGCGGGCGCTGGTGCGCGCGTTCGCGCCCGACGCCGAGGCGGATCCGGACGTGTCCTTCCCCGACGTGGACCCGGACTCGCCCTGGCATCGGTTCGCGGCGATCGCCGTGGAGCGCGGCTGGCTCCACGTCGCGCCGGGCGGTCTCTTCGATCCGAACGGGCTCGTGACCATGCGCGGCGCGCATCACGCGTTCGTGCAGGCGCTCCGGCTGGGACCCGCGGCCGCATCGCTGGACCGGCTGCACACCCGCGACGGCGTGCGGTTCGCGCTCCCCGAGCGTTTCGGCACGACGCTGCTGGGCATGCGCCTGGGGCTCCGCTACAACGCGCCAAGCGGCAGCGAGTCGCTCGACGTGGGGCCCGCCGACGTCCTGTCGCGGGCCCAGGTCGCGTACTCCCTCTACCGCGCGGCGACGCAGCCCGCGTGGAACATCGACGCGCTCCGCGATCAGTACGTCGGCATCGAGCTCCCGCACCTGGGTCCACGGCTGCTCGAGATCGTGGGCTGGGGCGTCGATTACATCGGCTACCCGTACGTGTGGGGTGGCGAGTGGGGTCTCGAGTCGCGGGCGCCCGCCGGTCTCGGCGGCCAGCCGCGGTCCGGGTTCGACTGCTCGGGGCTGACCTGGTGGCTCCTGCGGGAGAACGACGGCGGCGCGTGGAGGGTGGCGCCGCCGCGTCCGTACCGGGGCTGGCGTCTCGCGCAGCGCACCTCGGCCGACATGGCGCGGATGACGCCGAAGCGCATCCCGTTCCGCGAGCTCCGTCCCGGCGACGTGATGTTCTACGACGGGGACCGCGACGGGACCGTCGACCACGTCGACACCTACATCGGGAACGGCTTCGCCCTGGACTCCTCGAGCACGCCGGGCGGCGTGACGATCATGTGGGTCGGCGACGGCTGGTACCGGGACCACTTCGTCCACGGCCGACGCGTCCTGCGTTAGCCGCCGTCCGCGATCGCGGCGTCGAGCAGGGCCCGCTCCGCCTCGGTCAGCGCCACCGCCGCGCGCGCCCGGTCGTCGTGCTTCACGACCACCGACGCGGCCTCGGCCGCGACCGTCCCGTCGCGCATCAGGACCTGTTCGGCCGTCCGGATCGAGGACGTGCCGTAGCCGGTCCCGCGGCAGGTCACGGTCACCGACTCGTCCTCGAGCGACAGCTCGCGCCGGTAGTCGATCGCGACCCGCACGATCACGAACCCGAACCGGTCACCCAGCACCTGCGTGATCCAGCGGTCCCGGCATTCCTCCAGGTAGTTGAGGTAGACGGCGTTGTTGACGTGGCCGTAGCTGTCGACGTCGCGCCACCGGATCCGCTCCTGGTGCTCGTACATGGGCGGGGAGCCTAGCCGGTCGGGACCGGATGACGAGAAGCCCCGGTCGATGGGGATCGACCGGGGCTTCCCTTCGGAGAGAGGGGCTCCACCCGCGGATTCGGTCGCACCCCCCGGATGGTTCACGCGCCGGATGTTGCGGTTCCGTGACGGCGGTCAGCCGAGCTCGGCGAGGCGCCGGTCGACCTCGGCGTCCAGCGCCCGCGAGCCGCGGCGCGACCCGGTCACGGCGAGCAGGAACGCCTCCCGGTCGACGGCCAGCAGCTCGGTCTCGACGGGTGCGGCGACCGACGCGGTCCGAGGGACGTCCCGCAGGAGCGCGATCTCGCCCACGTAGGCCCCCGGCCCCAGCGTCGCGACGATCCTGCCCCCGTGCTCGACGGTGAGGTGTCCGGAGGTGACCACGTAGAAGCGGTCCCCCACGTCGCCCTCGCGGATCAGGACCTCGCCCGCCCCCACGCGGACGGGACGCGCCGCGGCGACGAGCTGCTCGAGCGCAGGCTGGGGGACCGGCCGGAAGATGTCGAGCTCGCGGAACAGCACGAACCGCTCGGGGTCGGGCAGCACCGCCCGCCGGTCGAGCGTGCGCAGCGACGGCCAGGCCAGGAGACCGCAGATCAACAGGAGCACCCCCGCCGCCACGAACGCCCCGCGGCTCCCGAACAGGGCGACGAGGATCGGGGCCGAACCCGACCCCACCGCGAGCCCCACGAGCAGCAGCGCCTCCTGCAGCCCGAACACCCGCGCGAGCACGTCGGGGCGGACGCTGCGTTGCAGCAGCGTCCGCGAGGCCACGTCGAAGAAGGCCCGCGAGGCGCCGGCGACCACGAGGATCAGGACCGCAGGCCCCATCGCCATCACGAGCGCGAGCGAGGCCGTCGCCCCCGCGGCGGTGCCGACGGCGACCTCCACCGGCGTCGCGAGGCGCACGCGGCCCACGAGCACGGCCGTCGCGGCGGCGCCCACGAGGCCACCGACCCCCACCGCGCCGGCGAGGATGCCGGCCCCCTGTTCCCCGACGCCCAGGACGTCGATCGCGAGGACGGCGTAGAGGATGTCGCGTACCCCGAGGATGAAGAACTGCGCGCCGCCGAGCAGGGCGACCGCCGCCGCCGGGTGGTCGTCGCGTAGCACGCGGGCGCCCTCGGCGACGGCGTGCACGATCCCCGGATGGACGTCGTCGTCGTGCAGCGGCACGGCGCGCAGCTCGAGCCGGACGGTGAGCGCCGCGGCCACGAGCAACAACGGAACGAACAGGAAGAGCACCGCCGCCAGGCCGCTCGAGACCACCAGCAACGACGTCAGGAGCGGACCGACCATCGTGCCGAGTCCCTCGACCGTGCCAGACACCGAGTTGGCCGCCGTGAGCTCGGACGTCGAAGCGGACAGGTCGGGGAGCAGGGCGTTGTGGACCGGGCGCGTGAGCGTGATCGCGCACGAGGAGAGGATCGCGGTCGCGTACACGACCATCGGCGGGCCGAACGCCAGCGCGAGCCCGCACGCGAGCGCGGCGCCGGCCTGGATGGCGTAGCCGAGCGCGAGCGCCCGGTCCCGGCGGATGCGATCGCCGAGCACGGCGGCGAACGGCGCGATGAGCGCGGCGGGCACGAGCTGCGCGATCGCGACGACGCCGGCGGTGGTGGCGCCGCCGATGTCGAAGGCGAACAGCGTGATCGCGAGCCAGATCGCGTACTCCTCCGCGTTGAAGAGGAAGAACGCGACGAGGACGCGGCGGAGCGATCGGTTGCCGATGACCGTCCGGTACGTCTGGAGCGTGTCGGACCGGGCCATCGGGCCCGGATGCTGACAGCGCGGCGACGGGCGGTCAACCGGGCCGGGAACGCCGGAGGGCCCCTCGCGGGGCCCTCCGGATGGTGCCGATGAGGCAGTGGCTCAGAAGTCCATGTCGCCGCCGGGCATCCCGCCGCCTGCGGGCATCGCCGGGGTCTTCTCGGGCTTCTCGGCCACGACGGCCTCGGTCGTCAGGAACAGGGCCGCGATCGACGCCGCGTTCTGCAGCGCGGAGCGCGTCACCTTCGCGGGGTCGACGACGCCGTACTCGAGCATGTCGCCGTACTCGCCGGTGGCCGCGTTCAGGCCCTGGCCCTCGGGGAGCGCACGCACCTTCTCGACGATCACGCCGCCCTCGAGGCCCGCGTTGAAGGCGATCTGCTTGATCGGCTCCTCGAGCGCGCGGCGCACGATCAACGCGCCGGTGAGCTCGTCGCCCTCGAGATCCATCTTGTCCAGGCCGGCCTGCGCGTTCAGCA
>DASQKC010000018.1:0-17086 GCA_035630755.1 Actinomycetota bacterium | reverse complement strand
GCTCGACGGCGCGGCCTACGTCGCCGCGCTCGAGGCCGCCGCGGGCGTCGAGGCCGTCGTGTGCGGCAAGCCGGCGCCGGCGTTCTTCGCGTCCGCCTTGGCGGTGATCGGGGTCCCTGCGGCGCGCGCGGCCATGCTGGGCGACGACATCCTCACCGACGTCGAAGCCGCCCGCGCGGCCGGCCTGACGGGGGTGCTCGTCCGCACCGGGAAGTTCCGGCCGGCCGACCTGGATCGCGGCCGGCCCGACGCCGTGCTCGACTCGGTGGCGGACCTGCCGGCCTGGCTCGGCCCGTAGACTCGCCGCGATGTCGAGCGTGCACGCCGCCGTGGGGTACGCGCTGCTCGCGATCTACACCGTCGGCTGGGTGTGGGCGCTCGCGGCGTTCTTCCTGCCGCGCAAGGATCCCGGACGCTGGTTCTGGGTGTGGCTGACGGTCGCGCAGGTGGGGGCGGGCCTGCAGGCGTTGATCGGGGTGATCCTGCTGCTCATGGGTCGGCGGCCGACCGACTGGCTGCACTACGTGTACGGGTTCGGGCCGATCGTCATCCTGCTCATCGGGCACGCGCTCGCGCGCGAGCTCCGCCGCGCGTCGACCAACGTGAAGCTCCCGCCGTTCGCGGTGTTCGGCGCCGCGTCGTTCATCTGCTTCGGGCTGTCGCTGCGCGCCCTGATGACCGGGCTGGGCCTCGGATGAGCCGCGGGCACCGGATCGCGATGTGGGTCGGGATCCTGCTCCTGTGCGCCGCGGCCGGCGCGTTCGTCGCCTCGCGGACCGACCTGTTCTCGCCCGACGTCGAAGACGGCGGCGCGTCGCCGACGCCCACGGCGACGCTCACGCCGGCCGAGCCCGTCCGATGGACGTTCACGATGCGGAGCCGGTCGCGTCACGACCTGTACGTGGGCGGCTCGTGCGAGACCACGTGGGCCCTGCGGACCACCCTGACCGAGCTCGAGACGGGGACGCTCGCGGGGGAGGGCGACGCCGTGAGTGGCGGCCCGGCCGTCTGCGACACGCCGACGGCACAGCTCGAGGCCGAGTCCATCGCGGTGATCGTCACCGGGGCTCGAGCCGGCGCCACGATCCGGCTCGTGCTGCGCGAGGCGGGCCGGGAGCCGGTGGGTGGCCGCGACCTGGGCGGGTTCGCCAACACGCTCGGCGACGTCGAGCTCGTGTTCCGCGACGTGGGGACGCGCGCCCGCACGGTCGAGACGGTGGTGCGACCCGACGGGAACCTCGGGTCCTACGGGTCGGTGGCGGTCGCCACCCTCGCGTGCCGGAGCGGGTGTTAGCCGGGCGGGGCGACGTCCCACCACAGCGTGCTGGCGGGCGTCCCCTCGGGCGGGCCCGCCGACCATCGGCCGTCGCGTTCGCGCAGGCGATCGCCCAGCACGCGTTCGACGTCGTCGTCGCGGGAGGGGTCGAGGCACAGGCGGCGCCGCACGAACGCGACCGCGTCCTCGCGGTCGGGGAACCCCCCGCCTCGCGAGGGGTCCGGTGGCCGGTCCTCGCGGTGGACCTGCAGTCCCGCCGCCGCGATCACCGCGGCGGCGTCGTCGGCCGAGGGGCCGTCCGGGAACGTGACCGCGTGGAACTCGCGCCACAGGTCGTTCATCCACACCAGCGGGTGGCGGTCGGTGATCTCCACGACGACGCGCGAGGTGGCGGTGGCGTCGAGGGCGGCGAGGAACGGCACCAGGTCGGCGACGTTGTAGAGCACGTGACCGCAGAGCACGACGTCGGCCGCGGCGACCTCGTCGGCCACGTCGGGCCAGGTGCCCTCCACGGTCGCCGCCCGCCCTCCGGCGTCGGTCACGGCCCGTGTGAACGACGCCAGCATGTCGGCCTGCTGGTCGACGCCGGTGATCAGGCCCGCGCGGCTCGCGAGGGGGAGCGAGGTGGCGCCGCCGCCGCAGCCCACGTCGACGACGCGCCCGCCTTCGGGGAGCGCGGCCCAGGCTCGGCGCGTGGTCGGGGCGTCGTCCACGCCCCCCGCGTTCGCCGCGCGGACCTCGAACAACCCGACGGGGAACCCCCACGGGGGTTCGGGCGCCTTCTCGAGGATGGCCGGCGGGATCCGGCGCGCCTCGAGGGCGTCGCGCCAGCGGTCGGCGGCGGTGGAGGTCGCCATCGACGATAGCCTAGGCTCCAATCACCGTTGCGTTGCAGTGGAACTATCGGGACCAACGGCGTCTGGGGCATGCTTCGCCCATGAACGACGAGAGCCTCGAGCGCGCGAACGCCTTCCTGGAGGCTGTCGCGGCCAAGGTCGCGGTGGGCGAGGTCCTCGCCGAGACGCCCGCCGAGGTGGGTCGCGACCTCGGGTTCCCCGATGCCCTCACGACCGCGCGTGTGATGCGGGCCCTGATCAGTCGGCGCCGCCTGGAGCCCTCGTCCGGATCGTACCGGCTGCTCGACGCCACGCCGCTCGAGCCGGGGGAACGTGGCTCGGTGATCCGGACGTCGCGGCCGGCGCGCCGCGCGCCGCGTGCCGCGACCGAGCCCCGCACGTACGACGAGTTCGGTCGCGCCGTCGTCGACAAGCTCATCGAGCTGGGCGCCGAGAACGCCCAGATGCGGGCCGAGCTCCGCCACGCGCGGGAGGAGCTCCGCGACACGCGCGGCGCGCGCGATGACGCCGACCGCAATGCCCGCGCGCTGCGGGACCGGGTCGCCACGCTTGAGAACCGGGCCGAGATGGCCGAGTCGAACCTCCGCGCGCTGCTCGCGACCGCGAAGGGCCAGGGGGGCAAAACGGACGAGCCGGTGGGCGACGCCGAGATGGCCGCGATCCTCGGGGTCCTGCGGGCCGACGAGGCGAACGGCGACGCGCGTGGTGGTGGCGCGGTCGTGGAGGTCGGCGAGGCGTCCGTCGCGGACACGCGCGACGAGGCGGCGCCCTAGGGCTTCTCGCCGAGCGGCACCAGGTGGCAGGCCGCCACGTGCTCGGTGCCCGATTCCGAGATCGCGATGTCGGTGCCCCGGCACGCGTCCTCGATCCCGAGCTCGGCCGCTCGGCCGGACGCCACCACCGGGCACCGAGGATGGAACCGGCAGCCGGGGGCGATCATGGTCGGATCGGGTGCCTCGCCGCCCAGGATGGGTCGCTCGAGGCCGCCGACCTCGGGGACCACGTCGAGCAACGCCCGCGTGTAGGGATGTTTGGGGCGGAGCAGCACCTCTTCCGCGGGCCCGAGCTCCACGATCCGTCCCAGGTACATGACCGCCACCCGGTCGGCCACCGTCCAGGCCAGGCCGAGGTCATGGGTGACGATCAGAACCGAGATGCGAAGTTCCTGACGCAGCTTCATCAGCAGGGCCAGGATCTCGCCGCGGACCGACGCATCG
Organism: Actinomycetota bacterium; assembly: GCA_035630755.1. Lineage (GTDB taxonomy): Bacteria > Actinomycetota > UBA4738 > UBA4738 > HRBIN12 > AC-51. Next base: position 13,736 of record DASQKC010000018.1, on the reverse strand, counting down.
AGGTTCGAGACCGGCTCGTCGGCGACGATCACGTGCGGCTCCAGCACCAGCGCCCCCGCGATGACCACGCGCTGACGCTGGCCCCCCGACAACTCGTGCGGGTACAGCAGGAAGAAGCGCTCGGGGGGACGCATGCCCGCTCGCGACAGGGCTCGCGCGACGAGCTGTTCCTCGGTCTCACCATCGGCCCCCGACGAGATGTGGTGCGTGCGGAGCCCCTCCGCGACGATCTCGTAGATCGTCGAACGGGGGTTCAGGGAACCGGTCGGATCCTGGAACACCATCTGGACGCGCCGGCGGTAGCGCTTCAGCGCCTTCCCGCCCCCGAGCGCCGTGCCCTCGTAGCGGATCTCACCCCGGTCGGGCGGGATCAGGCCCATGATCGCTCGCGCCAACGTCGTCTTGCCGCATCCCGACTCGCCCGCGAGCGCCAGCACCTCGCCCTCGTGGAGCGTGAGCTCCGCACCGTCGACCGCTCGCGCTCGTTGCGGCTTCTGGCCGCGGATCTGCGCGGCGAAACCGACGCGGCTCTCGAACGTCACGGCGAGGTCGGTGACCTCCAGGACGGGAGGACCGAGCTCGGTCCGCTCCGGTGCGTCCGTGCTCACGTGGCGGCACCGTCGGCCGAGCCCGCATGCGCGCCGGAGACGAGCAAGCACGCGGCGCGCCGCCCGGGGCCCGCGTCGAACAGACCGGGATCGTGGGTCACGCAGTCGTCGAAGCGGAGCGCGCAGCGCGGGTGGAACGAGCATCCGGTCGGGATGTGTTGCGGATCCGGGGGGTCGCCGCCGAGGCCCGTCGGGTTCCCGCGGAACCGTCGATCGCCGATCTCGGGGAACGCGGCGGCGAGCGCCGTCGTGTAGGGGTGCTTCGGGGTGTGGAAGACCTGTTCGGCCGGGCCTTCCTCGATGATCCGTCCCGCGTACATGATCGCGAGCCGGTCGGAGACCTCGACGAGCACCGAGAGGTCGTGCGTGATGAAGATCATCGAGAGCTCGAGGTCGCGCTGGAGCTGCTTCAGCAGGCGCAGGACCTGGGCCTGGACCATGACGTCGAGGGCCGTCGTCGGCTCGTCCGCGATCACGAGGGAGGGCTGGCAGGCGAGCGCCATCGCGATCATCACGCGCTGCTTCTGTCCACCGGAGAGCTCGTGCGGGTACGCGTCCTTGCGCCGCGGCGGCAAGCCGACCTGCTCGAACAGCGAGCCGACCCGGACCATCGCCTCTCGTTCGCGGGCCTGTCCGTGGACGACGATCGCTTCGGCGATCTGCTCGCCGACGCGCTGGACCGGGTTGAGGGAGTGCTGCGCCCCTTGGAAGATGATCGAGGCGCCCGTCCACCGGACGGCGCGGAGCTTGCTCGGGCTGAGCGACATGATGTCCTCGCCCTCGAGGACGATGTCCCCTTCGACCGTGGTGTCGTTCGGCAGGAGCCGGAGCACGGCCGCCGCGATCGTGGACTTGCCGCACCCCGACTCGCCCGCCAGGCCGATCACCTCGCCCTTGCGGACCGTGAGGTCGACGCCACGGACGGCGGGCACGCCGCCGCCCTGGGTCTGATAGGTGATGCGGAGGTCCTTCAGTTCGAGGACGTCGGTCACCGCTGCCTCAACTTGGGGTTGAGGATCTCGTCGAGCGCGTAGCCGCACATCGTGAACGACAGGGTGACGGCGATCAGGCAGAGGCCGGGTGGGATGATCCACCACCAGTAGCCCGCCACGATCGCCCCGGCCTCGAACGAGTCGCCGATCATCGTCCCCCACGAGACGGTGTTCGGGTCGCCGAGCCCCAGCAGCGCGAGCGTGGTCTCGGACAAGATCGCGAGCGACACGGCGAGGACCATGTTCGAGAACAGCACGGGGAACACGTTCGGCAGGACGTGCCGCGAGACGAGGTGCCAGTCGCCGGCTCCCAGGGCGCGCGCGCGCTCCACGTAGGTGCGTTCCTTCACGGTGAGCGCCTGGGCGCGGACGAGTCGCGCGGTCCCCGCCCACGAGGTGATCGCGATCACGAGGATGATGTTCCAGACGCCGCGGCCCATGAGCGCGACGAGCACGATCGCGAGTGGGATCCACGGGATGACCAGGAAGCAGTTCGTGAGGAAGTTGAGGAACGTGTCCGTCTTCCCGCCGGCGTAGCCGGCCGTGATGCCCACCACCGCGCCGATCGCCATCGTCCCGATCGTCGCCGCGAGCCCGACCAGCAGCGAGATGCGGGCGCCGTACGCGAGCATCGCGACGATGTCGCGACCGAACTTGTCGGTCCCGAGCCAGTTCGACGAGCTCGGCGCCGCCAGCCGCTCGCCCGTCGAGGTCGAGACCCCGATCTGCGCCTTGTCGAACAGGAAGGGCGCCAACAGGGCGAGCGCGATGATGATCAGGAGCAGGACCAGCCCGATCATCCCCTGCTTGTTGCGCTTGTAGGCGCGCCAGTACCCGGCCAGGGCCCGGCGCCGACGCAGCCAGGTGATCCGACGTGCGCTCGGCGTCTTCGTCGGCAGCCGCGGCTCGTCGAGGACCTCGGTCGTGGGGGTGGTCGAGGTGTCCATCAGGCGCTCCGGATCCGCGGGTCGAGGTGGCCGTACAAGATGTCGGCCAGGAGGTTGAACAGGATCACGGCGGCGCTCGAGATGAGGAAGACCGCCTGCAGGACGGGGTAGTCCTGCGTGTTGATCGCCTGGTACGTCAGCTGGCCGAGCCCGGGGTAGGAGAAGACGGACTCGACGATGATGGCGCCGCCGACCACGAAGCCGAAGCTCAGGAACACCAGCGTGAAGGTCGGAAGGATCGCGTTGGGGACGGCGTGGTTCCGCCGGACGAGCCGGTCGGGGACGCCCTTGGCGCGGGCCGTCTGCACGAAGTCCTCGCCCATCATCTCGAGCAGCGAGGCCCGCATGACGATCGCGTATTCGCCGATGTAGCCGAGCGTGAGGACGAGCACCGGCAGGAACAGGTGGTTCGCGATGTCGGCGACCTGATCGAAACCGGAGAGGTTACCCGGCGACTGGAAGCCGCTCGAGGGGAAGATCGCCAGCAAGCTCCCGAACAACAGGATCAACAGCATGCCGAGCCAGCCCTCGGGCATCGAGTAGAGCGTCATCGAGCCGTACAGCGTCGATTTATCGAAGAAGCTCCCGCGTTTCCACGCGCCGCGGATCCCGATGAGGATCCCGATCACGATCGCGAACACGGTCCCCAGCCCGAGGAGGAGCAGGGTCCGCCAGAACCGTTCCGCGATCAACGTGGTCACCTTGTCGCCGGACTGGACGCTGACGCCGAAGTTGCCGGTGAGCGTCTCGCGCAGGTAGGCCGGGAAGGTCGCGGCGTGCCCGATGACCGAACAACGAGCCTCGCCCGGGGGCGGCTGGCAGATCCCCAGATCCTCGCGCAACGCCTCCTGGTCGGCCGGCGTCAGCCGGGCCGACCTGGTGAGCTGGGAGATCGGGTCACCGGCGATCCGGAAGAGGAAGAAGTTGAGCGCCATGACGAACACGAGGGTGAGGAGCGCCGCGCCCACCTTGCGGGCGATGTAGCCGAGCGTCCCCACCCCGGTCCGTCCTCCTTCTTCCGCTCCCTCCGGCTGATCCTACGCTTCCTCGGCGTTGGACCGCCTGCGGCTCAACACGATGCCGACGACCACGAGGGCGACGACCACCGCGATCGCGATCCAGACCCACGCGCTGAGGCCCGTCGACGAACCCGCCGCCTCACCGGTCCCCACGACCTCCAGTTCCATGTAGGACGTGTCGGTCCACCCGAACAGCAGGAGTCCCTGCTCGTTGTTCGGGGAGGGCACGTAGCCCTCGAACGTGTCGGTGCGATACGCCTGCAGATCGGACCAGTAATTCAGGACCATCGTCGGCACCTCTTCGGCGAAGAGGAGTTGCATCTGGTCGACGGTGGCCTTGCGCTCGGCCTTGTCGAACTGGCTCCCCTGGAGCTCCCAGAAATCGTCGTACTGGGTATTCGACCAGCAGCCGTCCGACCACCCGAGGCACTGGTCGGTCGTGAAGTACGACAGCACCTCGTTCGGGTCGGGGCTGGGGCACCAGTCCCAGACGTAGACGTCCCACTCGCCCGTGTACCACAGGTCGTAGGCACGGCTCTGGTTCACGTTCGTGAGGAACGAGGCGACGCCGATGTCGGCCAGGTACCCCTGCAGGAACTGGCCGGTCTCCGCCGAGCCCGTGACGTTCGTGATCGCCATGATCTCGATGTTGAGCTCGTTCCCCTGGTACTCCCGGTTCCCGTCCCCGTTCGAGTCCACGATCCCGGCATCGTCCAGGATCTGGTTCGCCATCTCGGGGTCGTAGTCGTACCGGATGTCCTCCGGGATCTCGGTCTGCCACGACGGGTTCGTCCCCGGCATGAGCATGGCGTAGCCGACATCCGCGGTGCCGCCGTAGACGCTGTCGACCAGCTCCTGGCGGTTGATCGAGTGCGCCACCGCGACGCGGAAGTCCTTCTCGTGGATCACGGGGTCGTTCGTAGGTGTCCCCGGTGCGGGCCCGCCGGGCCACTCGTCCTGCCCACCGAAGTTCCACGCGATGTTGCCCCAACAGCCGCCGTCGCCCTTGTGGGTCGCGATGTTGGGCTGACCCTCCAAGCTCGTCCACAGGGTGTCGTTCAGGCCGTCGACGAAGTCGAGCTCCCCGTTGCGGAGCGCCGTCACCATGGTCTGCTGGTTGTCGTAGATGTGGTAGACGATGTCGGTCACGGAGTTCGGCTGGCCGCCCCACCAGTCGTCGCGCGCCTGCATGTGGATGAACTCGTCGCGCGACCGCTCCACCATCGTGAACGGGCCCGACCCGATCGGCTCGGAGTTCGCATACTGTCGCGCGGCGGAGTACGGATCTTCGGCGGTGACCGGCTCCCAGATGTGCTTGGGGAGGATGTAGAGCGACGCGTTGCGATCCGGCGCCGCGGTCGGCTGCGACGAGTGCCAGATGACCTCGGTCGGGCTCGTCACCTCGAAGGTCGGCTTGAAGGGGAAGTACAGGCTCAGCGTCGGCATCTGGTTGTCGACGATGAACGAGAAGGTCCACGCCACGTCCTCGGCCGTGAGCGGCGTCCCGTCGCTGAACGTCGCGTCGTCGCGGATCGTGAGCGTCCAGTCCATGTAGTCCTCGCTCGGCTCCCACTCCGTGATGATGCCCGGTGCCGGCTCGAGGGTGTCGTTGTTGTAGTTCCACGACAGGTCGTACATGAGGCCCATGATCTCGTAGTCGATGCCGCAGCAGATCCTGAATGGGTTCAGGCTCGTGACGTCCGTGTCGACCCCCACGTCGAGGGTGACCGGCTCGCCGGTGGTCGCCGGGCTCGGCGACTCCTGCGCGCTCGCCACCGAGCCGAGGGGGAGTGCGCTCAGCACCCCCATCACGACCGCAGCCGCCAGGATGCGGCGTCCTCTCATCGCATGGCTCCTTCCCATGACCGTGGCTTCTCCCTTCGTCCCGAGGCGCGTCGAACGCCCTCGCGTGATGGATACGTCAGTTCGTACGTTGCTCAGGCCACCCCCGGTTCGTCGATCGTCAGGGTCCGGGCATCCGCGTCGAGGGTGGCCCGCACGCCGAAGGGGACCGTCGCCAGGTGCTTGCCGTGTCCAACAGGCAGCCTGTATAGCACCGGGACCCCGAGGGGCGCTAGGTGCTGCTCGAGGACATCTTCGATGGAACGGTTCCGGGGAGCCTCGGGCTTCTGCTCGCTCCAGTCACAATCCACCAGTTCGCCCACCACGACGCCGGCCAGGCCGTCGAGCTTGCCGGCCAGCCGGAGCTGCGTGAGCAGGACCTCCAGCTGGTAGGCGGGGGTGTGGACCTCCTCCCACAACAGGATCGAACCTTCGAAGGTCGGCTCCCACGGGGTGCCGAGGAGGTGCGTGAACGTCCACAGGTTGCCGCCCACGAGCGGGGCCGTCGCTCGCCCCGGGGCGATCGTGCGCCGGTAGGGGTCGTCCGGGTCGGGCGGCACCGGTCCCACGGCCCCCTTCGTGAACGCCTCGACCGCCGAGTCCCAGGTATAGGCCGTGCGCTCGGGGATCCCCATCGAGCCGAACCCGGGGCCCTGGAACGAGGCGAGCCCCGCGCCCCGCAGCAGCGCGACGTGCAGGTTCGTGATGTCCGAGTAGCCCATCAGCGCCTTCGGGTGCGCCGCGATGAGGTCCACGTCGAGGTGCTCGAGGACCGCGATCGCGCCCGTCCCGCCCCACAGGACCTGGATCACGTCGACCTCGGGGTCGGTGAACAGCGCGTGCAGGTCCTCGGCGCGCCGGCGGGGGTCGCCCGCCACGTAGTCGTCCTGCGCCCACGTCCCGTCGGTGATCTTCACGCGGTAGCCGCGGGACTCCCACCACTCCCGGGGTCGCAGCAGGTCCGACCGGTTGTAGTACGGGCCGCTGGGGGCGCAGACCCCGATCGTGCCGCCCACGGGGAGGGCGCGGCCGAAGCGGCTCGCGGTGATGCCGTGATCGCTCGTCACGCCGGAGATCTGCCCCCTCCCTCGCCGTCCGAGGCCGCGTCCGTCCGGTGCACGGCCGCGGGACCCGAAGATCCTCCACCGAAGAGGGGGCCGGTGTCTAGTCCTTCTGGGGGGCGAGGGCCGTGATCCGTTCGATGAAGTCGGTCTTGTCTTCGGTGTAGGAGGCGCGGTCCACGCCGTGCGCGGCGGCGAGGTCGCGCTTGAGGGCCGCGTAGGCCGCCGCGTCCTCGGGGTGGTCGCGCAGGTGGTCGCGGAAGGCGAGGTGCTTGCGTTCCCACTCGGAGCCGTCCGCGCAGAGGTGGACGTTCACGGCGCGCTCACCGTCCGTGTCCTTGCTGAAGAACTCGTGGTCGTCGCTCCAGGGATCCAGCACGTGACGGTAGCCCGCCGCCGTGAGCGGCACGACGTAGGCGTCGGTCGGGGTCATCGAGCGGACCGAGACCTGGACGTCGATGATCGGCTTGGCGTCCAGGCCGGGCACCGATGTCGAGCCGACGTGATCGATCCGCGTGACGAGGTCCTCGGGGAGGATCGCGGCGAGCCGCGCCGCCTCCTCCTCGAACCGGGCCGGCCACGTGGGGTCGGACGGCACCACGACGAGCTCGTGCATCCCGATCCGCCGACGCGACCCCCCGGAGAAGCGGGCGATGTTGACGAGCGCGTCGAAGAGGCGCTGCTGCGCCGGATCCTCGTCCGCGGTCTCCTCGGGGTGCCACTGGACGCCGAGCATCCACGTCGTGTCGCGGTTCAGGTCGGCGCCGTCGCGCTCGAGGGCTTCGACGAGCCCGTCGGGCGCGCGCCCGTTCACGACGAGGTCGTCGCCGACGCGGTCGATCCCCTGGTGGTGGTGCGAGTTGCACCGCAGCGGCGCGTCGGACTTCGTGGTGGCCGACAGCAGCGTGTCCGGCACGACGTCGACGTCGTGGATCGTCTCGGTGCCGTCGATCGGGACCCCGTGGGCCAGCAGCCCGTCCATGTCGGGCAGGTGCTGGTGCAGCGTCCCGCCGAACGCCACGTTCATCACCTGCATCCCGCGGCAGATCGCGAGCACGGGTTTGTGCGCGAGGTCGGCCGCGCGCAGGAGCTCGGCCTCGAACGCGTCGCGGTCCGGCTCGACGCCGTAGTTGTGGTCGCCGTCGGGCACGGCGCCGTACCGGGCGGGATCGACGTCGCCGCCGCCGCACAGGAGCAGGCCGTCGAACGGCTCGAGCAGCTCATCGACGCCGGCGACCTCGCCCGGCGACACGATCGCGGTCCTCGCGCCGGCGCGGCGGAGCGCCTCGAGGTAAGGCGCCGGGACCCCGTAGCCGCCGTCGGGCCAGCGCGCCACCCGGGTCTCGTCGAGGTGGTACGCGGCCACCGCGATGAACGCGCGGTACCGCTCGCTCACGCCCGTTCCGCCGCGACCTTCGCGAACCGTCGGAAGGTCTCGGCGCCCTTCGCTTCGTGCGCCGCCTGGTGCCGGTCGGCCTCGGCGAGCAGCTGCGCGGGCGTCTTGCCCCAGTCGGCCTCCACCGTGTCGGCCACCTCGCCGGTCCACAGCTCGATCTCGGCACGGTCGATCTCGAAATGGAACTGGGTGGCCCACGCGGCATCGCCCACGCGGTAGGCCTGGTTGGCCACGTCGTCGCCGCTCGCGAGGCGCTCGGCGCCCTCGGGGAGCGCGAAGGTGTCCATGTGCCACTGGAAGACCATGTCGCCGTCGCCGTAGTGCGCGAGGACCGGGTCCTCGGCCGCGGGACCGAGCGGCCGCAGCGGCACGTAGCCCACCTCGCGGACCGGCGCCTTCGCGATCTCGGCTCCGAGGGTCCACGCGAGGACCTGCGCGCCGAAGCAGATCCCGAGGAACGGGGTGCCGCTGTCGAGCGCTTCGCGGGTCACGTCCCGCATCGCGTGGATGAAGGGCTGCTCGTCGGCGTGCTCGACGTTGAAGGAGGACCCGAACATAACGACGCCGTCGACGTCCTCGAGCGAGGGCGCGCGATCGCCCGCCACGGCCTCCCAGACGCGGACCTCGGTCCCGGCGTCCTCGACCGCGGCGCGGCCGATGCCGAACGTCTCGAAGTCGTCGGCGCGCACGAACAGGATCGGTCGCATCGGTCCAGTGTAGGACCGTCGTGCGGCCCGTCGGCGGTCAGTCGAGGGTGGCTTCGGCGAGCAGCGTGGCCACGTCCGCGACGCGCACGTCCGAGCCCTTCGCCTTCGCCGCGTCGTCGAGCATCACGAAGCAGTAGGGACAGGCGACCGCGACGGTGTCGGCGCCCGTGGCCTCGGCCTCGGCGAACCGCGTGTCGTTGATCCGCGCCTCGCCACCCTCCTCCATCCACATGCGCGCGCCGCCGGCGCCGCAGCAGAACGACCGTTCGCGGGCCCGTTCCATCTCGGTCGAGGTGAGGCCGGTGCCGGCCAGGACGTCCCGCGGGGCGTCGAACCGACCGTTGTGGCGTCCGAGGTAACAGGCGTCGTGGTACGTGACGGTGCCGGCCGCGCCCCCCGTCGTCAGCAGGCGCTGCTCGGCGAGCAGGTGCGACAGGAGCTCGGTGTGGTGGACCACCTCGAGTCGCGCGCCGTAGTCCGGATACTCGTTGGCGAGCGTGTTGAAGCAGTGCGCGCAGGTCGCGACGACCTTGCGGACGCCCGCCTCGGTGAGCGTGGCGACGTTCTGCTCGGCGAGCATCTGGAATAGGTACTCGTGACCCATCCGCCGGGCGGGGTCGCCCGTGCACGACTCCCGCGCCCCGAGGATCGCCCAGTCGACCCCCGCCGCGTTCAGCAGCCGTGCCACGCTCTGGGTGGTCTTCTTGGCGCGGTCGTCGAACGCCCCGGCGCAGCCGACCCAGAACAGGTACTCGGGCGCGTCCTCCCCGGGCTGCAGGACACGGACGGGGATGTCGCCGACCCAACCGGTGCGCTCGCTCGCGGGCTGTCCCCACGGGTTCTGGTTCGGCCCCTCGACGCCGCGGAGCATCGCGCCCGCCTCGCTCGGGAACCGTGACTCGGCCATCACGAGGTTGCGGCGCAGGTCCACGATGGTGTCGACGTGCTCGATGTCGACCGGGCATTCGCGCACGCAGGCCCCGCACGTGACGCAATCCCACACGACCTCGTCCGTGACCGCGTCGGGCACCAGCGGCGCCTGCAGCTCGATCTCGCCCGTGGCGCCGGTGGCACCGGCGACGTGGTCGCGCAGGTCCATGATCAGCAGCTTCGGGCTGAGCGGCTTGCCGGTGGCCCACGCGGGGCAGACGTCCTGGCAGCGCCCGCATTCGGTGCAGCTGAACAGGTCGAGCAGTTGCTTCTTCGACAGGTCGGCCGCGGTCGCGACGCCGAACCGCAGGTCCTCATCGGGGCCCTCCAGGTCGATCCGCTGGGGCTCGAGACGCCCGCTCGGCCCGTTCTTCGCGAAGAAGACGTTGGGGGCCGCGGTGATGATGTGCAGGTGCTTGGACCGCGGCAGGTAGGTGAGGAACGCGAGCACGATCAGCAGGTGGGACCACACGAGGATCCGCTCGGCGGTGCCGCTCGTGGCCGTGAACAGACCCGACAGCGCGCCGGCGACGGGCTGGGCGTCGCCGTCGGAGAGCCCCAGCGCGATGCGCGAGGCGTTCCACAGCAGGAGCGTCACCACGATCGCGAGGATCGTCAGGAGGATGCGGTCGGCCTCGCCCATGTGCGAGCCCTCGAACCGGGCCGGCCGCTGGACCTTCCGGATCGCGAACGCGATCGCGACGCCCACGATCACGAGCGTGGCGAACAGGTCGACGACGAACAGGAACCACGGCGCGTGACCCAGGTACGGGAGCGTCCAGTCGGGGTCGACGATCGCGAGCATCGCCTCGACGATCGTCGGGAACAACACGAGGAAGCCCCAGAAGATGAAGGCGTGCATCAGGCCCGGGACGGCCTTCTGGAAGAGCTTGCGTTGGCCGAGGACCTGCGTGAGCTCGCGACCCGCGCGGGCGGCGACGTCGTCGGTGCGCGGCGTGGGACGTGCGGCGCGGACCAGCGCCACCCGGGCGCGCGAGCGCGTCACGAACAGCGCGACGGCCCCGGCGAGGACCGCGGCGAGCGCGACGGCGCTCACGATCCGGCCCGTCGGCGGACCTCCTCGGTCAGGGCGGGGACGATCGTGAACAGGTCGCCGACGACCCCGAGGTCGGCGAGCTGCATGATCGGCGCGTCGCCGTCCCGGTTGATCGCCACGATCCGTTTCGCCCCTTTCATCCCGGTGACGTGCTGCAGGGCGCCGCTGATCCCCACCGCGATGTAGACGTCGGGTTTCACCGTCTTGCCCGTCTGCCCGATCTGGTACGCGTACGGCACCCACCCGGCGTCCACCGCGGCGCGGCTGGCGCCGACGGCGCCGCCGACCGCGGCGGCCAGGTCGTCGAGGATCGAGAAGGGGTCGGGCCCCCCGAGGCCGCGGCCGCCCGCCACGACCACCTTCGCGTCCTCCAGCTTGGGCCCGCTCGCGGCCTCGGCGTGGCGCTCCACCACGCGGGCGCCGCGCCGGTCCTCGGGCACGTCGGCGGTGACGGGGACGATCGTCGCGGTGCCGCCGCTCGGCGACGCGGCGAACGACTTCGGTCGCACGAGCACGAGGCGGGGCGCCGGTCCCTCGAGCGCCACCTCGACGATCGCGGTCCCGCCGAAGATCTCGGTGGTGGCGCGGTCGGCGGCGGGCAGGTCGGTGGCGTTGGCCATCAACGTCGTGCCGGTCCGCGCCTGCAGACGGCCCGCGACGTCGCGCGAGGCGTAGGTCCCGGCGAACAGGAGCAGGTCGGGGGCGTGGGCGCCGACGAGCTCCGCGAGCACGTGCGCCGCCGCGCTGCCCGGGTGCTCCTCGAAGATCGCGTCGTCGCTCGCGTAGACGGTGGCGGCCCCGTGCGCGCCCAACGCTTCGGCGGCTCCCGTGGCGCCCGGTCCGAGCGCCACGGCCGCGACGTCGCCGCCGAGGTCGCGCGCCTTCGTGAGCAGCTCGAGCGCCGACTCCGCCGGACCCTCCGGCCCGACCTCGGCGATCACCCAGGTCGTCACTCAGATCACCCCCGCGTCGGTCAGCAGGTCCGCGATCCGCGCCACGGCGTCGTCGCCCTGGACGATCTCGCCGCCGGCCTTCGCCGGCGCCTCGGTCACCGCGGTCACGCGCTGGGTCACCGCCGCCTCGACGCCGAGGTCGGCCAGCGCCAGACGCTCCATCGGCTTCGACTTCGCCGCCATGATCCCCTTGAGGCTGGGGTAGCGCGGCTCGGTCGCGCCGGCCGTCACGGTCACGAGGGCCGGCGCGGGGCACGCGAGGACGTCGTACCCGTCCTCGGTCTGCCGCTCGATCCGGTAGCCATCCGCGACCGGCTCGAGTTTACGGACCGCCGTGACGCTGGGGATCCCGAGGAGCTCGGCGACCGTCACCGGCACCGTCCCCGTGTACCCGTCGGTCGACTCCGCGCCGGCCACGATGAGGTCGAAGGGCCTGCTGCCGGCCACCGCCGCCAGCACCCGGGCCGTCACGAGCGCGTCGGCGCCGCGCAATGCGTCGTCGGTGACCAGGATCCCCTCGGCGGCGCCCATCGCGAGCGCCCGCTGGACGCCCGCGGCGGCGTCCTCCGGCCCCATCGACACCGCGGTGACCTGGCCACCGCCGGCCTCCGTGAGCTGGAGCGCCAGCTCGAGCCCGTACTCATCACCGGGGTCGAGGGCCCCGTCGCCACCGTCGCGGACGAGCAGGTGGTCGGGACCGAGGGTGGGGGTACCGCTCGGGTTCGGGACGAACTTCGTACAGACGAGGACGTTCATGGCGCGGATGCTACCTACCTCTCTCCGCGGGCGGGTACCCGTCCTGAGCGGCGTTCAGTGACCTTGGGGGATGGCCAAGCCAGAGGGATACCGTATATAGTCTCCCGCGATGGCGACCGGCGCGCTCGACGGCATCCTCGTGGCCGACTTCTCCCGCGTCCTCGCCGGCCCGTTGGCGGCGATGGTGCTGGGCGACCTCGGCGCCGACGTGATCAAGGTCGAGCGGCCGGGCACCGGCGACGACACCCGGGCGTGGGGGCCGCCGTGGGCGGAGGACGGCGAGGCGTCGTACTACCTCGCCGCGAACCGCAACAAGCGCAGCGTCGTGCTCGACCTGGCCGACGATGCCGATCGCGCGCGGGCCCGACGGCTCGCGCTGCGCGCCGACGTCGTCATCGAGAACTTCCGGCCCGGCGTGATGGCGCGGCACGGGCTCGATCACGCGAGCCTCGCCGCGACGAAGCCCTCCCTCGTCTCGTGCCGGATCGCGGGGCTCGGGCGGGGCGACGTCGCCGGGTACGACTTCCTCGCGCAGGCCGTCGGCGGGCTGATGTCGATCACCGGGGACGCGGACGGCGAGCCCCGCAAGGTCGGGGTGGCGCTGGTCGACGTGATGGCGGGGCTCCACGCCGCGATCGGGATCCTCGCCGCGGTGCACCACCGCGACCGGACCGGCGAGGGGCAGCTCGTCGAGGTGGATCTGCTGTCGACGACGCTGTTCGCGCTCGCCAACCAAGCGTCGAACTGGTTGACCGCGGGGGTCGTCCCGGGACGGATGGGGAACCGGCACCCGTCGATCGCGCCCTACGAGACGTTCCGCGCCTCGGACGGAGCGCTCGTGGTCGCCGTCGGGAACGACGCGCAGTTCGCGTCGTTCGCGGACGCACTGGGAGCCGCCGCGCTCGCGGACGACGCTCGGTTCGCCACGAACGCCGCGCGGGTGACGCACCGCGACGACCTCGTCGCCGCGATCGAGGATCGCCTCGCGGACGACACGGCCGCCGCGTGGGTCGATCGGCTCACCCGGTCCGGCATCCCGTGCGGGGTGGTCAACCAGGTTGACGATGCGTTCGCCTTGGCGGCGTCGGTCGGGTTGTCCCCGGTGGCGACGATCGAGCGCTCGGACGGGACCGCCGTCGCGACGACGGCGAACCCGCTCGCGCTGACCTCGACGCCGGTCTCGTACCGCGCGGCGCCGCCGCGGCTGGGTGCCGACGACGACGAGATCAGCGCCTGGCTCGACGGGGAGACCGCCGATGGCTGAGGCTTTCGCGCGGCCGCGGACCACCCAGGAGGAGGTGCTCACCGAGCTCCGGCGTCGCATCGTCGCCGGTGAGATCGGGCCGGGCGACCCGATCCGCCCCGACCGGCTCGCCGCCGAGCTCGAGGTCAGCCGCGTCCCCGTCCGCGAGGCGCTGCGGATCCTCGAGGGCGAGGGGGTGGTCGAGCACCGGGCCCACCACGGGGC
>DASQKC010000017.1:0-14171 GCA_035630755.1 Actinomycetota bacterium | reverse complement strand
TGGACGGCGAGCTCGTCATCGAGAGCGCACCCGGCCGGGGCACCCTCGTGCGCGGCCGGATCCCCGTCGGCACGGCCCTGATCCCGCAGGTGGTGCCGGCGTGAGCGCCGTCGTCGCGGTCCCCGCCCGGCGGCCGCGGTGGCCGTGGTTCGCGCTCGCGGGCTTCGTCGCGATGGCGGTGGGCGGCTCCGCCGTCAAGCTGGCGAACGGCGCCTCCATCGCCGAAGACGGGCTGTTCATCGTGATCTTCTTCGGCTACGGGCTCGTCGGCGCCCTGATCGCGTCGCGGGTCGCCGGCAACCGGATCGGCGCCCTCCTGCTGTACGTGTCCGGTCTCTCGGCGATGTCGTTCGTCGCCGGTGAGGGAGGGAACCTCCGGATGGACGACGGCCACCGTGGGGCGTTCGAGGGATGGCTCCTGCTGCTCGGCGAATCGGGATGGATCTTCGGGCTCCTGCCCGCGCTGCTCCTGTTGCTCCAACTGTTCCCGGACGGTCGGCCGATGAGCGGTCGGTGGCGCTGGCTGACGTGGGGGACGTTCGGTCTCGTCGCCCTCTTCGGTCTCGGCGCGCTGGGTTCTCGGCAACTCGGCGAGGCGCCTCGCGTCGCGGAGAACCCCGTGTTCGTCCCCGTACTCGCACCCATGGAGGGCGTGTTCGAGGTCGGGTTCTTCGCGTTCATCGGGCTCATCGCGCTCTCGGTCGTCGCGCTCGTCGTCCGCTACCGACGATCCGAGGGCGCGGCCCGACAGCAGATCAGGTGGATGGCGTTCGCGGCGGTGGTCGTGCTCCTCAGCTTCGTGCTCTCCGTGCTCCTCACGGAGCTGGGATGGTCGGACTTCGCCACGAGCATCGTCTCGGCGGTCGGGATCGCGGCGGTGCCCGCGGCGATCGGGATCGCCGTCCTGCGCTACCGGCTGTGGGATCTCGACGTGGTCGTACGCAAGACGGTCCTGGTCGTCCTGGTCCTGGTGATCCTGCTCGCGCTGTTCGGCGTCCTCACCCTCGTGGGGACGGCGACGACCTCGTTCCTCTTCGACGACCGCGCCGACGCCGTGATCACGCTCATCATCGGGCTCCTGGTGTGGCCGGTGTACCGCGTGTCTCGACGGCTGGCCGACCGCATCGTGTACGGGGGTCGCGCCACGCCGTACGAGGTCCTCGCCGGGTTCGCGGACCGGGTCGGCGCCACGTACACGGGCGACGACGTGCTGGTGCGCATGGTGACGGCGGTCGGCGAGGGGATCGGCGCCGAGCGGGCCGACGTCTGGCTCGACCGGGACGGGACGACGGCGCTCGCCGCCACGTGGCCCACGACCGCGCCGGCCGACGGCGCCGTCGTGGCCGACGGCGAGCGCTCGACGGTGTTCCCGGTCGAGTTCAACGGCGAGCCGCTTGGGCGCCTCGGCGCGCGCAAGGGCCCGGGCGAGCGGATGTCGGGGACCGACCACAAGCTGATCGCGAACCTCGCCGCGCAGGCGGGCCCGCTGCTGCACAACGTCTCGCTCACGGAAGCGCTGAAGACCCGGCTCGCCGAGCTCCACGCCGCCCGCCGCCGGCTCGTCGCGGCGCAGGACGAGGAGCGTCGGCGGCTGGAGCGCAACATCCACGACGGCGCGCAGCAACAGCTCGTCGCCCTCGCCGTGAAGCTCCGGCTCGCCGACGCCGCCATCGACCGTGACGTGGCGGCCGCGCACGACCTGCTGGCCACCCTCCAACAGGACGCGACCACCGCGCTCGAGGACCTCCGCGATCTCGCCCGTGGCGTCTACCCGCCTCTGCTGGCCGATCGCGGGCTCGCGGTCGCGCTCGACGCCCAGGCGAACCGGTCGGCGGTCCCGGTGCACGTGCGGGCCGACGGGATCGGCCGGTTTCCCGTCGAGATCGAGGCGGCCGTCTACTTCTCGTGCCTGGAGGGTCTGCAGAACGTGGCGAAGTACGCCGAGGCGACGCACGTCGACGTGGCGCTGGATCGGGTGAACGGCCACCTCGAGTTCCAGGTGCGCGACGACGGGCGGGGCTTCGACGTCACGGCGACGAGCTACGGGACCGGCCTGCAGGGGATGGCGGACCGGCTCGCGGCGCTCGACGGCGAACTCGAGATCAGCAGCGCGCCGGGCGAAGGCACCACGATCGTCGGCCGGGTCCCGGTCGCGGCCGCGGGAGGGGGGAGCGAGGGATGACGATCGCGTTCCGGATCGTCGCCGGCGTGTTCGGGGTCCTGTTCACGGTGGCGCAGGTGATCTTCGTCGTCATGTCGGTCGCGGAGATGGACGGCCAACAGGTGCACGTCGTCCACAACCTCGCCGGCTTCGCGACGACGACGATGCTCGCCGCGATCCCGCTGGTGCTCCTGGCCTGGCGTCCGCGGCAGGTTGCCCTCCTGCGTCTCGTCGTTGCCGCCGGCCTCGCGACGTTGATCGGGGGCTTGCTGAGCGGCGTCCTCGTCTCGTACCTGTTGATCGGGCTGGTCCCGCCGATCCTCTTGCTCGCCCTGTCGCACGACCGGCGCGAGGTGTTCCGGCTCGGTGCGCCGGTCATCGCCCTGCTCGCGATCGCGATCGTCGCGGCGGTGCCCGCCGTGATGGAGGCGGTGCGGCAGGGCGACCTGCAGGGGGGCCATCTCCACGGCGACGAACACATCGAGCAGCTGCACTACGCCGGGATGGCGGTCGGCGTGCTGGCGTTGCTCCTCGGCGCGGCGTGGTCCGCGTTCCCGGCGCGGGCGGCGCGAACCGCGCGGGACCTGGTCGGTCTCGGCGGGGCGTTCCTCGGCGCCTCCTCGCTCGCGTACCCGGACGCCGTCGGGGCGTTCGACACGGGGTGGGCGGTCGCCGTGCTCGTGCTCGGCGTCCTCTACCTGGCCATCAGCGAGATCGTCGCCCGTCGGGCGGCCCCGGTGCGGGTGCCATGAGCGCTCCGACGCCTCGCCCGCACGGGATGCGCCGCGTCGAGCGCTGGCTCGTCGGCGTCGCGATGGTGATCGTGGCGTTCATCCTCGAGAAGGTGGTGGTCCGCGCGGTGCGGCGCAGCGGTCGCGAGGTCGACCCCGAGCCCGAGCCCACGACGCTCACCTCGCGTGGGGGCGAGGTGGACTTCGAGCCGGACTAGTGTCGTGAGCTGCGCACGAGGTCGACCACGAGCCCGACCGTGAACAGCAGGCCGATCCCGCCGAGGGTCCAAGCGACCCAGCCCGGCACACGTTCAGACGTGGTCACGATCGCGGTGGCTAGCAGCGCCGCGGCGGCGACGGCGCCCAGCGCGAGCTGACGTCCGGCTCGGCGGACCGTCGCCTCGAGCGCCACCGCGCGGAAGTTGACCTCCAGCTTCTGCCCGGGCCGTGCCCCGATGAGCCGCTCGATCGCCTCGATCAACCGGCTCGCGCGGAACCGCAGCTTCTGCGCCTGGAAGAAGAGCGCCTTCGGGTCGAGCCGTCCGCCGACCCCCGCCACCACGTTGCGCATGGCGTAGCGTCCGGCCACCTCGAACGGGTCGAGCTCGGGGTCGAGCTGGGCGGTCGCCAGCTGCATCTGCGCCATCGCCTTGCCCATGAGCGTGAGCGAAGCGGGCAGCGGCACGCCGTGCCGCACCCCGATCTCCGTCATCTCCTGCAGGATCGGCCCGAGGTTGAGGTCCTGCAGGGACGCGCCACGGTTCTTGGCCATCAGCGCCCCGACGTCCTCATTGAACGCGTCGACGTCCAAGTCGCTGCGGTCGATCGCGCCGGTCAGCATCAGCGTGACGTCGGTCAGGAACCCGGCGTCCTCCTGCCAGAACGCCATCAGGAGGAGCATCATCTGCTCGCGCATCTGGGGGGTGACCTCGCCGACCATCCCGAGGTCGAGCAGGTACAGGCGCTCCTCCGTCGGCTGCCACATCAGGTTCCCGGGGTGGGGGTCGGCGTGGAAGAACCCGTCGTCGAGGATCATCTTGTAGAAGCTCTCGAGCAGCTGACGCGCGGTCTCGGTGCGGGCCTTGCCCTCGGCCGCCGACGAGATCGGGCCGCCGCCCACGTCGTGCATCACCAGCAGCCGCGACGTGGACAGGTCCGGGTGGAGCGTGGGGACCGCGAGGCGCGCGTAGGGGGCGATCACCTCGCGCATCCGCTCCATGTTCGCCGCCTCCTGCCGGAAATCCAGCTCGCGGTGCAGCGAATCGGACAGGTACGTGAACACCGCGTGCATGTCGACGACGGCGCGCAGCCCCGGGCGATCGTTCACCTTCTCGGCGAAGAGCTCGAGGAGCGCCAGGTCCTGCTCGATGAGCTCCTTCGCCTCGGGACGCTGCACCTTCACGACCACGCGCTCGCCGTTCGCGAGCATCGCGCGGTGGACCTCGGCGATGGTGCCGGCCGCGAGCGGCTGGGGATCCACGTGGTCGAACACGTCCTCCCACGGCACGCCGAGCTCCTGCTCCATCACGCGGACGACCGCCTCCTCGGTCAGCGGCGGGACGTGGTCCTGCAGGGTCGCCAGCTCCTCGATGAACTCGGGGGGCAACAGGTCGGGGCGGGTCGACATGATCTGGCCGAGCTTGCAGAACGTCGGCCCGAGCTCCTCCAGCGCCGCGCGTACCCGCTTGGCCTGACGGACGCGGCTGGCGGTGCCCTCCTCGTCGGGTCGCCCGAACAGCTCCTTCACCCCGTGCTTCGCGAACACCGCGGCGATCTTCGTGCCGCGCGCCATCAGCCGGGGCTCGGTGTCGATCTCGGCGTGCGAGGATCTGATCCGCACAGCGGCGCCCGGCGCGGGGGCCACGGTGGCCGCGCCGTCGGTCGTGTTCACGATGATCACCGTGCACCGCGCGTTGTGGCTGATGCGGTTCGGGACGTTGCCGAGGAGGAACTCCTTGCGTCCCGCCATCCCGGCGTTCCCCACGACGAGCACGTCGATGGCGTGGTCCTCGGTGGCCTGCACGATGGCCATCGCCGGGTCTTCGTCGATCACCACGTGCGCGCGCCCGCGTTCGCCCGCGACCGTCGTGGCGTAGGTCTGCAGGTCGTCGGCCGCCGCTCGCGCCTTCGTCGCGTCGGCGGCGCCGAACTCGGTGTCGGCGCGGGCGGCCGGGATCACGATCTGGACGATGTGCAGCTCGGCGCCGTAGCGCTCGGCGAACGCCGCCGCCCACCCGACCGCCCGCTCCGCGGTCTCGGAGCGGTCGGTCCCGACCATCACACGCTGCACCACGCCGGTCGCCACGCGCGTCGGATCGATCGCCATGCTGCGCATCATGGCGGTTCGCCGCCGCGGCGGCCAGGGTCGACGGGCGGCGGCACCCCCGTTGGTATCCTCGGACCGCGTGCCCGCCGGAGTAGCTCAGGGGCAGAGCAACCGCCTCGTAAGTGGTAGGTCGGGGGTTCGAATCCCCCCTCCGGCTCTCGGTCGCGGTTGCCGCACGACCGGACGGATGAGAGGATCCGCCACGATGCGAAGGGTTCGTCGAACGATCGGTGTCGTCACCGGCGCGGTGGCGGTCACCCTCATCAGCGCGACGACCGTTCTGGCCCAGACGCCCGTCGATCCCACGTTCGTCGCCGAGCGCAACGACGGCGGCTGGATCTGGTGGCTCGCGTGGCTCAGCGCGATCATGGGCGTGGTGCTCGTGTTGTTCCTGACCGTCATGTACATGCGGTACGCGCCGTCGTTCAAGCGTGAGGACGAGGTCTCAAGGGTCGTCTACGCCGACCGCGTGACCCCCGGTATCGAGCCGCCGCGACGCACGGTCGACCTGTCGCAGGCGGTCCCGATCGTCGTCCAGCCGCCCCAACTGCCCTCCGCCGTCGCCGCCGTCTCAGCGCAGGCCACCGCCGCCCCCGCCGCGGCAGCCGCGCCGGCCGCCGACGCGCCTGCGGAGGCCCCGCCCGCCGCGGCTCCGGCGGCCGGCGCGCCGCCGGCCGAGGCGCCCGCAGCTCCGGCGGCAGAGGCGCCGCCGACCGAGGCACCTGCCGCGGCACCTGCCCCCGCCGCGCCCGCCGAGCGCGTCGAGGTGACGATGGACCAGGAGGTCTTCGACGCGAAGCTCGCCGAGCTGCTCGCGGCCGGCACCGACCGCCGCGTGGCCGAGGGCCAGGCCCGCCGCGCCGGGATGATCGCGGCCCGCAAGAAGGCCGAGGGCGAGGGCTAGGCCCTCACCGTGGACCCCGCTGCGGTCGACCCGGCGTTCGCGTTCCCGGCCGAGCGCATCGCCGACTGGTCCACGGCGGTCGACATCGCCCGCGTGATCCACGGTCCCGGCCCCCGGATCGTCGGTCCCGAGCGCGACGCGCTCCGCGAAGAGCTCGCGGTGCTCACGGCCGAGGCCGAGGGGGCCGTCGCCGCGTACACGAGGTTGGCGGTGACCGGGCCGCCCGCGCGGGCGTGGGTCATGGGCCGCGGGGACTGGGTCCGGCGCAACACGATCGGGCTGCAGCGGCTCATGGAGCCGCTCGCCGCCCGGCTCCTCGAGGCCAAGCCCGATCGCTCGGCGTTCTCGCGCAAGGCGCTGGGCGCCCAGATCGGCACGATCCTCGGTTACGTCGCGCGGCGCGTGCTCGGGCAGTACGACGTGTTCCTGCCGCCCGACGACGACGGGCTCATCTACTTCGTGGGACCGAACCTCGTGGACTTCGAGCGACGGTTCGCCCTGCGACCGCGCGACTTCCGGCTGTGGGTCGCGATCCACGAGGTCACGCACCGCGTCCAGTTCGGGGTGGCGCCGTGGCTGCGCGGCTACCTCGGCGGGCTCGTCGACGAGTACCTCGCGTCGATCTCGCTCGAGAACGGGGCGCTGATGGGCCAGCTGAAGGACGCCGCCGAGGAGCTCCAGCACGGCCGCGGCGCCGTCGAGGGCCTCGGTGGCGTGCTCCTGCTGCTGACCCCGCCGCAGCGGGAGATCTTCGCCAAGACGCAGGCGATGATGTCCCTGCTCGAGGGTCACGCGAGCTACGTGATGAACGAGGTCGCGAAGGACCTGGTCACCGATCTGCCGCGCCTGCGCCGCGCGCTCGCCGAGCGCCGATCCACGAAGGGCGTCGAGAAGGCGTTCCAGCGCGCGATCGCCTTCGACCAGAAGGTGGCGCAGTACGACGCGGGGGAGCGCTTCGTGCGCCTGGTCGTGGAACGGGGCGGCCAGGACGCGCTCAACCAGGTGTGGTCGAACGCCGGGAACCTGCCGACGCGGGAGGAGGTCGCCGACCCGGGACTGTGGGTCTCCCGGGTGGGCGGCTGACGACCATGGCGGCGACGCGTCGGCCACGGGCCGTCGCGCGGGTCCTGACGCGGATCACGGCCACGGTCCGCGAGCACGACCTGTTCACCGAGGGCGATCACGTGCTCGTCTGGGTGTCCGGCGGCCCCGACTCGGTCTGCCTGCTCGAGTCGCTCGTCCGACTCCGCCGCTTGTTCAAGCTCCGGCTCTCCGTGTTCCACATGGACCATGGTCTGCGGCCCGGGTCGGACGCCGATGCGGCGTACGTGCGGCGCCTCGCCGCGCGACACGGGCTCGGCTGTCACGTCGCCCGACCTCTCGACGACGCCCCGCCCGGCGGGTCCACCGAGATGTGGGCGCGCTACGAACGGATCCGCGCCGGGGGAGAGATCTTCCTGGAGATCGGCGCGACGCGGGCGGCCGACGGCCACACCATGAACGATCAGGCGGAGTCCGTCCTCATCGGCCTCATCCGTGGGTGGGGACCGGACGGGATGGGCGGGATCGGGCGGACGAACGGGCCGATGGTCCGCCCGCTGCTCGACGTGACCCGCGACGAGGTCGAGGCGTTCTGCCGGTCGCTGCACCTCAGACCCCGGATCGATCCGACGAACGACGACACCGACCTGTTGCGCAACGCCGTCCGTCACGAGGTGATCCCCGCCATCGAACACGCGACGGGCCGGCAGGTCATCGAGACGTTCGCCCGGACCGCCGACCTGCAGGCCGACGCCTCCCACGCTCTGTTCGACCTCGCGAAGGACCACGTCGACGACGTCTTCGTGGCGACCGAGGACGGGTTCGACGTGCGGGTCCGACCGCTGCTCGCGATGACGCCCGGGCTCGCCTCGTGGGTGGTGCGTCGCTGCTTCCAGCGGGCCGATGTCGGCTGGGACAAGGCCGGGATCGAGCGGGTGATCGACCTGGCGCGGGGGCGGCCGGGCCGTCGCGCGGACATCATCGGGGGGACGACCGCCCGTCGCGACCGGACCCGCGTCATCGTGACCCCGACCCGTCGGATGCGCGGGTAGACTCGCGCCCCTCCGATGGATGCCTACGCCGAGGACGTCGAGAAGGTCCTGATCACCGAGGGCCAGATCCAGGACAAGCTCGCCGAGATCGGCGCCAAGATCACGGCCGACTACGACGGGCGGTCGATCCTGCTCGTGGGGGTCCTCAAGGGCGCGTTCGTGGTCATGGCCGATCTCGCTCGCCACATCAAGCTGCCGATCGAGTTCGACTTCATGGCGGTCTCGTCCTACGGGGCGGCCACGAAATCCTCGGGGGTCGTGCGCATCCTCAAGGACCTGGACCACGACCTGAAGGACCGCGACGTCCTCGTGGTGGAGGACATCGTGGACTCCGGCCTCACGCTGAAGTACCTGCTGAAGAACCTCGCGGCGCGCAAGCCCGCCTCCCTGGAGGTCGCCGCGCTGTTGCGCAAGGAGGGGATCCAGCAGGTCCCGCTCGACGTCCGTTACGTGGGGTTCGACATCCCGAACGAGTTCGTCGTGGGGTACGGGCTCGACTTCGGGGAGCGGTTCCGCAACCTGCCGTTCATCGGCACCCTGAAGCCCTCCGCGTACGGCGGCTGACCCTCCTACACTCGCCGCGTGGATCGCTGGGCGACGTTCGACTGCTACGGCACCCTGATCGACTGGGACGGCGGCGTCCGCGCCCAGCTCGGCGCGATGTTCCCCGACGCCGACCGTGCCCTGGCTCGCTACCACGCGGTCGAGCCCGGGTTGCAGGCGGGCGGACAGCGCACCTACCGGCAGGTCCTGACCGACGTCGTGCCCGGCATCGCCGAGGCCGAGGGCTGGCCGGTCCCCGATGATCCGGCGGCGCTCGCGGACTCGCTGCCGACCTGGCAACCGTTCGGCGAAGTGCCCGCCGTGATGCCCGAGCTGCGGGAGCGCGGCTGGCGACTCGGGATCCTCTCGAACACCGATCCCGACTACCTCGACGCCTCCCTCGCGCTGATCGGGGTGCCGGTGGATGTGCGGGTCACGGCCTCCGAGATCGGGTCCTACAAGCCGGCGGTCGCGCACTGGGAGACCTTCTTCCGGCGGACCGGCGCGGACCGCCGGGGCCACGTTCACGTGGCGGCCTCGCTGTTCCACGACGTCCAGCCGTGCGCCGCGCTCGGTCTGCCGTGCGTGTGGATCAACCGCACGGGCGAGACCTCGGGCCTGCCGCGGGCGGGTGAGCTCCCGAGCCTGGCCGGGCTCCCGGATCTGCTCGACGACCTGGTCCCGGCGTGATGGCCGAGCGGAGGGTCGACGCGTACGGCTTGCTCGGGGTCTCCGTGCTCGCCTCGGACGAGGAGATCCACCGCGCCTACCGGGCGATCGCACGACGGATGCACCCCGACACCAACCCGGATCCGTCCGCCGCCGCGGCGTTCGCCGACGTCACCGCCGCGTACGAGCTCCTGCACGACCCCGTGCGGCGCCGGGCCTACGACCTCGCCCGCGCCGCCCAGCGCGGTCCACGCGCCGCCCGCGCGGCGCCGGGGCCGACGGGGAACACCAACGTCCGAGGACCGCACGCGCGCCCCGCGCACCGGCCGGCGGAGCCGGCGCCGCCCTCCTCGGAGCGCCCGGTCTCCGACACGGACGAGTTCGCCCTGCTCGGCATCATCTTCAAGGTGACGGCGGCGATCATCATCCTGCTCCTCGTGGGCGTCGTGTTCCTGTCGATCACCGCGCGCTGCGACAACGGCCTCGACATCGCCGACGGCTGCCGCCTCCCGTCGCCCACCCCGACCGTCGAGGACGCCGGGTAGCATCGGGCCATGTCCGTCGACCGCGAGAAGATCGAGCATGGCGTACGGCTGATCCTGGAAGGGGTCGGCGAGGATCCCGGACGTGGTGGGCTCCGCGAGACCCCCTCGCGCGTCGCCCGCATGTACGAGGAGATCCTCGGTGGGATCGGCGCGGATCCGACGCCGCTCGTGACGGTCGTGGACGGCGCGGACTTCGACGAGATGATCATGGTGCGCGACATCCCGCTGTCCTCGCTGTGCGAGCACCACATGATCCCGTTCAACGGCAAGGCGCACGTCGCGTACGTGCCGAACCGGTCGGGCCAGATCACCGGGCTGTCGAAGGTGGCGCGCGTCGTCGACGTCTTGTCGAAGCGCCTGCAGGTGCAGGAACGCCTCACGACGCAGATCGCCGAGACGATCGAACAGGCGCTGTCGCCGCGCGGCGTGTTCGTCGTGATCGAGGCCGAGCACCTGTGCATGACGATGCGCGGCGTGAAGAAGCCCGGCGCCGTGACGGTGACGTCGGCCGTCCGCGGGCTCTTCCGCTCCGACGCACGGACGCGCCAGGAGGCGATGCACCACATCGGGATGCGCTAGGGCGGGTCCGTCGGTGGCGGCGCCGCTGCCTCCTGCCATCCCGCCGCCCCCTCGGCGAACCGACGATCGGTCCAGATCCCCAGCGGGACGGTCAGCAGCCACGTGAGCAGCGCGGCGGTGGGGCTCCAGAAGGCGATCGGGATCGACACGACGAACAGCGCGACCGGCGTCAGCGACTGGACCATGCCGTAGCGGTAGGTCGCCTCCGACACGGGGCGCGTGAGCAGCCCGGCCCGGTGGGCGTGGCGGAACGTCACCGCCTCCATCCCGCTGATCACGGCGAGGGTGATCGCGAACAGCACGACGCTGATGGGGTTCGCCTCGTAGCGGCCGATCAGCAGGGTCGGGAACGGGAGGAACGCGACGAACGCGAGGTACGCCAGGTTGAGCGCGATGAAGCGGCGGTCGATCCGGCCCAGCGTGGCGACGAAGGCGTGATGGGCCATCCAGTACCGGCCGAGCAGCAGGAACGCCACGAAGAAGCTGAAGATCTGGGGACCGTAGTCGCGGAGCGCGTCGACCATCGACGCCGGGTCGTCCTGTGTCGCCACGTCGAGCGCCGGGGCCTCCAGCGAGACGACCAGCAAGGTCATCGCGATCGCGAAGACCGCGTCGGTGAAGAACGCCACCCGATCGAACGGCAGTCCGCCGCGCGCGTACGTCCAGCTGCTCCTCGATGGCGTCGTCGGCGCAGGGTGGTCGTCGGGCGGGGCCACGCGCCCATCCTGGCACGGTGGGCCGCGGCCTTCACGTTCGGGGTCCCCACGGTCCCTGGAGGGGTGTGGTGCAGGATGCAGCCGTGGAGCGACCCCCCGCCGATGCCGTGCGAGCCGTCTGGGAGCAGGACGGCGCCCGGTTGTGGCGCTCGCTGCTCGGCTACACGGGCGACCCCGAGATCGCGAGCGATGCGATGAGCGAGGCGTTCGCGCAGGCGCTCGGCCGATTGCCCGGCCGTCCACGACCACGCGGCGTGGATCTGGCGCGCGTCGTTCCGGATCGCCGCGGGGGAGTTGCAACGGCGGTCGAGGACCACCGACGCGGTGGTGGAGCGGTCCTACGACATGCCCGAGCCGGCGGTCGACCTGCTGCGGGCGCTGCGGTCGTTGAGCCTCAACCAGCGGGCCGTCGCCGTGTTGTCGCTCTCCGCCGACCTGCCGCCGCGCGAGATCGGCGCCCGGCTCGGGATGTCGGCTGCCGCCGCACGTGTGCACCTGAGCCAGGCCCGCCGACGTCTCCGTGCACAGCTGGGAGATGACCATGGCTGAGCTCCGCGACCGGTTCTCGTGGCTCGACGGCGTCGCCGTCCCGGACGTGTGGGACCGGGTGGAGCGGCGTGGACCGCAGCCGCCGATGACGTTCCCGACGCCGCCGTCGCGACGGATCGGCGCGATCGCGGTGGCGCTCGTCGTGCTCCTCGTGGCTGGGTACCTCGTCGCACGCGCGTTCCGGCCAGAAGCGGTCCCTGCCTCGCCGATCGACGAGGGGACGATCGTCTTCACCGCGACCGCCTCCGACGACGTCACGGTCGCGGTGATGGGATCGTCAGGCGTCAAGTGGGTGGTCCCGACCGGGATGGTCGGGCAGATCTGGCTCACCGAGCCCGAGATCTCTCCGGATGGCGGTTGGGTCACGGCAGGGACGATCTTGCGTGAACGTACCGACGTGTCATCCGCCGTCGTCCTGGTGCCCTCGGGAGGAGGCACGCTCCGCGTGCCTCCCGGGCCGAACTTCATCAGGGCAACCCAGTTCGTGGAGGTCGGCTCACCGTCGTGGTCTCCACACGGGAGGCGGATCGCGTTCGACGCGGTCGACGATGGCGTGTGGCTCGGTCTCGCGTTCGCTCCGACGAAGCGCGCCGCGGTGCGTTCACTCGTGCACGTCGTGGAGGCCGAGGACGCGCGGTTCGGGCCGGGCTTCGTCTCGGCAGGCGAGCCGACGTGGTCGCCGGTCGACCCCGCCATCGCGGTCAGCGTCGCGATCGACCGGCCGCTCCCGACGCCGATCCGGCGCAGGTCTGGATCGTGTCCACCGAGGAAGGCGGCCCTGTCGGGCGGCTGACCGACGAGCCACTCGGCGCGTGGGACCCGGACTGGTCCCCCGATGGCGAGCGCATCGCGTACGTGACCGACGGCCAGGTGCGCCTCGTGCCGTGCGATGGGTCGGGCCCCGCGACCACCCTCGTCGACGACGTCGGCGAGGTCGCCTCCCCGTCGTGGTCCCCCTCGGGCGACGCCATCGTGTTCGCCGTCCGTGATGGTGGCGACTGGGACCTGTTCGTGACCGACCTGGACGGACAGGTCACGCAGCTGACCGACACCCCCGAGGTCGACGAGGCCCACCCCTCGTGGGGCCCGGCGCTCGCCGGCTGAACGAACGCCGACCGCGGCTACGATGGCCGGGTGACCGGTCGGACCTGGCGATGTCGCGACGTGGCGTTCGGGCTCGGCGAGCGCACGCTCGTCATGGGCGTGGTGAACGTCACCCCGGATTCGTTCAGCGACGGCGGGCTGTTCGCCGATCGCGAGGCGGCGGTGGCGCACGCGGCGCGCCTTTCCGACGAGGGTGCGGACCTCGTCGACGTCGGAGGGGAATCGACACGCCCCGGGGCGGCGCCGGTGTCCGTCGACGACGAGATCGAGCGGGTCGTCCCCGTGGTCGAGGGCGTGCGGGCGGCGCGGCCGGAGGTCGCGATCAGCGTCGACACCCGGCGGTCCGAGGTCGCGCAGGCGGCGCTCGGTGGCGGCGCGCACGCCGTGAACGACGTGTCGGCCGGCGCGGACCCGGCGATGTTCCCGATCGTGCGCGAGGCACACGCGGGGATGGTGCTGATGCACATGCGGGGTGACCCACGGACGATGCAGGACGACCCTCGCTACGACGACGTCGTGGGCGAGGTGCACGAGTTCCTGCGCGAGCGGGTCGAGGCGGCGCTGTTCGCCGGGCTCAGCGCCGAGCAGCTCGCCATCGACCCGGGCATCGGGTTCGGCAAGGACCTCGGGCACAACCTCGAGCTGCTGCGGCGTCTTGACGGGTTCACCGATCTGGACGCGGCGCTCGTGCTGGGCGTCAGCCGGAAGCGCTTCATCGGCACGATCACCGGGATCGAGGATCCGGCCGACCGCGTGGAGGGGTCGGTGGCGGCGGCGATCTGGGGCGCGGCGCACGGCGCCGACGCGGTGCGCGTCCACGACGTCGCGGCCACCGTCCGGGCGCTCGCCGTGACGGATGCGATCGCGAGGCGTCGGACGTGATCGTGACCGAGGAGGGCCCGCCCGACGCCGACGCGGTCGTCCTGCTGCACGGGTGGCCCGGCGGGGTCCACACCTGGCGGCGGCTGGCGCCGCTGCTCGCGACCCGGTTCCGGGTGCTGACGCCGACGCTCGCCGGGACGGACCCGGTGGGCCACGCGGCCGACGTGCGGGCGGCGCTCGCCGAGCGCGGGGTCACGCGGTTCGCGCTCGTCGGACACGGGCACGGCGGCGCCGTCGCGCAGCTCGTGGCGGAGGGGGACCTGGGCACCGAGGGGCTCGTGTTGATCGACAGCGTGGCCTTCGACGTAGCGCCGCCCCGCGACCTCGACGCGCGGACGTTCGTCGAGCGCGGGTCGGTCGAGATCGCGG
>DASQKC010000016.1:0-16312 GCA_035630755.1 Actinomycetota bacterium | reverse complement strand
CCCGCGGCCTGCGCGACGGCGTGGCCGAGACCCCTCGCCTCGGTCTGGACGACCGAACGGACCGCCTCGACCGTCGCGGCGCCCACGAGCTCGAGCTCCCGCGTCTTCCCGCGCGCCGTCAGCTCGGCCTCGAGCTCGGGTGCCGGCGCGAAGTGGCGCAGCAGGTCGTCCTGCCCGGGGCCGATCACGAGGATCACGTCCTCGCACCCCGCGGCCAGCGCCTCCTCGACCACGAGCTGGATCGCGGGGGTGTCGACGACCGGCAGCAGGCCCTTCGGCAACACCTTCGTCGCCGGGAGGAACCTCGTCCCCAGACCCGCGGCCGGGATCACGGCGGTGCGCACGCTCATCGGGCGCGGAGTCTAGCTCGAGGGCTCGGGAGCCCGCCGGTAGACTGCCCCGGTCATGCCCACCTACGAGTACCGCTGCCGTGCCTGCGGCCACGTCTTCGACATCGTCCAGAAGATGAGCGATGACCCGCTCACGATCTGCCCGGAGTGCGGCGGCGAGCTCCGCAAGGTCTTCGCGCCCCCCGCGATCGCCTTCAAGGGGTCGGGGTTCTACGCCACCGACCAAAGGAAGCAGGCGAAGGAGGCGGGCGAGACGAAGGGCGACGGCGCGAAGAAGGAGAAGAAGGCCGACGCGGGAGCGTCGTCGTCATCCTCCTCGGGGTCCTCGTCGAAGGAGGGCGGGTCCTCGTCGAAGGAGGACGGGTCCTCGAAGGACAGCGGGTCCTCGTCCAAGGACGGCGGGTCCTCGTCCAAGGACGGCGGGTCCTCGTGACGCCGCGTGCCGAGATCGGCGTCTTCGGCGGGTCCGGGTTCTACGCCTTCCTCGAGGACCCCGAGGAGGTCCTCGTCGAGACGCCGTTCGGCGCCCCGAGCGCGCCCTACATGATCGGGACCGTGGCCGGGCGGCGGGTCGCGTTCCTGCCTCGGCACGGCCGGGATCACGAGTTCCCGCCGCACAAGGTGCCCTACCGGGCCAACGTGTGGGGCATGAAGGAGCTCGGCGTGACGCGGCTGTTCGGGCCGAGCGCGGCCGGGTCGCTCCGCCGCGACATCCCGCCCCGGACCTTCGTGATCAGCGACCAGGCGATCGACCAGACGAAGGGCCGCACGACTACGTTCCACGACGGTCCCACGACGACCCACGTCTCGTTCGCCGACCCGTATTGCCCCACGTTGCGGACGACGCTGGTGTCGTCGGCCGCCGAACTGGGGATCGACCACCGCGACGGGGGCACGATGCTCGTGATCGAGGGCCCGCGGTTCTCCACCCGGGCGGAATCGAAGATGTTCGCCCAGATGGGCGGGGACGTGATCGGGATGACCCAGTTCCCGGAGGTCTCGCTGGCCCGCGAGGTCGAGATCTGCTTCGCGAACGTCGCCCTCGTCACGGACTACGACGTGGGCGTGGACGACATCGCCCCCGTCTCGCATCAGGAGGTGCTGAAGGTGTTCGGCGAGAACATCGTGTCCCTGCGTGACCTGCTGTTCGCGGCCATCCCCCTGGTGCCGGCGGATCGCGACTGCCCCTGCGCGACCGCGCTGTCGGGGAGCAGCTGAGGTGGCGCGTCAGCTCGTCCGCGTCGAGCTGTCCTTCGTGACGGAGGAAGATCCCGAGCCGATCGGCGAACGGGTCCGCGAGTCCGTGGGGCTGATCGTGGGGCGCGACCGCCTCGAGGAGTTCCGGATCCGCACGATCCCCCTCGACCCGACCAAGAAGGACCACCTCCGCCCGGTCGACTGACGCGTGACCCGGGTCACGAAGCCCGGCGGGCGACCTCGGTAGCGTCGCGCGCATGGTCGCGTGGCGCCGGAAGCTCCCGGGATCGTCCGTGGTGGCGTTCCTCGTCGCCGGAGGGTGCGCGGCCGGGGCGTTCGTGCTCGTCGCCGGCGAGGCGCGACAGGTCCGCGGCGCGGGCGCGATGGTGGCCGTGGTGACGGCCGCTCACGATCTAGCGTCCGGCGTGACGCTCGCCGAGGGCGACGTCGTGGTGCGGGCGCTGCCCGAGGCGGCCGTCCCGGCCTCCGCGGTGCGCGACCCCGCGCTCGTGATCGGGAAGATCACGGTCACCCCGTTCGGCGCGGGCGAGCCGGTGACGTCCGCTCGTTTGGCGATGACGGGCGGGCCGCTGACCGCGACGGTCCCGCCGGGCATGGTGGCGATCCCCATCCAGCCGGACCAGGTCCCGGCCGGGGTGGGCGCCGGCGATCGGATCGACGTCTACGCGACCTACCTGACGGCCCGTCCGTACACCGCGACGGTCGGCGAGGACCTCGCGGTCCTCGCCGCCGACACCGGGACCGCCACGGGCGGCGACGCGGGGGAGCTGGTGCTGCTCGCCGACCCCGTCACGGCTGCCGGGCTCGCCCGGGCCGACGCGACGGCCACCGTCGCCGTGGCCGTGCGCGGGTTCGTCCCGCTCCCCTAGCCGGTCGTCGGGGCCGCTACCATCGGCGGACCCCGCGACCGTGGAAAGGACGACCGTGTCGATCTGGCAGGCCATCCTCCTGGGCCTCACGCAGGGCGCGAGCGAATACGCGCCGATCTCGAGCTCGGGCCACCTGATCCTCGTGCCCTGGATGCTCGACATCCCCATCGTGCGCGACGCCGAGCTGAACAAGACGTTCGACGTGGCCCTGCACATGGGGACGCTGCTCGGCGCCGTCGTCTACTTCCGCCACGACCTCGCCCGCTACCTCGTGGCGGGCTGGCGGTCGCTCCGGACCCGCCGGATCGAGACGACCGACGAGCGGCTCGCCTGGGCCCTCGCCGTGGGCACGATCCCGGCGGTGCTCGTGGGCGCCGCCCTCGAGGAGGTCATCCAGGAGAACCTCAGCCAGCCGTGGCTGATCGCGGTGATGTTCGTCGCGTTCGGCGTCGTGCTGTGGCTCGTCGACCGCGTCATGCGGCGCGATCGCGCGTTCGAGACGATCGGCGTGCGCACGGGTCTCTACCTGGGCATCGCGCAGTCGCTCGCCCTGCAGCCGGGGGTCTCGCGGTCCGGGGTGACGATGACCGCCGCGCGCCTGATCGGGCTCGACCGCGAGGCGTCGGCGCGGTTCTCGTTCCTGCTGTCGATCCCGGTCGTGCTCGGCGCGGGCCTCTACAAGTCGATCGACCTGGTCCAGGGCGGCTTCCACGGGTACGAGGTCGAGTTCTTCTGGGGGTTCGTGGCGAGCGCCGTGAGCGGCTTCGTGGTCATCGCGTTCCTGCTGCGGTACCTCAAGGGGCACTCGTTCGTGATCTTCCTGTGGTACCGCCTGGCGGTGGCCGCCCTCACGTTCGCGCTGATCGCGACCGGCGTGCGCTCCGCCACGATCTGAGCATCGGTCAGACCGGTGCGTCCGGATCCGGCACCGTCCCCATCGTGAGGACGACCCAGGGCCGGAACCCCTCGCGCTCGTACAGGCGCATCGCCGGCTCGTTCGTGGCCAGGACGCCGATGACCATCTCGGCCATCCCGGCCGCGCGGACCTCCCGGTAGACCTGGTGCAGGAGCGCCGACCCGATGCCCTCGCCCCGACGGTCCTCGAGGACCGCGAGGGACTGGAGCTCGGCGAAGCGCTCCCGCGTCCGGTGCGAGTCGTCCTCGTCGTGGACGGTCACGAGCGCGTACCCGACGGACGACCCGCCCTCCTCAGCCAGCAGCAGGATCGTCGCCGGGTCGGCGAGCCAGTCGCGGTAGCGGGCCGATCGGATCCGCCACCAGCCGCCTGCGTCGCGTGGCGGGACCCCGGGGATCGCCGGGTCGACGAGCACGTGGTGGCGGTGCAGCGCGCGCGCCAGCGGCTCGAGGTCGGGGACCCGCTCGGCGCCCGCCCGGACGATCCGGACGCCCTCGGGGGCGTCGCGCACCTAGACCCCGGCGAGGGTCATCTCACCGATGAGGATCGACGGCGTCCCGACGCCGGTGAACCAGCGCAGGTCGTCGCCGACCGCGCGGATCCCCCGCAGCATCTCGGGGATCGTCGACGCGATCGTCATCTCGCGCAGCGGCTCGTCCGGGGCGCCGCCGGTGATCCGGAGGCCCGTGGCGCCCACGCTGAACTCCCCGCTGATCGGGTTCGCGCCCGAGTGCACGCCGCTCACGTCGTTGATGAGCACGCCGCCCTCCGCCATCGCGTACAGCGCCTCGATCGGCGTGTCCCCCAGCTCGACCGCGAAGTTCGACGTGCCGACGCCCGGCGCGCTCTTGTACCCGCCGCGCTTCGCGTTGCCCGTCGAGCGCTGGCCGTCGCCCGCGCGACGCGCCGTGTAGGTGGAGTGCAGGAACCCGTTGAGGGTCCCCGCCGAGAACAGCTCGGTCCGGCCGCTCGGCATGCCCTCGCCATCGAACGGGCAGGCGGCCGGGCCCTCGAGGATCGTGCCGTCGTCCACGAGCGTGAACGCCTCGGCGCCGACCTGCTGGCCGGCGAGGTCGGCGAACAGCGACCGGCCCTTCAGGACGTTGTCGGCGTCGAGGGCGCCCGCCAGGACGCCCAGGAAGTCGCTCGCCGCGAACGGATCGAGGATGATCGGGACCTTCGCGGTCGCGGGCTTCTCCGCGCCGATCATCGCGACGGCCCGCGCGACGGCCTCGCTGCCGATGGCTTCGGGGTCGAGCTCGTCCAGCCCGCGCGCCACCTGGAAGGAGAACCCCGTCTGCGTCTCGTCGCCCTCGACGGCGAGCGTCACGGCGACGACCCAGGCGTCGGTGCGCGCGTATTCGGCGTCGACCCCCTCCGTGGACACGATCGCGGCGCGGCCGGCCGCGTCGCCGATCTGCGCCAGATCCACCTTGGTCACGCGGGGGTCCCGCGACACCGTGAACGCCTCGAGGGCGAGCGCCCGGCGCACCTTCTCGTCGGTCGCGATCGCGGCGCTCGCCTCGCGGAACAGCTCGGGCATCGGCGTGAACGGCTCCGCCTCGGGGAGGCCGTTGAACTCGTCGGGTTCGGCGAGCGCGGCGTTCTCCCGGGCGCGGCCGACCGCGTCGCGGACCTCGTCCTCGGCCGGGTCCGCGGCCCACGCGTAGCCCGAACGTCCGTCGGCGATCACCCGCACGCCGACCCCACGGGACTCGGCGAACTGCATGCCTTCGACCTCGCCGCGGAGGGCCGAGACCTCGGTCCGCCGCGACTCCTCGGCGTACGCCTCGACCTGCTCCCCTGGCCGCGCGGCGTCGACCCCGGCGCGGGCGAGGTCCCGGAGGTCAGGCACCGGTGCCCCCGACGGTGATCTTCGCGATACGCAGGGTCGGGGCGCCGCTGCCGACGGGCGCGCCCTGGCCGTCTTTGCCGCAGACGCCCTCCCAGGTCTCGAAATCCGTGCCGACCGCGTCGACCGAGCTCATCACGTCGATCGCGCGGCCGATGAGGTTCGCCCCGCGGACCGGCGTGCCGATCACGCCCCCCTCGATGAGGAACCCTTCGGACACGCCGAAGACGAAATCGCCGGTCGCGGGGTTCACCTGGCCGCCGGACAGCCCCGTGACGTAGATGCCCCGGTCGGTCGTGCCGATCACATCGGCCGGCGCCGTGTCGCCGGGCAGGATGTTCGTGTTCGTCATCCGCACGACGGGGGGGAACGCGTAGGACTCGCGGCGCCCGTTGCCGGTGGGCTCCACGCCCATCTTCGCCGCGCGCATCCGGTCCTGGAGGAACCCCTGCAGCACGCCGTCGACGAACAGCACCGTGCGCCGCGCCGGCTCGCCCTCGTCGTCGAAGTCATAGGACCCCCACCCGTTCGCGATGGTGGCGTCGTCGACGCCGTTGATGAGCTCGCTCGCGCATCGCTGCCCGACGAGCCCGCGGTAGACGGACGCCTCCTTGTCGACCGCGTCGGCCTCGAGCGGGTGGCCCACGGCCTCGTGGAAGAGGACGCCGCCGCAGCCGTTCGCCACGACGACGGCCATCTCGCCCGCGGGCGCGGGGATGGAGTCCAGCATCGTGACGGCGCGCTCGGCCGCCCGGCGCCCCGTCTCGGCTGGCGGGTTCGCGTCGAGGAACTCCACGCCGGCGCACGCGGCGGGCCCGTGCCACCCCGTCTGGATCACGTCGTCGCGCTTGCCGACGACCTGCGCCACGACCCGGATCCGGGGGCGGTCCTCGCGGACGTGCCGGCCGTCGCTCGCGGCGATCTGGCGCCGCTGCAGGGAGTCGAAATAGATGCCGACGACCTGGATCACCTCGGGCGAGACGCCCCGGGCGGCGTCGTCCACCTCGCGGAGCCAGCCGACCTTCGTGGCCGCCGGGACGTCGCCGGCCGGCCGCTCGGCGCGGTTGCGGCCCGCACCCGCGCGGTCGGTCAGGTCCACGACGGGTGCGGCCGCCTCGCCGCGGAGCGCCGCGCTGGCGGCCTCGGCCGCCTCGTGCAGCGAGGCCGGGTCGAGCCGGTTCGAGAACGCGTACCCGTACGAGGTGCCCTGCGTCACCCGCACGCCGGCGCCACGGTCCAGCCCGGTGGTGAGCTCCTCGACCTTCCCGTCGTCCAGCCGCACCGACGTGGAGGACCGTTCTTCGACGAAGACCTCGGCCACGTCGCCGCCCTTGCGCCGCGCCGTCCGCAGGACGTCGGCGAGCAGGTCGGGGTCGAGCATGGGGGCGATGCTAACAGCGGCCGGTGGAAGGTCGGCCGTGCGAGGCCCGCGGGCGGTCTGTACCGTCGCGCGCGATGGCGGCGGTGGGAGCGACGCGGGACGGGACGGCCGAGCGCCGGCGCCGGGCCGCGATCGACGTCGGACTCGTCGCCGGCGTCGCCCTCGCGCTGCTCGCCTTGTTCCTGTGGCCGACGCTCCGCGACGGCCACGTGTTCCCCGTCGGTCCGGACGTCCCCGTGTACCTGTGGTGGTCGCGGGTGGCGACCGACGGCCGCCTCGCGGCGGTCGGCGAACGCCCCGGGATCGTCGCGCTCCTGCCCACGGTCGCCGGCGCGCTGCGCATCAGCCTGGTCCCGGCGCTCGCCGGCGTGATGTACGCGGTGGGGCCCGCCGTGGGCACGGCGGGCGCCGCGCTCGTCCGGGGTCGCCGCGGCGGCGCGATCCCGCGCGGTGCCTGGGTGGCGGGCGGGCTCCTCGCCGGCGTGTGGGCCACCCATCTGGGCGACGGGTACGCCGCGAACCTGGCGCTGGCGGCGCCCTTCATCGCGGCGGCGGTGGCGCTCGCGCGGCGCTCCCGGCGCGGGACGATCGGGGCCGCGATCCTGCTCGCGGGCGGGGGGCTGATGCACCCGCAGTTCCTGATCGTGGGCGCGGTCGTCCTGCTGCTCACTGCGGGCTGGGCGGCGCTGCGCGAGCGGCGCCTCGCGACGCCGACCGGCGATGCGACCCGGGTCATGGCCGCGCTGGGCGCCGGCGTGGGCGCCGCCGTGCTCGGCATGTGGTCGGCCTCGGCGGGACCGGCGCCCATCCCCGGCGACACGTCGAAGGACGCGCTGCTGCGTCGCATCGGCGCGTGGGACGCCCTGCGCGCGACGTTCGTCGATCGGTTCCGGATGAGCTGGCCGCGCTACGCGCCGATCATGAACACCCTGCTCAGCGTGGCGGGCGCCCTGCGCGGCCGCGGGTTCCCGCGGCGCTTCCTGGTCTCCTGGCTCGCGTTAACGCTCGTCGCCGTCGCGGCCGGCGTCCTCACCGGATGGTTCCCGCCCGACCGCGTCCTCACGTTCGCGTTCTGCATCCCGCTGCTCGCGAGCCTCGGCCTGGCCTGGCTCGCCGAACGGCTGGGCCGCTGGTGGCTCGCGTGGCCGATCGGGATCGTGCTGGTGATCCTCACGGCCGCGCCGACCGTCCGGGGCTGGGAGGCGGCGCGGTCGTTCATCTCCCCCGACGAGCTGCGGACGACAACGCTCGCGGGCCGGATCGCCGCGACCACCCCGCCCGGCACGCCCCTCGTGTTCGTCGTCGACGACCCGGAGACGCCGGCGCTGTTCCTCGCATCGCACGCGCGGAACGTGGCGCGCGCGAGCGTCCCGCCGGACCGCGTCGGGGACGTGTGGATCGCGCTCGGTCGCGCCGAGGACGTCCTCGCCGGCGAGGTGACGCAGGTGGGCGAGCCGCTCTACGACCTGGCGGCGGCCGACACGGTGGCGACGATCCCCGGCGACCCGGACCCGGTCGTGTTCGTGGTGCGGGAGTTCGACACCCGCCCCGGCGCCTTGGAGCTGCCCGGGCTCACGCGGTGGGATCCGGGGCTCGCCGCCACGCTCGGTCCGGCGCGCCCGTTGCCGGCGGCGGGCGAGGAGCTCGCGGCGTCGGGTCCGGGCGACATCGCGGGCGCGGCGGTCCGCGTGCTGCTGCTGCTCACGGTCGTGGGCGCCGGCTGGGCGCTGTGGTCGATCGGGGACGGGCCCGGCGCCCTCGCGACCGCGCCGGCGTTCGGCGTGGCCACGCTCGGCCTGACCGGGCTCGCGCTCGAGCGGCTCGGGGCGGGGCTCGGGACCGAGGGCGTCGCGACGCTCGCGTCAGCCCTCGCGGGCGGCGGCGGGTACGCGCTCTGGCTGCTCGGCCGCGCCCGCCGCCGGGGCGGCGGGGAGGATCTCCTCGTCGAACGGCAGCCCGATCCGGACCCGTGAGCGCAGGTCGAGGATCGACCTGATCAGCAGCACGAGCACGATCGGCGTCACCACCCAGCGCCCGATCAACGTGTCCACCTCGAACGCGCCGGGGAACCGCAGCGGCTCGGCCGACCAGAGCGTCGCCGCCAGCAGGACGCTCGTGGCGAGCACGGTGGTCCGCGCCATCCGGGGCAGTGCCCAGACGAGCGGCAGCGACCAGGTGACGTACCACGGCAGGAGCACGGGCCCGAGCAGCATGAGCAGGAGCAACGCCCAGCCCCACGTGGCGGCCAGCTCGCCGCCGTCGATGCGGCCGCCGCGGCGCCACACCTCGCGCACGAGCACGGTGAGGCAGACGAGCAGGGTCGCGGCGAACAGGAACCGCGGGATGACCCCCAGCCTGTCGCCCGACACGAAGTCGAGCACGCGGCTGAACGCCATCGACGGCGCCAGCCATCCCTCGTGCCCGGCGAGCTCGAGCATGCCGAGCGACGGGTCGCGGAGCTGCAGGTACGGCACGGCGAAGATCGCGGCCAGCACCGCCACGATCGCCCCCAGCGGCAGCACCGCGCGCAGCCGCTCCCCCTTCGGCTTGGACGCGGCCACCCACACGAGGAGCACGAGCAGCGGCAGCGCCGCGGTCGCCTTCACCAGGGTGCCGAGCGTGAGGACCGCCACCGCCCACGGGACCTTCCCCCGCAGCGTGAGCCCGAGGGCCACGATGATCGCGAGCGCGACGAGCAGGTCGTTGTGCCCGCTCGCCACCGAGTGGAACAAGACGACCGGGTTCGCGCCGAACGCGACGAGCGCGAACGCCGTGCGCTCGGGCCACTGACGACGCACGACCCACACGATGGCCGCGCACGTCGCGAGCCCCGCGGCGATCGCGAGGTAGCGGTACGCCTCGACGTGGTCGACGGGGTGCGGCAGGAACCGCGACGCCAGCGACGACAGGGAAGTCCACGCGGGCCCGTAGACCGCGGGCGTGTCCACCCACATCGGCCCCACGAAGCGCCACAACGGGTCGCCGGCGTGGTCGAGCGGCGTCTGCAGGTACGGGTTGCTCCCGTAGATGCCGGCGATCCGGCCGTAGAACGCGTACGAGTACACGTCGCGCGAGAAGAGCAACGGCAGGAAGAGGAGCGCGACGTAGGCGCCGACGACGAGCGCCGCGACGGCCGCGAGCGACACCTCGCCCCGGTACGCGGCGCGGAGCAGGAGGAGGAACCCGCCGATCGCGAGCACCGTGATCGCGACGCTCACGACGACGAGCACGTTCCCGTGGATCTCGCCCAGCCCGATCGCGACGGCGAGCGCGTGCAGCGGGCCGCTCGGCAGCCCCCGCTCGGTGAGGAGCGGCTGGTAGGGCGAGCCCGGCGCGGCGGCCATCACCGCCATGACGAACAGCCCGGCGGCCGCGGCCGCGAGGGCCATGGCTCCGCGGGAGGTCGTCGGACGGATTCGATCGTCGGGCTTCACGGCGCCCCGGCACCGTAGCACCGGCCCCGTGCGAGGATGCGCCCGTGCGCAGGCGGTGGCGGCTCGTGCTCGGGATCGCGATGGCGCTGCTGGGGCTTGCCGCCACGATCGCCGGCGCGGCGCTCCTCACGACGGTCGGCGTCGACGGCGTGTACGAGGCGCGCGGCCGGATGGCGACGTCGGGCCACGCGATCGTGTTCGACGCCCTCTCGGTCGGCGCCCTCCCTTTCGACGACGTCCACCTCGACGTCACCGTCGCCGCGGAGCGGCCCGTCTTCGTGGGCATCGCCCCCGCCGACCAGGTCGCCGCCGCCCTCGACGGGGTGGCCGTGGCCCGCATCGTGCGGATCGATCCCGGCGCGGTCGATCTCGACCCGGTCGACGGGACGGCCGACCCGCCGCCACCCGCGGACGTCGCGGACTGGGTCGCCGCCGACGACGGCACGCAGGCGACGATCTCGTGGACGGTGGCGCCCGGGTCATGGGCGCTCGCGATCATGGACGCCGAGGGCGCGGCCGGCATCGACGTGGTCGGGGACCTCCGGATCGCGGTGCCGGTCGTGGGGCCCATGGGGGTGGTGCTCGCGCTCGTCGGGGTGGCGCTGCTCGCCGGCGGCGCGATCCTCATCGTGGCCGACGCGAAGCGCCCGGCCGAGCGTTAACCGGGCGACTCCACCGCCTCGTCGAGGGTGGGCACCTCGACCTCGATGGCCTCCCGGCGCGCCGCGTGGACGATCACCGCGGCCGTGCAGCCGACCACGACGGCGCCACCCACCGCCACGATCGGCGTCACGACCTCGTCGAGGAACACCCACGCGAGGATGGTCGAGATCACGGGGGTCGCCTGGGTGATGAGCGCGGCGCGCCACGACTCGACGTGGTTGTGCGACC
Source organism: Actinomycetota bacterium (assembly GCA_035630755.1). Classification (GTDB taxonomy): domain Bacteria; phylum Actinomycetota; class UBA4738; order UBA4738; family HRBIN12; genus AC-51. Next base: position 5,401 of record DASQKC010000016.1, on the reverse strand, counting down.
AGATCACGAGCGAGTGCCCGATGAACCCGGGGAACAGGGCGACCGCCCAGACCGAGGCCCACTCGGAGGAGGTCGGCCACGCCGGCACGCCCTCGAGCGCGATCGCGGCGGGGGTCATGACGAGCGCGCCGGCGAGCATCACGCAGGCGAAGTACTCGATGGGCCCCGTGTCGCGGCGCGCGCGTCGCGAGAAGAACCAGTACGCGGTCCAGCTGAAGATGTTGCAGAACGCGAGCAGGTCGCCCAGCCCGCTCCACGAGGGCTCCCCGTAGGACCCGACGGCGACCGTCACGACGCCGAGGAACGCCAGCCCGGCGAGGAACGCGTCGCGGCGCGCGACGCGTTCGTGCAAGAGCCGTGCCGACAGCAGCGCGATCACGACCGGGGCGAGCGCGCCGATCACCGCGACGTTCGCCACGTTCGTCAGCTTCACCGACGTGAAGTGGAGCGTGATGTCGAGGGCGAACAGGGCGCCGCCGGGCGCGCACGCCCGGAACGTGGCCCAGGTCAGCCGGCGGCGCGCGACCAGCAGGGCGAGTCCCGAGATGCACGCGCCCGCCCACAGCCGGTACATCGCGAAGGTGACGCCGTCGAGCGAGCTCCCCTTGACGATGACGGTGCCCGTGGCCCACACGCAGGTGGCCACCACCACCGCCGCGACGCCGAGGCGGTCCGTCCGCGCGGGGGTCGGGCGCTCGGCCATGCGGCCCATCATCCCAGCCGCCTCGGGTACGATCGCGTGATGCACGAGAACCGGGGTCTCGCCGTCGCCATCGCCGGGGTGCTCGTCGTGTTCGCCGCCATGGTCGGCGGCGTGATCATCCTGCTGTCGTGGATGGGGATCACCGGGTACGCCGTGTTCAAGATGGTCATGGGCGGCGCCGACGACGATCCGAACGTGGCGGGGATCATCATCGCCGTCGTCCTGCTCGTCACGACCCTGGTCACCCTGACGGCGGTCGGCATCCGGTTCATCGGCAGGGGGATGGAACCGAAGAAGCGCGCCGACCGCGAGCGCGAGGCGTACGGCCTCTAGGCGCCGCGGGCCGACCAGCGGCCGTCGCGGCGGTCCACCCGGACGTCGAACCCGAAGCACGCCGACAGCGACGCCGCCGTGAGCACGTCGGTCACGGGACCCGCGACGACGAGATGTCCCTCGCGCAGCAACGCCGCGTGGGTGGTGGTCGGCGGCAGCTCCTCGAGGTGGTGCGTCGCGAGCACCTCGGTCGGCGCCGCGGCGTCGACCATCGCGCGCAGCAGGGCCTCGCGAGCCGGCAGGTCGAGCCCGGCGGCGGGCTCGTCGAACAACAGCAGGTCGGGGTCCCCCGCCATCGCCCGCGCGATCAGCACCCGGGCGCGCTCCCCCATCGAGAGGGTGCCGACCGCACGGTCCGCGAGGGTCGCGCACCCCACCCGTTCCAGGGCCGCCCGGGCCGCCGCGCGATCGCCCTCGTCCAGGTCCTGCCACCACGTCTCGAGCGCGGCGGCCCTCCCCGCGAGCACCAGGTCCCCCGCCGTGATCGAGGGGCGGATCCGGTCGCCGAGGAGGTGGCTCACGTGGCCGATCCTGCGACGGAGCCGGCGCACGTCGGTGCGGCCCAGGCGTTCACCGAGCACCTCGACGGTCCCGGCGGAGGGCTGGCGCCACGCGCCCGCGAGCGAGAGCAGGGTCGTCTTGCCGCACCCGTTCGGACCCAGGAGCGCCCAGCGCTCGCCGGCCCCGATCGTCAGGTCGATCGGGCCTAGCACCGTCCGGCCGCCGATCCGGACCTCGGCGGCCGCGAGGCGGACCGCGGGGGTCACCGCACCGCCAGGTCGTACGGCGACGCGAGCAGCTCGCGCACCGTCCCGCCGTCCTCGAACGACAGGAACCGGTCCATCAGGTGCATGAACCAGCGATCGTGGGTCGCGGCGACCACGGTCCCCTCGTAGGACGTGAGCGCCTCCTCGAGCGCGTCTGCCGACGCCACGTCGAGGTTGTCCGTCGGCTCGTCGAGCAGCAGCATCGTCGGCGACTCGATCTCCATCAGCAGGATCTGCATCCGGGCCTGCTGCCCGCCCGAGAGCAGCTCGAACGGGTTCCCGCTGACGTGGTCGAGCTCGTAGCGACGCAGCGCCGACATCGCCTTCGTCCGGTCGAGCCCCTTCTTCAGGAGCACCTGCAGGAGCGGCTGGTCGCCGATGTCGGGCCGTTCGTGCAGCTGGGCGAACAGCGACGGGTCGACCCGCGCGCCGAGCATCCACGTGCCCTCGACCGGGATGTCCTCGCCGGCGAGGAGCCGGAGGAAATGGCTCTTGCCGGTGCCGTTGGGTCCGATCACGCCGATCCGTTCGCCGAACCGGAACTCCGCGTCGAACGGCGACACGATCCCCGCGATGGCGAGCCCCGTCGCGCGGAACGCCACCTTGCCGGTCCGCCCGCCGTCGATCCGCATCTGCACGTCCTGCACGGCCGCCTTCTCCGGCGGCGGCGCGCGCTCGAACCGGTCGAGCCGATGTTCGGCGTTGCGCGCCTTCGAGGCCCACCCGTCGTTGTACGCGGCCTTGCGCTTCATCTCCTTCACCATCGTGGTGAGCCGCTTGTGCTCCTCGTCGTAGCGGCGGTGCACCTCGTCGAGGCGGTCGAGACGGTCCTCCCGCGCCTGCGCGTAGCCCGCGAACGAGCCGACGTGCGTCCACGTGGCACGTCCCTCCAGCGTCACCGTCTGGGTCGACGCCCGCTCCAGGACCGTGCGGTCGTGCGAGATGAACAAGATCGTGCGCGGGTCGGCCGCGATCGTCGTCTCCAGCCACTCCTTGCCCGCGATGTCGAGCGTGTTGTCGGGCTCGTCGAGCAGGATGACGTCGAACGGGCCGCCGAGCACGGCCTCGAGCGCGAGCCGTTTACGCTCGCCGCCCGACAGCGTCTCGATGAGCCGGTCGGCGCTCTCGGGGTAGCCGCCACCGAAGGCCAGGTGCGCCGCCTTGTCCCAGCGCACCTCCGCCTCGTACCCGCCGGCCTCGCCCCACCGCGCGAGCGCGTCGGCGTAGGCGACCTGCGCGCGCTCGCTCGGATCGGCCGCCATCGCGGCCTCCGCCGTCGCCACGCGTGCGGCCGCCTGGCGGACCGGGGTCTCCGCGTAGGCGAGCAGGAACCCCCGCACGGTGGTGGGCGCGGCGTCGGACCCGATGAACTGCCGCATCAGGCCGACCCGTCCGTCCGCGCGGACCGATCCCGCGGCCGGCGCGAGCTCGCCCGCGATGAGCCGCAGCAGGGTCGTCTTGCCGATGCCGTTCGCGCCGATGAGCGCCGAGTGCGCGCCGTCGGGCACCCGGAAGGCGACCCCCTCGAACAGGGTCCAGCCCCCGGGCAGGGCGTAGGCGACGTCGTTGAGCTCCAGGTACCCCACGACACCGGACGCTACCAGCGGCGTTGTCCGCAGGGGACCGAGTTGTGGAGGTTCCGTGGCGGCGGCGGTGCGGGACGGCGAACCCCCTCCCGCGAGGTCCGGGCACTACGGTAGATTCCCCTTCGCATGCAGGCAGCTTCCGCGCGGCCCCTGCCGCTCTCCACGTCGTCTCGACGCGCCATCTGGGTGTTCGCCATCGGCATGGTCTGCGTCGGGCTCGTGGCCGCGACGCCGGGCTCTCCTTACCCCGCGGTGCTGCTCCAGGGCCAGGAGCCGGGCGGTCCGTTCCGATGGGTGTCCGACCTGCTCTTCCTGCGGCACCTCGGTCAGTTCGGCCTCGTGTTCATCGGCACGGCCGCGCTCATCACGGCCGCCGCCGGGTTCCTGATGATCCTCCGCGAGGCGTGGCAGGGCCGGCTCCCGATGCGCACCGCGGTGCTCCTCGCCGTGATCGCGAACCTCGCCGTGCTAACGCTGCCGCTGCTGTTCTCGCGCGACGTGTACAGCTACGCCTTCTACGGGCGCATCTTCAACAGCTACGGGGCTAGCCCCTACTCCGCCACCCCCGCGGACTTCCACCTCAACGGGATGTTCGACGTGACGTGGCCGGGGTGGCGCGACACACCCTCCGTCTACGGCCCGCTGTTCACCTGGTTCTCGATCGCGCTCACGGCGATCGTGAAGAGCAGGCCGTGGGTGACGAACGCCTTCCAGTTCGCGGCCGCCGCCGCCGTGATCGCCACGATGGGGATCGTCGTGCGGACGGTCCGGCGGGTGCGCCCCGATCGCGCCGTCTTCGCGGCCGTGCTCGTGGCCGTGAACCCCGTGGTGATCCTGCACGTCGTCGGCGGCGGGCACAACGACGCGTTCCTCGCGCTGTTCGTCGCGGCGGCCGCCTGGTACGTCTTCCAGCGGCGCGAGCTCGCGGCGGCGATCTGCCTCGGCCTGGCGATGTCGATCAAGGCGAGCGCCATCGTCCCGCTCGTGATCTTGTTCGTGGCGGTCCTGGCGACGACGCCGCGCGAGCGCCGGCTGCGCACGCTCGGCGTGTTCGGCGGCTCCGTCGCGGCGGTGTGGCTGGTCCTCGCGATCCCGTTCCTCGACGGTCACAACTGGACGCTCGGCGTGGCGCAGGTGGCGGGCAACGACTCCTGGATGTCGGCCGGGCAGGTGGTCGTGCGCGCCTTCTCGGGCCTCGGCGGCCTGATCGGCGGCGAGATCGCCCGCGAGCCCGCGCAGGCGGTCGCCCGCGTCGTGCTGCTCGCGCTCGCCGGCGTCGCGGTGATCGCGATCGCGCGACGTACGTGGCGCGACCCCGCGGCCCGCACGCCCGAGGCGCTCGTCGCGGCCTTCGGCTGGGCCTTCATGGCGCTGCTGCTGACCTCGCCGGTCCTCTACACCTGGTACCTCGTCTGGGTCCTGCCGCTCGCGTGGGCGATGCCGCGGGTCCCGCGCCGCGCGCTCATCGTCCTGTCGTGCGCGCTGCTCGCGTCCCAGCTGGTGACCGAGTCGGCGCAGATCCCCGCCGCGCTGCAGCAAGTGAACCTGGCGTACGGCCACCCGGTCACGATCCTGATGGCGCTGTGGGTCGGTCGCGACTTCATCCGACGCCTGCGCCGCGGCATCCCTCTGCACGCCGAGACCCTCGAGCCGGTCCTTGGGGACCGGTTCGAGCTCGAGCCGCCCGCCGTGGCCCCGGTGCCGGCGCGCACCCCCGCCGGCCCCCAGCCGGTGGCGTCGATGCGCCGCCGCTGACCCCGGGTCACCTGCCGCCGCCTTCCACCGGTTCTCCCGCCCCGCCTGCGCCCCTATCCTCGGAGTCGGGCGTCGCGACCGCGGCCCGGTAACCGCGGGTCACCACGCACCGAGTACCGGCGGCATCGGGCCATGCGGCAAGGTGCGACGGAGCGGCGCCGCCGTCGTGCCGATCCCACGATCCAGGAGACACGAACGTGACGAACGTGGCAACGACCGTCCTGCGCTCGAGCGCCGGGACCGAGGTGCGGATCGGC
>DASQKC010000015.1:0-2416 GCA_035630755.1 Actinomycetota bacterium | reverse complement strand
CTGAAGCCGATGCCGCCGCCGTTCCGCAACCACGGCAACTACGTCACCTCGGTCGCCAAGCTCGGTCGCTTCCTGGGCGAGAAGGCCGAGGAGGCGGGGGTGTACGTGCTGACCGAGACGGCGGGGGACAAGCTACTGGTCGAGGACCGAATCGTCAGGGGCGTTCGCTCGGGCGACAAGGGCCGCGGCCGCGACGGCGAGGAGCTGTCCAACTTCGAGCCGGGCTCCGACGTGATCGCGAAGGCGACCGTGCTCGCGGAGGGGACGCTCGGCCACCTGACCCAGGCCTCGCTCGACTACTACGACCTGCACGGACGCGACCCGCAGCGCTGGGAGCTGGGCGTGAAGGAGGTGTGGAAGGTCCCCGAGCCGCTCGACCGCGTGATCCACACGATGGGCTGGCCGCTGCGCAAGCGCGCCAGGTGGAACGAGTTCGGCGGCAGCTTCATCTACCCGATGGGCGAGGACCACGTCAGCCTCGGGCTCGTGGTCGGCCTCGACTACACCGACGCCACGTTCTCCGTCCACGACGCGCTTCAGGAGCTCAAGACCCACCCCTTCGTGCGCGGGATCCTCGAGGGCGGGGAGCGGGTCGCGTGGGGCGCGAAGACGATCCCGTCCGGCGGCTACTGGTCGATGCCGTCGCGCCTCGCAGTGCCCGGGATGGTGATCGCGGGCGACGCCGCCGGGATGGTCAACGTGCCGACGCTGAAGGGGATCCACTACGCGATGCACGCCGGGATGTACGCGGCCGAGGCGATCGTCGATGCGCTGAAGCGCGACTCGATCAACTTCGAGGCCTACGAGGAGAAGGTCCGAAACAGCGTGATCGAGAAGGACCTGTATCGATCTCGCAACATGCGCCAGCCGTTCTCGCACGGCTTCTTCCTCGGCGGCGCGCTGGCCAGCATGATGGAGGTCACCGGCGGGGCTTTTCCGGGGGGACACTGGCGCAACGAACCCGACGCCGAGCACGCGATGGCCGCCGACGGCGCGGCTCGTCGCTATCCGAAGCCGGACGGCAAGTACACGTTCGACAAGCTCTCCTCGGTGTTCGCTTCCGGAAACGCGACCCGTGACGACGCTCCCAACCACATCCGGCTCCAGACCACGGTGCCGCGCGACCTCGCGCAGACGTGGGTGTCGATGTGCCCCGCCCAGGTGTACGAGATTCCGGACGACCAGCTGGGGTCGGGCGCCGAGACGATCGAGCTGCAGGTGACGCCGTCGAACTGCGTCCAGTGCGGCGCGATCACCGCCAAGGGCGGTCGCCTGACGCTGCCCGAGGGCGGTGACGGGCCCCTGTATCAGGAGACCTGAGCCGTGAATACACTGGTCCCGTGACCGCCTCGGGACGGATCATCGCGGCGCTACGGCCGGCGACGTTGATCGCCGGCGGGGCCTTCGCCGTTCACGAGCTCAGCTACGTGGCGGGCTACGGCGGCGGGGCGTCGGAGGCGCTCCAGAACCACTCCTACCTGAGCGCCCTGGTCCCGGCGCTCGCGGTGCTGGCGGCGCTCACGCTCGTGGCGACGGTCGAGGGCGGTCTCGCGGGCTCCCGCGTTCGGCGGCGTTCCCCGCTCGGCCGCATCCTCACGTACGCGGGGGCGATCCTGGTCGTGTTCGTCGTCCAGGAGACGGCCGAGAGCATTCTCGTCGCGGGTCACGCCGGCGGGGTCGGCGCGGTCTTCACGCAGGGCGGTCCTGTCGCCGTTCCGCTCGCGCTCGCCTTCGGCGCGCTTGCGTGGCTCGCCGTCCGGGGCCTCGAGGCGGTGGAGGATCGGATCGCCGCCCGCTTCGAGCCGACTGCCGTGCCGGAAGCGGCACGATCGCGCCCCCGTCCCCGACTGCTTGACGTCGTCCTCTCTCCCGCGGTGCTCGCCGGCGGCGCGGCGCCGCGGGCTCCTCCGTCGATCTAGCCGAGATCGATCAGCGAGCGATCGGCCCGCCCTGCGGGCGGATCCGCCCCGCGTGGCGAAGCCACGCGGTGAAAGGAGAGAGCATGCAATCGACAACACTCAGGGTCGGCGCGGTCGTCGCGCTGGTCGCCGCGGCCGTCGTGCTGTTCGTCGTCCTCAGCGGTGGCGACGACGATGGCGAGCAGGCCGCGACAACCACGACCCCGGCGACGACGGAGGGCGTACCCCAGAAGCCGCCGCGCGAGCCGACGCCCACGATCGCCGTCGAGGGCGGCGAGCCGGTCGGCGGCGTGCAAGATCTCGACTACAACACCGGTGACGAGGTCCGCTTCTACGTCAAATCCGACGCCGCGGAAGAGGTCCACGTCCACGGCTACGACCTGATGCAGGACACGGTCCCGGGCAAGCCGGTGAGCTTCGAGTTCACGGCCGACATCGAGGGGATCTTCGAGGTCGAGCTCGAGGAGACCCACACGCAGATCGCCGAGCTCACGGTG
>DASQKC010000014.1:0-2890 GCA_035630755.1 Actinomycetota bacterium | reverse complement strand
AGGCGACGTCGACCGCGCCGAGCCACGTCGCGAGCTCGCCGATGGCCTTGGCCGCCGCAACGCCGTCGGCGGGCGACGTTCCCTCCTGCGCGTGCACGGCGTTCACGTGCAGGACCTTCGTCCGCCGGTCGAACTTCGGGTCGATGCGACCGATCAACCGGTCGCCGTGCAGGATCGGCAGCACGAAGTAGCCCCACTGCCGCTTCGCCTTCTGCACGTAGATCTCAAGCCGGAAGAAGAAGTCGAACAAGGCATCGGTGTGATCGCGGTCGCTCACCAGGTCGTCGAACGGCGACAGGAGCACTGTTCGAGGTCGCCACGCCTGCTCGAGCACCTCCGCGTGCGCGTACCACTCCCCTTTCGTGATCCCTTCGATGTGCACCGGCACGGCGACGCCCTCGCGCACCAGATCGCGCAACGCTCGCTCCCACCCGGGCGTCCGGCCGTCGAAGGCCCGGATGAACTGCAGCGGGGTCGCGACGCCTCTGGCCCGCAGTTGCCGCTCCAGGAGCGCTCGCGAGATCTTCGCCTGTGACCACTTCGGCTCGTCCATCGGCAGGCTGCGCTCGGCGAGATCCCAGATGCGCTGCTGCCCGTCCCGGCCGACGATCATCACCTCGCCCTTGAACCAGAGGATGTCGAGCATCATCGTCACGCTGCGCCCGCGTTCGTCGTTCCAGCCACCGGTCTGCCAGCCTTCGGCCGTCCGGTCCTCCAAGTCGCGCGCTCGAAGCGGGCCCCGCCGTTTGAGTTCGCGCAGGACGTAGCGGCGGAACGAAGCGTTCGCTTCCAGCCAGCGCTTCGTGTACGTCGAACGGGCCTCGTCCCCGCGCCAGCCCGGGTAGCGCCGCATCGTGGCTCGGTGGATCGGGAGGTCGGCCGTCGGGACGATGTGGACCCAGTATTCGAACAACGAACGTTCGTCCCACAACAACCGTTCGAGCTCAGCCACCCGGAACGTCGAACCCATCCGCGAAAACAGCACCAGATGCTCGGTACGGGCGACGGCCGACGTGGGATCGAGCTGCACCATCCCCAGGTCGTGGACGGCCTCGCCGATCGACGCGGGACGCGGCGACGACAGCCGCTGACCCATGACGCACAGCCGGCGGGCCTGGCGGTTCGTGAGCTCGAGCGAAGCGGGCACGGCGGCAGGCTACGCTACGGCGCGAACATGAGGAGCGCCCGACGCCGTTCGCCGACGACCGCTGCGACGCAGGCTGCCCACGATGCCGCCGCCCGGCATCCCCACGTCGCCGATCTGCACGCCCGGTCCGTGTATGCCGGCGCGTGGCACCTCTATCGACGCGAGCCCGTCCGCGTGTGGGTCGCGGCGTTGATCCTGCTGGCTCCTGGCTTAGTGTTGGGCGTGGGAGCCGGCATCTTCCTCGACCGCTTCACGGAGGACACCGTCACGGAACGCGTGGCGTTCGCGCTGGCGATCGCGGGGATCGCGGCGGTACTCGGGACCCTGGGCACGGTGTTCTATGCGGGCCTGTTGGACGAGCTGGTCGGGGCCGTGATCCGTGGTGGGACCCCGCCCGGCTTGGGTGAGGTCGTGCGGGCGTTGCCGATCTGGCGCCTGGTGGCCGCGGACCTGGTCGTGGTCGTGATGGCCGGGATCGCGTCCTCGATCCTGGTCCTCCCGGGGTTCGTCTTGCTGGCCATGTTGAGCACCGTGGGGCCGATCGTGAACATCGAACGCCGTGGGGTGTTCGCCTCGATCGGACGTGCCCTGAGCCTCACCTCACGCCATGTGTGGCTGATCATGGCCACGATCGGCGTACCGCTGGCAGTGGAGCTCGGCGCCGACCACTACCTTCTGCACCTGGAGGGGACGGCGGGCATCTGGATCCAGACGCTGGTGAGCATCCCGGTGATCCTCACGATCGGCGTGATCGTGGGCTTGAACGAGGTGGTCTTGGCCTACGCCATGCTGGCGCGGGACCCCAACTCGACCGTCGCCGAGATGGTGGCCTCGAGCCTGGGTCCGCACGAGGCTGCTTCGATCCCGGCGGGCGACGACAGGGAGTAGGGTGGAACCGCCCCTCGGGTGCCCGCTGGAGGTCGAGATCATCGTGAAGCGGGCATGGCTGTTGGGTCTGATCCTGGTCGTTGCTTCTCCCCTCGTCGCGAACGCCGCATATCGCGACACAGGGTTCGACCCGAACGACATCGAGACCCCGGATGGATTTCGCCTCCCCGATGTGCGCTCCACGACCCGAAGGGTCGCCTCCCATGACGATCGGCGGATGCTTGCCGTGATCGTGCGGTCCTATGGCCGATGGCCGGGCTTCCACATCTTGGTCCGGCTCGACGCTCGCGGCGGTCCGAGAGCCGATGTATTGATGCTGTTGTTCAACGCCGCTGATCAGGCCTGCATCGTGTGGCAGAAGGGTCAACGGAGCGATGCCGTGCGCGGCAGGTTCGGACTCCGGGACGATCGAACCGTATGCCGGGCACCGACGCGCCTGCTCCATCCGGACAAGCGTGTCCGATGGAAGGTGATCGCGATGGCGCCGGATGGTGGTTTCGCGCCCGACCATGCGCCGGACGATCACGGCTGGTACGGCTGAATCAGCGCGTGATCGCGTCGGCGAAGCTCTCGAAGTTCTCGACGTAGCGTTCTGCATCCTCGTCGCTCATCACGATCGAGGTCGTCCAGCTCTCCCACTTCGAACCGGGGCTCTTGAACACGCCACGGTTCAGCTGCCACAGCCACGCGAGCTGCGGTACGCGGTCGTCGATGTCCCACAGGTCGCGATAGGAGTGGATCGGCGTGGCGCGCCAGTCGATCGAGCCCTTCGCACCCAGCGTCTTCATCGAGGCGGGCAGGCCACGGTCGGCGGCCACGTCCTCGCACCGGTGCAGGATCGCGTTGATCTCGTCC
>DASQKC010000013.1:0-25745 GCA_035630755.1 Actinomycetota bacterium | reverse complement strand
GTCTCGGGCGAGGAGCCGCTGCGCAGGACCGTCATCGCGGTGCTGAGGTTGGGGATCTGGGCGTCCTCGAGGCTGGCCATCGCATCGAGGAAGCGGTCGCCCGCGTGGGTGGCCGACGCGCGGTCCGCGCTCGCGAGCCGTAGGGCGAACCCGGCGTTCGCGAGCAGGACGCCGAGGCTCGCGGCGACCGAGATCGCGCGCTCGAATGCAGGCGTGTACGCGCGGCCCAGCGCCGACGTCCGGTTGTCGACGAAGACCATCCCGGAGGCGCGACGCGACGCCTCGTCCTGCCGGATCATCAGCTCGCCCGTCCGCGCCACGGAGGGCCAGTGGATCCGGCGGAGGTCGTCGCCCTCCTGGTAGCCGCGCATCGTGTAGTAGTCCTCACCGGAGCGCAGGAGCTGCCGGGCGCGGGCGGCGCCGAACCCGGCACCGCTCCCGGCTTCGGGCGGGATCGAGAGGTCCTCGATCTCGGGCGTCACGATCAGGTCCTCGCGCCCCTCGAGCCGCGCCCGTCGGCGGGCGAGCCCGAACGCGTCGGTGGCGTCGAGCACGAGCGGACCGATGCGGTGGCGGCCACGGGCGTGGGGGACGAGCGAGTAGGAGACGATCCGCTCGGTCCGCGGCCGGAGGTCGGTGAGCACCAGACGCGCGGGCCGCCCGAGCGGCGCGGGCAGGCCGTCCTCGAGCAAGAGCAGCGGCGTCGCCGCGCTCGTGGTGTTGCGGACCGCGAGGGTGACCGTCACGCGGGTCCCGGGCGCCACGCGCACCTCCGAGAGCCGCCGGCGCACGGTGACGCCCGCGGGTCCGCGCCGCACCGTCAACCCCGCGAGGAACGGCGCGACCGCCAGGCCGAGGCCGACGACCTCCAGGCCGGGCGACCCCACGAGACGGGCGAGGAACCACATGCCGACACCCGCCAGCGAGAGCGTGAGCCCTCGCGAGGTGAGCATCAGGGACTCTCCGAGACCGGCACCTCGACCGACGCGAGCACGTCATCCAGGACCGCCGACGCCCCGCGGCCGGCCATGACCGCGTCGGCGGCCACGATCACGCGGTGACCGAGCGTTGGCAGGATCAACGTCTTGATGTCCTCGGGGACCACGAAGTCGCGCTCGTCCGACGCCGCGTAGGCGCGGGACGCGCGGAGGATCATGATCGACGCGCGCGGTGAGGCGCCGAGGTACAGGTCGGGGTGCCGGCGGGTGGCGTCGACGAGGTCGACGATGTACCGACGGAGCGCGGGCGCCACATGGACCTCGCGCGCGAGCTCGATCATCTGTGCGATGCCGCGCGCGTCGGTCACGGGCGCGATGTCGTCGAGCGGCTGACCGGCGGCGTGGCTCGAGAGGATGGACGCCTCGATCTCGGCGCTCGGGTAACCGATCGCGATCCGCAGCATGAACCGGTCCAGCTGCGCCTCGGGGAGGGGATAGGTGCCCTCGTGCTCGACCGGGTTCTGGGTGGCGATCACCATGAACGGCGTGCCGAGGCTCCGTGTCTCGGCGTCGATGGTCACCTGGCGCTCCTCCATGCACTCGAGGAGCGCGGATTGGGTCTTGGGCGAGGCGCGGTTGATCTCGTCGCCGAGCACGATGTTCGCGAACACGGCCCCCGGCTTGAACTCGAAGTCGCCGTGCTCCTGGTTGAAGACGTTCACTCCGGTGATGTCCGTCGGGAGCATGTCGGGGGTGAACTGGATCCGGCGGAACGAGCAGTCGATCGACCGCGCGATCGCCTTGGCGAGCATCGTCTTACCGACGCCCGGGACGTCCTCGATGAGCAGGTGGCCCTCGGCGAGCAACGCCACGAGCGCGAGCCGGATCTCCCCCCGCTTGCCGCGGACGACCTGTTCGATGTTGTCCTCGATCTCGCGGAACCGGCCGGCGAAGGCCTCCGGATCGCGCGTGGGCTCACGCACCTCCACCTGTACCTCCTCTGTGGGTCGCCCCATGGTACGGCTCCGCACCCGTTCCGTTCTACGTGGAGGCGACGGCCACGGACGCTCACGGGCGCGCGCGGGCAGCGCTCGCACGCATAGATAGATGCTCGAGCGGCCCGGAACGCTCACGCGGAGTGGGAGATGAGGGCCGGGCCGGCCGGAGGACGCCCCGCGCGGCCCCTGTTCGCAACTCCAGGCATCCGGGCAGGCCCGGCCCTCGGGGTCAGAGGTTACATCGTTGTGATCCCCGCGCTCGGACCTCCGGGCCCCCGGACGCGCCCGCTACACTTCGTGCCATGGGACGGGCCCTCGTGCTCAACGTGACCGAGGCGCCGCTGGCGGTGGTCGCCGCGCGGCGGGCGGTCGTGCTCGTCCTCAAGGACAAGGCCGACGTCGTCGTCTCCAACGGTGCGATCTTCCGCTCCGAGCGCGTCGTCCTCGAGGCGCCGTCGGTGGTGCGGTTGCGCTCCTTCGTCCACGTGCCGTACCGCGCCCACGCGCCGCTGACGCGTCGCGCCGTGTTCGCCCGCGACCGCGGCCTCTGCCAGTACTGCGGGGCTCCCGCCGAGAACCTGGACCACGTGATCCCGCGCTCGCGCGGGGGGCTCCACGTCTGGGAGAACGTGGTCGCGGCGTGCCGGCGGTGCAACGCCAAGAAGATGGACCGCACGCCGGCCGAAGCTGGCTACCACCTGGCGACGACGCCGTACGCCCCGAGCGACGGCTTCCGGCTCACGCTCGGGCAGTACGAGCCCGGGTGGGAACGCTACCTCTCCGCGTGATCGCCCCCTGACGCCGCCTTGACCCTCGCCTCGCCGGGGTCATCCGCCGTGCTCGAACAACAGTTCGGGCGCGTTCGCCGTTGACGCGGTGGAGTACAGGTGGCATAAACGGGAACCCAAGTGGAGGAAAGGGGAGGACGCGTGACCGACCTGCTCGGCACGCACAGTTACCAGCTCGACCCGAAGGGTCGTCTGTCGCTGCCCGCACGGTTCCGCGAGGCGTTCGCCGGTGGCGCATGGCTCACGATCGGGCAGGACGGATGCCTCTTCGCCTTCCCCAGGGCCGAGTGGGACCGTCGTTCCGACGAGGTGGCGGCGTCCCCCCTTTCCGACGCTGACGGGCGGGCGTATGCCCGGTTGTTCTTCGGCGCGTCCGACGAGGCGCGCATCGATGGCCAGGGTCGCATGACGATCCCCGGCCGATTGCGGGACGCGGCGGGGATCGCACGGGACGTCGTCGTCCTGGGCGTCCGCGACCGCATGGAGATCTGGGATCGCGGGTCCTACGAGCGGTACGAGGCGGCCTACGTCGGCGCGTACCAGGCGGGGACCCTCGCGCCGGGAAGGTCGTGAGATGCAACGCAACGGGAAGCTAGGGGCCGAGGTGCGCCAGAGCCTGTCCCTCATCGGGATGGTCGTGGTGACGCTCGTCGCCTCCATCGCGTTCGGGTTCGTCGTCGGGCAGGCCGGGTGACCGGGGGGCCCCACGAGCCCGTCATGGCCGGCGAGGTCCTCGCGTTCCTGGGGGGATGCCGGTTCGTGGTCGACGCCACGGTCGGGGCCGGCGGCCACGCGGAGGCCCTGCTCGCCGCCGGCGTGGGGTCGCTCATGGGGGTCGATCGCGATCCGACGGCGCGCGCCCTCGCCACCGAGCGGCTGCGCCCGTTCGGCGATCGCGTCCGCGTGGTCGCCGGGCGGTTCTCCGAGCTCGAGGCGACCCTGGGCGAGGACCGGATCGACGGGGTGCTCTTCGACCTCGGCGTCTCGTCGATGCAGCTCGACGAAGCCGACCGGGGGTTCTCGTTCCGTCACGACGGCCCGCTCGACATGCGGATGGGGCAGGACGAGGACGGGCCGACCGCGGCCGACCTCGTCAACCATCTCCCCGAGCGGGAACTCGCGGACGTGCTCTTCCGGCTCGGCGACGAACGCCGGTCCCGCCGGATCGCGGCGGCGATCGTTCGCCGCCGACCCATCACCACGACCGACCAGCTGGCCGGTGTCGTCGTGGGCGCCGTGGGCGCGCGGCCGGGGGGCCCCCACCCCGCCCGCCGCACGTTCCAGGCGCTCCGCATCGCGGTCAACCGGGAACTCGAGGAGCTCACCGCCTCCCTGCCTCAGGCGGCCGGGCTCCTCGAGCCCGGTGGCCGCGTGGTCGTCATCGCGTACCACTCGCTCGAGGACGGCATCGTGAAGCGGACCTTCCGCGACGACGACCGCCTGCGCGTCCTGACGAAGAAGCCGTTGACCGCGTCACCCGCCGAGGTCGCCGCGAACCCCCGTGCGCGCGCGGCGAAGTTCCGGGCCGCGGAACGCCTGGAGGCGGCCGCGTGAGCGTGCCCGCCACCGACCCCATCCACCCCACCGTGGACGGTGCGCGCCCCGCGCGCACGCCCGCGGCGCGCCCGCCGCCCTCCTCCCTTCCCCTTCCCACCCGGCGGGCGCGCCGCGGGTCCACCTCCTTCTGGGCGCTCAGCGCCGTGATCGTCACCGGCCTCGTCGTCGGGGTCGTGTCGCTGTCCGCGCTGCTCGTGAGCGCGTCGTTCCGCGAGGAGCGGATCCGCACGGTACTGGCGACGCTCGCCGAGGAACACGAGGGGCTCTCGCTGCAAGTGGTCACGCTCTCGTCCCCGGTGCGGGTCGCGGCGTGGGCGCGGGGCGAGGGGTTCGTCGCCGCCGAGCGCGTGGACGTGCTCCGGGTCCGGGCGCGGGGAGCCGGGCGGTGAGACGACCGCCCGTCGGCCGGCTCGTCGCCGTGCTCACGGTCGCCGTCCTCACCCTCGCCGTCGTGGTCGTGCGGCTCGCCGTCCTCCAGTTCGGCGAGGCCGGCCAGCTCGTCGCGCTCGGCGCCCAGCAGCGGCTCCGGACCTACCAGCTGACCGCGAACCGCGGGGCGATCCTCGACCGGGTCGGCACGCCGCTCGCCATCACCGTGGAGGCGCGCGACGTCTACGCGGATCCCCGGTTCGTGGTGGACGCCGCGGACACCGCGGCGCGGATCGCGCCGATCCTCGAGATGGGCCGTGGCCGTCTGCACGGGTTGCTCTCGGCCTCGGGGACGTTCGTCTACCTCGCCCGGCAGGTCGACGTGGGCGTCGCCGAACGGCTGGCCGGCCTCGGCCTGCCCGGCATCGGGTTCCTGGATTCCTCGCGCCGCTACTACCCGGCGGGCACGGTCGCCGCGCAGGTCCTGGGTTTCGTCGGGACCGACGGGGTCGGGCTGAGCGGCCTGGAGGCCCAGCACGAGGACTACCTCGCCGGCTCGCCCGGTGAGGAGACGGTCGAGGTCTCGGCCCAGGGGCAGGCGATCGCGGGGGGCGCGCGGGCGGCGACCGAGCCGCTCCCGGGCGACGACCTGATCCTCACGATCGACCGCGAGATCCAGTTCCAGTCGCAGCGGTACCTGCGCGAGGCCGTCGAGACCAACGGGGCGAAGGCGGGCACCGTCGTGGTGATGGACCCGCGGACGGGGGACATCTACGCGATGGCGAGCTACCCGTCCTTCGATCCCAACGACTTCCTCGCCTTCCCGCCGGAGGACCGCCTGAACCGGGCGCTCACCGACGCGTGGGAGCCCGGGTCCGTCAACAAGATCGTGACGGCGGCGACGGCGCTCGAGACCGGCGCCGTCACCCCGACCCAGCGGTTCCGGGTGCCGGCGACGCGGCAGATCGAGGGCTACACGATCACCGACTCGCACCCGCACCCCGTCGAGTCGATGACGATCGGCGACATCATCGCGGCCTCGAGCAACGTGGGCAGCTCGATGCTCGCCGATCGCGTCGGCAACGATGCCCTGGCCGACGCCTTCGAGTCGTTCGGGTTCGGTCGAACGACCGGGCTCGGCTTCCCCGGCGAGGCGTCGGGGATCGTGCCGGCCGCGGCGGACTGGGACTTCGACATCACGCGCGCCACGGTGTCGTTCGGCGCGGGGATGGCCGTGACGCCCGTGCAGATGGCGTCGGTCTACGCGACGATCGCGAACGGGGGCAGGTGGGTCCAGCCGCGCCTGGTGGCGGGGTCGGTGGGCGCCGACGGCACGGTGACCGACGCGGCCGTCTCACCGTCGCGCCGGGTGGTCGCCCCGGACACCGCGGATCTGCTGACGAGGATGCTCGCCTACGTCGTGCAGGACGGGACCGGCTACAACGCACGCATCGAGGGCTACCAGGTGGCCGGGAAGACCGGCACGGCGAAGAAGCTCGACGAGGACGGGCGCTACACGAACCGCTACGTGGCCTCGTTCATCGGCTTCCTTCCCGCGCGGAACCCGCGCGTGGTCGTGGCGACCATCCTCGACGAGCCCGACACGGTGTACGGCGGCATCGCCGCCGCTCCGCTGTTCCAGGACATCGCGCGGTTCGCGATCCAGCGCCTCGCGATCCCGCCCGCCCCGCCGGTGGAGCTGCCGCCCCACGTCCAGGCGCGGTCGTGACCGCCCCGCGGCGCCCTGTAGGCTCGGACGAGGTGGACCTGCACCTCCCCCCCGTCCCCGTCACCGCGCTCGCCGTGGCGGCCGGCGGCGCCACCCGTGATGCCCGCGACGTCACCGTCAGCGAGGCGGCGTACGACTCGCGACGGGTGCACCCGGGCGCCGTCTTCTTCTGCGTCCCCGGCGCCAACGTCGACGGCCACCTGTTCGCCGCCGACGCCCTCGACGCCGGCGCCGGCGCGCTCGTGGTGGATCGGTGGCTCCCGCTGCGGGCGCCCCAGGTGCTCGTCCCGTCGGTGCGCGAGGCGATGGGGCCGATGTCGGCCGAGCTGTTCGGCCGCCCCGCCGAGGCCATGACGATGCTCGGCGTCACGGGCACGAACGGCAAGACGACGACGACGTACCTTCTGGAGAGCATTTTGCGCCAGGCCGGACGACGGCCGGCCGCGATCGGTACGACCGGGGCGCGGGTCGACGGCGACGTGATCGCGATGGAGCGCACGACCCCCGAGGCACCCGACCTGCATCGCCTGCTCGCGCGGCTCCGTGCCCTGGGGGTCGGCGCGGTGGCGATGGAGGTGTCCTCGCACGCCCTCGCGTTCGAGCGGGTGGGAGGCATCCGCTTCGACGTCGCCGCGTTCACGAACCTGACCCACGACCACCTCGATCTGCACGGCACGATGACGTCGTACTTCGCGGCGAAGGCGAGCCTGTTCACGGCGGCACGGGCGCGTTTCGGCGTGGTGAACGCCGACGACCGATGGGGGCAGCGGCTGCTCGGCGAGGCCTCGATCCCGATCCGCACGTACGGCACATCGAATCCGGCCGACCGCTACGCCACCGACGTCGAGGTGGGCCCGGACGGCTCCTCGTTCGCGGTCGGTCCGCAGCGGGTGCGCACCCCGATGCTCGGCTCGGTGAACGTCTCGAACGCCTTGTGCGCGCTCACGGTCGCCGAGCTCGTGGAGATCCCGCCCACCGTCGTGGCGGCGGGGATCGAGCGCGCGCCGATCGTCCCGGGGCGGCTCGAGCGGATCGATGCCGGCCAGCCGTTCCTAGTGATGGTGGATTACGCGCACACGCCGGATAGCATCCAGCTCGTGCTCCGGGGCGCACGTCCGTTGTCGACGGGCCGCACCATCATCGTGTTCGGTTGCGGCGGCGACCGCGACCCGGCGAAGCGTCCCCGGATGGGGGAGGTGGCCGTCGCCGACGCCGACCTGGCGATCATCACCACCGACAACCCGCGCGACGAGGATCCGTCGGCGATCATCGACGCGATCGTCGAGGGCGCGCGGGCGGCCGAGGGTGAGTACCTCGTGGAGCCCGACCGCCGCGCCGCGATCCGGACGGCGTTCGAACGCGCCCGCCCCGGCGACGTCGTCATCATCGCCGGCAAGGGCCACGAGGCCGTGCAGGAGATCGGCGGCACCTCGGTCCCGTTCGATGACCGGGCCGTGGCCCGCGAGGAGCTGGCGAAGATCGGGGGCGCGGCGTGAAGCCCCGGCGGCTCGCGGACGCCGCGCGCGTCGTCGACGGCCTGCTCGTCGGCGGCGACGCCGAGATCACGTCGTTCGCCGTGGACTCCCGCGAGGTGCCGCCCGGGGCCCTGTTCGCGGCGCTGCCCGGGACCCGCGTCGACGGGCACCGCTTCGTCGACGAGGCGTTCGCGAACGGGGCGGCGGGTGTGCTCGTCCGCGACGGCACCCGCGCGCCCGGCCCCGCGATCCACGTGGGCTCGACCTCGGCGGCGATCGTCCAGCTCGCCGCCGACGAGCGACGGCGCATCGACGCGAGGGTCGTGGCCGTCACCGGCGCGAACGGGAAGACCTCCACGAAGGACATGATCGCGGCCGTGGCGTCGGCGGCGTTCCGCACCCACGCGAGCCCCGCCTCGTTCAACAACGAGATCGGGGTCCCGGTGACGGTCCTCGACGCCCCCGCCGACACCGAGGTCCTCGTGGCCGAACTCGGGGCGCGGCACGCCGGCGACGTGGCGCTCCTGTGCGAGGTCGTCCGGCCGCACGTGGCCGTGGTGACGAACGTGGGCGTGGCCCACATGGAGGTCTTCGGATCGTGGGAGGCGATCGTCGAGGCCTCCGCGGAGCCGATCGACGCGCTCGACGAGGACGGGGTCGCGGTGCTGAACGCCGATGACCCCGTCGTCGCCGGTTACCGCGCGCGATGCCGTGGCCGGGTCGTCACCTTCGGGGTGGCGGCCGACGCCGACGTCCGCGCCGATGCGGTCGTCCTCGGCGCCGACGGGCGGGCCGCGTTCGATCTCGTCGAAGGCGGTGACCGGGCACCGGTGCGCCTGGCCGTGCCGGGGGAGCACATGGTCGCGAACGCCCTCGCCGCCGCCGCCGCCGGGGGCGTCCTGGGGGTCCCGATCGGTGACCGCGCCGCCGCGCTGTCGGCGTCGGGGATCTCGCGCTGGCGCATGGAGACGTTCGAGACCGGGACCGGGGTGCGCGTCCTCAACGACGCGTACAACGCGAACCCCGAATCCGTGGCGGCGGCGCTGCGGACCGGCCGCTGGATGGCGGGGGAGCATCGGTTCATCGCCGTCCTCGGCCCGATGGCCGAGCTCGGCGTGATCGCCGAGCGCGAGCATGAGCGGGTGGGCGAGCTGGCGGCGCGTCTGCGCGTCGACCGGCTCATCACCGTGGGCGCCGGCGCGGAGATGATCGCCGTCGCGGGGGTCCGCGAGGGGGTCGAGCCCGACGACGTCGCGAGCTACCCGGATCCGGACGCCGCGCTCGCGGACGTGCGCGCGCACGCGGGGCCCGGCGACCTCGTGCTCGTCAAGGCGTCGCGCGTGGCCGGGCTCGAACGGCTCGCCGAGGCGTTGCGGTGATCTCCGTCCTGATCGCCGCGGCGACGGCGATGGCCGTCACGCTCCTCGGCACCCCGCTCGCCGTCCGTGCGTTCCGCACGTGGGGATGGGGCCAGCGCATCCGCGAGGACGGCCCCCACACGCACCTCGAGAAGGTGGGCACGCCCACGATGGGGGGCATCGTGATCCTCGCCGGCCTCGTGCTCGCGTACCTCGTGTCCCGGATCACGACGCAGCGGTTCACGGTCTCCGGGATCGCGCTCGTGCTCGCCGCCGTCGGGTTCGGGCTCGTGGGGTTCCTCGACGACGTGACGAAGGTCCGCCGTCGGCGCTCGCTCGGCCTCACGAAGCGCCAGAAGTTCCTCGGGACCGCGCTCGTCTCGCTCGGCTTCGCGGCGATCGTGGTGGCCACGTCGACACAGACCGGCACGTCGACGGATCTGTCGTTCATCCGGCCGACGGGGTTCGCCCTGGGCGCCTTCTTCTACGTGTGGGCGTTCCTGATGCTCACGGGGTCCTCGCACGGCGTGAACCTCACGGATGGCCTCGACGGGCTCGCGGCCGGGACCTCGATCCTCGTGTGCGCCGCCTACGTCTTCATCGCCTTCTGGCAGTTCCGCCACACCTGCGACGTCGTCGGTGGGACCGCGGGCTGCTACGACGTGAACGGGCGCGACATGCTCGACACCGCCATCGTCGCCGCCGCGATGCTCGGCGCGGCCGCCGGTTTCCTGTGGTGGAACGCCGCGCCGGCTCGGATCTTCATGGGCGACACCGGGTCGCTCGCGCTCGGCGGCCTCTTCGGTGCGCTCGCGATCGTGACGAACACGCAGCTGCTGCTCATCGTGATCGGTGGGCTGTTCGTGATCGAGACGATGTCGGTGATCCTCCAGGTCATCTCGTTCCGTGGGTTCGGTCGCCGCATCTTCCGGATGTCGCCGATCCACCATCATTTCGAGCTGGCCGGCTGGCCCGAGTTCACGGTGATCGTCCGGTTCTGGATCATCGCCGGGATGTTCGTCGCGGTCGGGATCGGTCTGTTCTACGCGGAGTTCGTGGCGCGGGGAGGGATCGAGTGACGGGCGCGTTCGCGGGCGAGCGAGCCGTCGTGATCGGCGCCGGGGTCGCGGGGAGCGCGGCGGCGCAGGTCCTGCGCGCCGGTGGGGCGGAGGTGCTCGTCACCGAGGCGCGCGACGCCGACGAGCTCGACGCGGGCCCCATCGAGGAGGCGGGGGCGCGCGTCGCCGCGGGGGGCCACCGTCGCGAGCACCTGCGCGACGCCACGCTCGTCGTCGTGAGCCCGGGCGTCCCGCCCTCGGCCGAGGTCCTCACCTGGGCCCGCGCGCAGGCGCTCCCGATCTGGAGCGAGATGGAGCTCGGCGCCCGCGTGGCGCGCGCGCCGTACCTCGCGGTGACCGGGACGAACGGCAAGACCACCACCACGGGCATGCTCGCCGCGATCCTCCGCGCCGACGGCCTGGACGCGGTCGCGTGCGGGAACATCGGGCACCCGTTCCCCTTGGCCGCCTCCGAGGCCCACGACGTGCTCGTGGTCGAGGTCTCGTCGTTCCAGCTCGAACACCAGACATCGTTCCATCCGCGCGTCTCGGTCCTGTTGAACGTCGCGCCCGACCACCTCGACGCGCACGGCTCCTTCGCGGCGTACGTCGCCGCCAAGGCGCGGATCGTGGCGACGGCGGCGCCCGAGGACGTGCACGTCGGCAACGCGGACGACCCGGTCGCCGCCGAGATCTCGGCTGCCGCGCCGTGTCGACGTCTCTGGTTCCGCGCGGGGCCGCCCGGCGTGGGAGAGGTGGGGTACGAGGCGGGTCGCCTGGTCGCGCGGATCGACGGGGAGGAGGACCTCGGCACGCTCGAGGGCCGCGCGCCGGGGTTCCGCGCCGACGCCGCCGCCGCGGCCGCCGCGGCCCTCGGGTACGGCGCGTCGGCCGAGGCGGTCCGTGGCGGGCTCGACGGTTTCCGTCCGGCCCCGCACCGGGGCGAGGTGGTCGCGACGGTGGCGGGCGTCCGCTTCATCGACGACTCGAAGGCGACGAACGTGCACGCCGCCCGCACGGCGATCGCCGGCGTGGATGACGCCGTGCTCATCGCCGGGGGGCGCGCGAAGGGCCAGGATCTCGGTCCGCTCGCTGCGGACGCCGATCGCCTCCGCGGGGTGGTCGCGATGGGGGAGGCGGGCGACGCCGTGGCGGCGGTGTTCGAGGGTCTGGTGCCGGTGGTCCGCGCGGGCTCGATCGAGGATGCGACCCGCCTGGCGCTCGGCATGGCGGCGCCCGGCGGCATCGTGCTGCTCGCGCCGGCCTGTGCCAGCTGGGACCAGTTCCGCGACTACGGGGAGCGCGGCGACCGGTTCGCGGCCGCCGCCCGTGCGTTGGGGTCCGACGATGGGTGAGCGCGCAGCCGCGGGTCCGGCGCCCGCGCGGCGCACGGCGGAGCGCCGGTCACCGGCGCGGCACCTGCGGATCGTGGGGCGGGCGCCGGCGACGCGGGCCCAGCGCGCGCACGTCGCGCGGCGCGATCTCCGCCTCCTGTGGGGCGCCGCGGCGGCGCTCACGGCCATCGGCCTCGTGATGGTGCTGTCGGCGGGGTCGGTCAGCGCGACCCAGGGTTACGACGGGAACGCCTTCTGGTACTTCCAGCGCCAGGTCCTGTACGCGGTCGCGGGGATCGCCGCCGCCGCGGTGGTGAGCCGTATGCGGCCGGGCGCGTGGAAGGCGATCTCGGTCCCCCTGCTCGCCGTCTCGGCGCTGGGGATGCTGATCGCGGCGCACCCCACGTCGGGGACCGCGATGTACGGCGCCTCGCGGTGGATCGACCTGGGACCCCTGACGATCCAGCCATCGGAGTTCGCCAAGCTCGGCCTCGTCGCCTTCACCGCGACCGTCCTCGCGGCGCGGTTCGGGCATCTGGACGAACCGCGCCAGCTCCTGCTGCCGCTCGGACCGGTCGTTGGCCTCGTGGCCCTCCTCGGGGTGGCGCAGAGCGACCTCGGGACGACCGTGATCCTCGTGGGATCGGTCCTGCTGCTGCTGTTCATCGCCGGCGTCCGGTTGCGGTACCTCGCGATCGCATCGGCGGTCGGCGCGATCGGGGCCGCCGCCCTGATCGTGGGAGAGGCCTACCGGCGCACGCGGTTCTTCGACGCGTGGCTCGATCCGTGGTCCGATCCGCAGAACGGCGGCTACCAGCTCATCCAGGGCCTCATCGCGTTCGGGTCGGGGGGCTGGTTCGGGACCGGGCTGGGGACGAGTCGTGCGAAGTGGGACTTCCTGCCGAACGCGCACTCCGACTTCATCTTCGCCGTGATCGGCGAGGAGCTCGGGTTGATCGGGGCGCTGCTCGTGGTGGCCGCGTTCGGCGTGTTCATCCTCGCGGGGATCCGGATCGCGGTGCACGCGACCACCACGTTCGAGCGACTCCTGGCCGCCGGGATCACGTGCTGGATCGGGCTGCAGGCGATCATCAACCTCGGTGCCGTGACCGGGCTCCTGCCGATCACCGGCGTTCCGCTGCCACTGGTGTCCTTCGGCGGGACCGCGCTGGTCGTGACCCTGGTGGGCGTGGGCGCGCTCGCCGGCATCGCCCGCGCGCAGATCCGTCCGGGCACGGGAGGACGTCCGGCCCGGGCGAGCGCGTGAACGCCCTCATCGCCGGCGGGGGGACCGGCGGACACGTCTTCCCCGCCCTCGCGATGGCCGAGGCGCTGCGCGCCCGGGGGGCGACGGTCAGGTTCGTCGGCGCCGAGGATGGGCCGGAGGCCACGATGGTCCCGGCGGCCGACTACCCCTTCACCGGTGTGCGGGTGATCTCCGCGCAGACGCGGCTCTCGCCACGGACGATCCGTGCCGTCGGGTTGATCCTACGCGCCGCGTGGCAGGTGCGCGGCGTCGTCCGGGGCAGCGACGTGGTGATCAGCATCGGCGGCTTCGCGAGCGCCCCCGCCACGCTGGCCGCCCTCTTCACGCGCCGACCGGTCGTGATCGTCGAGCCGAACGCGATCCCCGGCGTCGTGAACCGGATCACGGCGCGATGGGCCGTCGCAGCGGCGACGGCCTTCACCGGCGCCGCGGACCGCCTGCCGACCCGGCTCCGCGTCGTGCGCACCGGGACCCCGATCCGTCCGGAGATCGCGGCCGTGACCGATGACCGGTCCGCCCTGCGGGCGAGCGCGATCGCCGCCTTCGACCTCGCCGCCGATCGCACGACCGTGCTGGTCACGGGGGGCAGTCAGGGCGCGCTGTCGCTCGATCGCGCCGTCGCAGGCGTGCTCGGCGAGCTGGCCGGCCGCGACGACGTCCAGCTGCTCGTGAGTACCGGGCCCGCCCACCTCGATGTGGTCCGCGACCGGGTCGACCCGTCCGCGGAGCTCATGGTGCGCGCGGTCGCGTTCATCGAGCGGATGGACCTGGCGCTCGCCGTCGCCGACCTCGCCGTGGGCCGGTCCGGCGGCAGCGTGGCCGAGCTCGCCG
Source organism: Actinomycetota bacterium (assembly GCA_035630755.1). Classification (GTDB taxonomy): domain Bacteria; phylum Actinomycetota; class UBA4738; order UBA4738; family HRBIN12; genus AC-51. Next base: position 12,043 of record DASQKC010000013.1, on the reverse strand, counting down.
CGTGCCGCATCCCGGCGATCCTCGTGCCCTACCCCTACGCGACGGAGGGGCACCAGGCCGCGAACGCCCGCGAGCTCGAGGAGCTCGGCGCCGCGACGGCGATCGATGACCGGGATCTCACGCCGTCCGCCCTCACCGCTGCCATCCTTGAGCTCGTGGACGATGAGGAGCGACGGACGCGGATGGCTGCGGCGATGGGCGCGTGGGCGCGGACGGACGCCGCGACCGCGATCGCGATCATCGCCGAGGAGGTCGCCCGGTGACCGGCGCCGCCCTGTGGACGCCGCCCGCGGGGTCGATCCCGACGTTGCCCGTGCCCTCGCTCGACGGGATCCGCAGCGCGCACCTGGTGGGGATCGGCGGCGCGGGCATGCGGAACCTCGCCCGCGTCATGGCGGCGCGCGGGCTCGCGGTGCAGGGATCGGACCTGAAGGACTCGCCGTACGTCGCCGACCTGCGCGCGCGCGGCATCGCCGTCCGCGTCGGCCACGACGCCGACGCGATGGGGGATCCGGACGTCGTCATCGTCTCGAGCGCGATCGCGGAGCACAACGTGGAGCTCGCCGCCGCGCGGGACCGCGGTATCCCCGTCTGGCGTCGCCAGCAAGCCCTCGCCGCGCTGGCCGCCGGGCACCGGGTCGTGTCCGTCGCCGGGACCCACGGCAAGACGACCACGACGTCGATGATCGCGGCGGTGTTCGAGGCGGCCGGCGCCGACCCCACGTACCTCATCGGCGGCGATCTCAACGAGAGCGGGAGCGGCGCGCGCCACGGCGCGGGCGATCTGTTCGTCTTCGAAGCCGACGAGAGCGACGGATCGCACCTGCTCGTGCCGCCGTGGGTCGGCATCATCACGAGCATCGAGGAGGACCACCTCGACTTCTACCCGGGTGGCCTCGCCGAGATCGAGCGGTCCTTCGCCCGGTACGCGGCGTCGGCGGGCACCGTCGTCGCGTCCGCGGACGACGCACGGGTCCGGACCGCGGTGGCGGCCGGCGGAGGGTCCGCGCTCTGGTACGGCGAAGCCGCGGACGCCGACCTACGGCTCACCGTGGACGCGCTCGGACCCGACGGCGCGCGCGGCCGGCTCGCCGTCGGCGGCGACGAGGTCGACCTGCGGCTGCGCATCGACGGACCGCACAACCTGGCGAACGCCGCCGCGGCGATCGGCGTCGCGAGCCTCGCGGGGATCGCCCCCCGCGAGGCCGCGGGCACCCTCGCCGGCTTCGGCGGGGTCCACCGCCGGTTCGAGTTCCGAGGAGAGGCCCGGGGGGTCCGCTTCTACGACGACTACGGGCACAACCCGACCGAGATGGCGGTGACGATCGCGACGGCGCGACGGCGCGCGCCGGCGCGCCTGGTCGCCCTCGTGCAGCCGCACCGGCACGCGCGCGTGCAGGCGCTCTGGCGTGAGCTCGGCGCGAGCGTCGCCGGGGCCGACCTCGTCGTCGTGACGGAGGTCTACGCCGCCGCGCAGCAGCCGATCCCCGGCGTGACCGGCCAGCTCGTCGCCGACGGCGTCCGCGCGGCCGCGCCCGAGGTGCCCACCGTGTACCTGCCCCACCGCGCCGACGTGGTGGACCACATCGCGGCCGCGGTCCGTCCCGGTGATCTCGTCGTGACCATGGGCTGCGGCGACGTCTGGATGATCGGCGACGCGATCCTCGCGCGGCTCGAGGACGGGACGGGATGACGCCGGTCGCCGAGGCGCGCGCGATGCTCGCGGCCGCGGTGGGGGAGCGGCTGCGGGCGGGGTTCCCGATGGCGCCGCTCACGTCGTTCCGCCTCGGGGGCCCCGCGGCGCTGTACCTGGAGATCCGCGACGACGAGGACCTCGACGCGGTGTCGGCGACCGTACGCGCCACCGGCGTCGCGGTGGTGACGATCGGCAAGGGGTCGAACGTCCTGGTGGCCGACGAGGGCTTCGACGGTCTCGTGCTCCGGCTCGGCCGCGGATACCGGTGGATCGCGCGGGACGGCGATGTCCTCCGCGTCGGCGCGGCGACCCCGCTCCCGGCGCTCGCCGGCGAAGCCCTGCGGCACGGCCTCGGCGGCCTGGCGTTCCTGGTGGCGATCCCGGCGAGCGTGGGCGGCGGCATCCGCATGAACGCGGGGGCGCACGGCGAGGACATCGCCGCGACGTGCCGGGGCGCGGGGGGCATCGTCCTGGGGTCGGGCGAGCGCCGGACCTGGGCGCCGGCCGAGCTGGCGTTCACCTACCGCTCGTCGTCGCTCCTGCCCGACGCCGTCATCACCGACGCGGCGTTCGCGCTCCGCCCCGAGGACCCGGCCACGATCCGCGGCGCGATGGACGAGGCGCGTCGGTGGCGGCGCGAGACGCAGCCCATCGCCGAGCCGAACTGCGGCAGCGTGTTCACGAACCCGCCGGGCGACCACGCCGCCCGCCTGATCGACGAGGCCGGCCTCAAGGGGACGACCGTCGGGGGCGCCGAGGTCTCGCGCAAACACGCGAACTTCATCGTCGCCCACCCCGGCGCGACCGCCGCCGACGTCTCGGCGCTCATCGACCGGGTCCGGACCCGGGTGGCCGATCGGTCGGGCGTGACGCTCGTCCCGGAGGTCCGACGCATCGGAGCCGCCGATGGCACGTGAACGTCGGTGGCCGGTCGCGGCCGCGATCGCCGTGCTCCTGGTCGTCACGCTCGCGGCGGTGGCCGCGGCGCTCACCTACACGTCGTTGTTCCGGGCGACGCGGATCCGCGTCGAGGGCTCCTCACGTCCCGACGCGACGGTCATCGCGGCCGCGGGGCTGGCGGGCGAGGTCAACGTCTTCCACCTGGATGCCGGCGCCGCCGAGGCGGCGCTCCTCGCGGATCCGTGGGTCAAGGCGGCCGAGGTCCGGCGCGCGTTGCCGCACGGGGTCGTGATCGAGGTGCGCGAGCGTGTCCCCGTCCTCGCCGTGGGGGAGCGCGCGGTCGCGGCCGATGGTACGGAGCTGCCCGGGGCCGTGGCCTCCGATCTGCCGCGGGCGCGCGGCACCATGGGTGAGATCGAGGCGAGCCAGGTCCCGGCCGCGGCGGCCGCCGCGGCCGCCCTCTCGCCCGCCCTCCGGGAACAGGTCGGCTACGTCGTCATCGGTCTCGACGGCGACCTGAGCCTGCGGCTCGACGACGGGCCCAGCGTCAGGTGGGGCCGGGGCGACGAGCAGGCGGCGGCGAAGGCGGCCGCGCTCGAGGCGCTGCTCCGGTACGCGGACGAACGCGATCGCGTGATCCTCACCGCCGACGTCTCCGCGCCGAAGGCGCCGAGCGCTCGCTTCGACGACTGAGACGATCATCATCTCCACGTGTAGGTGACGTCTGCGTGCGCTTGACGGAGCAGTAGCAATTCAGTAACGTCCTCACCTTCACTGTAGGTAGATATAACAATCCACCTGTGGTGGAGGTTGAGGGTTATGCACGGCGTTTCCCCAGGTAGGCGGGCCGGGACCCGCTCGGAGGACTGATACGGGATGGATGCTCCCCAGAACTACCTCGCCGTCATCAAGGTCGTCGGCGTCGGCGGCGGCGGCGTGAACGCGGTGAACCGGATGATCGAGGCAGGCCTCCGGGGCGTCGAGTTCATCGCCGTCAACACCGACGCGCAGACGCTCCTCATGTCGGACGCGGAGGTGAAGCTCGACATCGGCCGCGAGACCACGCGCGGTCTGGGCGCCGGCTCGGATCCGGCGGTGGGCAAAGGTGCCGCCGACGAACACGCCGACGAGATCGAGGAGATCCTGAAGGGCGCCGATATGGTGTTCATCACGGCCGGCGAAGGCGGCGGCACGGGGACGGGCGGTGCGCCGGTGATCGCCGAGATCGCGCGCAACCTCGGGGCCCTCACGATCGGCGTCGTCACGCGGCCGTTCGGGTTCGAAGGTCGCACGCGCGCCACCCAGGCCGACCTCGGGATCTCGGACCTGAAGAAGGCCGTCGACACGCTCATCGTGGTGCCGAACGACCGGCTGCTCCAGGTGGCGGATCCGTCGATGCCGATGATCGACGCCTTCCGTATGGCCGACCAGGTCCTCTACCAAGGCGTCGACGGCATCACGTCGCTCATCACCACGCCCGGGTTGATCAACCTCGATTTCGCGGACGTGAAGTCCGTGATGGCGGGCGCCGGTTCGGCGCTCATGGGGATCGGCATCGGGTCGGGCGAAGACCGGGCCACCGAGGCGGCGAGGTCGGCCGTGTCGAGCCCGCTCCTCGAGTCGTCCATCGACGGGGCGAAGGGCGTCCTGCTCTCGATCGCCGGCCCGACGGATCTGACGCTGCACGAGGTGAACCAGGCCGCCGACGCCATCACACGCGTGGCGCACCCGGACGCGAACATCATCTTCGGCGCGGTCATCGACGACGCGGTCGGCGACGAGGTCCGCGTCACGGTCGTGGCCGCGGGCTTCGACAAGTCCGCGCCCCTGGGCGAGAACCGGTTCGAGAGCCGGCTGTCGAAGCTGCTCGAGGAGCCCACCCGCCCCGGGGAGCGCGAGCCGATCGCCGTGATCGGCGAGGACGACGTCTTCGCCCCCGAGACCGACCCGGCGCCGGTCTCGTTCGACGCCGAGGAGGACCTGGACATCCCGGACTTCCTGAAGAGCTGAGCGGCACGCCGCTCCTGAACCCGCGCGGTCCCGCGCGTGGAGGGGCGGGGAGGCACGTGAGCGACGAGGCGCCCTTCCCCCGCCTCGTGGCCGAGAGCACGGACCTCCCCGCCCCCTTCCTTATGCTCGGCCGATGGCGGGTGAGGATCTCGGGAGCCGGCTCGCGGCGATCCGGCGGGGCATCGCGGCCGCGTGCGAACGGGCGGGCCGCGATCCGGACCAGGTGACCGTCGTAGCCGCGGCCAAGACCGTCGAACCGGACGAGGTGCGGCGCGCCGTCGATCTCGGCGTCAGCGCGATCGGCCACAACTACGTGCAGGAGCTCCGCGCCGCGCGCGCCGCGCTGGGCGAGGACGCGGTCGAGTGGCACTACATCGGGACGTTGCGATCGGGGACCGCGCACGTCGTGGCCGACCAGTCCGACGTCGTCGAGACCGTCGCGGGCGATCGCGCCGCCCGGCGGCTCGCGGGCCGTGCCGCGCGGTCGGGCCGCACCCTCGACGTCCTGCTGGAGGTCGACCTGACGGGGGAGCGCAGCGGGCTCGCGCCGGCCGACGTGGCCCCGGCCGCCGACAGCGTCGCGGCCCTCGACGGGCTGCGCGTCCGCGGGTTGATGACGATCGCGCCCCTCGGCTCCCTCGACGTGGCCCGCACGGCCTTCCGCCGGCTGCGCGACCTGCGCGACGAGGTGCGAGATCAGCACCCCGACGTGCTGGAACTCTCGATGGGGATGTCGTTGGATTACGAGGTCGCGGTCGAGGAAGGCGCTACCATGGTCCGCATCGGGAGCGGGCTCTTCGGTCCGCGACCGACGTGACACGAGGGAGGTTCCACGACATGGCCGGCGTGTGGAAGAAGACGATGAACTACCTCGGGCTCGTCGAGGAGGACGAAGGCTTCGTCGACGAGCTCCCGGACGCCGACCCGGCGCCGGTCCGCCAGATGCGGCCGCAGGCGGTGCACGACGCGCCCGCCGCCACCGAGGGCGTCGTCCGCACGATGCCGTCCTCGCGGCCGAGCGGGGGCGTGGCGACGTCGTCGATCTACAAGGCGGAGCCGAAACGGTTCAACGAGGCCCGCGAGGTCGCGGACCGCTATAAGCAGGGCACCGCGGTGATCATGAACCTGCAGGGGACCGAGGACTCGATCGCCCGCCGGCTGGTGGACTTCGCGTCGGGCCTGGTCTACGGGCACGACGGCAAGATCGAGCTCGTCGCGAACCGCGTGTACCTGCTGAGCCCCGCCGACGTCGAGGTGTCGGCCGAGGAGCGCGCCCGCCTGGCGGGCGATGGCTTCTACAACCAGTTCTGACCATCCCCGACGGAGGGCGCGGGGCCCGCTGCTAGCCTCTGCGTCCGATGATCGCCGCGAACCCGGTCGAGGGCATCCTCTGCTTCCTGCTGCAGGTCGCTTGGATCCTGCTCCTCGTGCGCGTGGTCGTGTCCCTCGTCTTGTACCTGCGCGGCGGGCAGCCGCCGCCGAGCGGTCCGCTGCGCACCGCGCACGACCTGCTGATCGACGTGACGGAGCCCGCCCTGCGTCCGCTGCGCCGGTTCGTGCCGCCCGCCGGCATGATCGACATGTCGGTCGCGGTAGCGTTCGTCATCATCTTCGTCTTGCAGATCGCGATCTGCGGCTAGGAGGCCACCATGTCTGGAGCACAGGAAGGGTTCGGTCCCGCGGGGGTCCCCGTGACGATGGGACCGATGGACGTGCAACAGAAGGAGTTCCACGTCTCCCGCTTCGGCGGGTACCGGATGCGCGATGTCGACGAGTTCCTCGACGAGATCACGGCGTCCCTCACGACGCTCGTCGCGGAGAACGAGCGCCTGCGCGCCGGCGCGTCGGCCGGCCCCGTGTTCGGGACACCCGACCTGGACGACGTGAGCCGACAGGCCGACGAGATCATCGCCCGGGCGCGCGATGAGGCCGCGCAGATCCTGGCCGACGCGCGCGCCGGCGCGGTGACGGCGGGCGTGATGGCGGCCGGAGGCGGCGACCGGGCGGCCGTCAACGCGTTCCTGGTGCAGGAGCGCGAGTTCCTCCAGGGGCTGGCGGCGCTCGTGCAGGGGCACGCCGACGCGGTGAAGCAGATGGCGAAGGCGGCCCGGTCCGCGCCGGCGACCGAGCCCACGCCCGCCGAGGCCTCCACGACGACCGCCGAGGCCACCGTCGCGGCGGCCGACCCGTCGCCGGCGACCGAGGGCGCCCACGCGGCACCGGAGCCCGCGACCGACGACGCGCAAGACGACGCGTCGGGGGCGCACGTCGCTCGGGACGACGAGACGATCAGGATCGACGACCCCCAGCCGGCGGCGGCGGCCAAGCCCGGCGACGGTGAGCCGGACGGGTCGTTGCGCGAGCTCTTCTGGGGCGAGGAGGACTAGCCGGCCGCGTCGGCGCGCCGGAGCGTCACGGTCACGGCCTCGCCGTCGACCGTCGCCGTCGACCGGTGGAGCGCATCGTCGACATCGGCGCGGAGGATCCGCGTCGCGAGCGTCTCGCCCCCGATCATGGCGCGGTGGGCCTCGAGCGCGTCGCCGACGGCGCCGCCGGCGAGCACGCCCAGCTCGATCCGGTCCGTGACCGCGAGGCCCGCCGCCTTGCGGGCGTCCTGGATCACGCGGACGAGGTCGCGGGCCGCACCCTCGGCCCGGAGCTCGGGCGTGAGCGTCAGCTCGAGCGCCACGGTGACCCCGCCGTCCGAGGCCATCCCCCACCCCTCACGGGTCAGCCTGGTCAGCGCGACGTCCTCGGGCGCGAGCCGCACCGGCGGACCGTCGTCGACCGCGACGTCCACGTGATCGCCGGCGGCCAGGAGCCCCGCCACCGTCCCGTCGTCGGCCTCGAGGGTTGCGGCGAGCGCCTGGACGCGCCCGCCGAGCCGACGACCGAGCACCTTGAAGTCGGGGCGGACCCGCCACCGGCCGAGGCTGTCGGCGGCCTCGGCCGAGCGGACCTCGCGGACGTTCAGCTCCTCCGCCACGACCGGCCAGAGCTCCTCGAGGCCGGCCGGCGCCGTCGCGACGTGGACCACGGCCTCGGCGAGGGGCTGGCGGACCTTCGTCGTGGTCTCCGCCCTGACCCGCCGGCCCAGTTCCACGACCTCACGAGCCGCCGCCATCGCGGCCTCGAGCCCCGGATCGACGTCGGCCTCGTGCACCGCCGGGTAGTCCGAGAGGTGGACGGAGTCGGGCGCACCCTCGCGCCCGGCGGCGAGGTTGCGCCACAGCACCTCGGCGATGAACGGCGTGAACGGCGCGAGGAGCTGCGCGATCGTGATGAGGCACCGGTGCAGCGTCGCGAAGGCGGCGTCCGCGTCGGCGCCGCCCTCGCCGCCCGGGTTCCAGAACCGGCGTCGCGAGCGGCGCACGTACCAGACGGAGAGGTCCTCGAGGAGTCCCGCGATCGCGCGGCCGGCGGTCGTGGCGTCGTAGGCGTCGAGGCGGTCGCGCGCCTCGCGGACGGTGCCCGCCAGGCGCGAACGGATCCATCGGTCGAGCACCGTCGGCGTCCCCCCCGCACCTGGCGTCCAACCGCTCGCGTTCGCGTAGGTGACGAAGAACCCGTAGACGTTCCACAGCGGCAACAGGAGCTGGCGGACGTTCTCGTCCAGGACCTCGTGGCCGATCCGTCGCGACTCCCACGGTGACCCGTTCGTGATCATCCACCAGCGGAGGGCGTCGGCGCCTTGGCGGTCGAGCGCCTCCCACGGGTCGAAGATGTTGCCGAGGGACTTCGACATCTTGCGGCCGTCCTCGGCCACGAGGTGCCCGAGGCACACGACGTTGCGGTACGCCGTCTCATCGAAGTGCAGGACCCCCTCGGCCATCAGCGTGTAGAACCATCCGCGCGTCTGGTCGATCGCCTCGGCGATGAAGTCGGCGGGGAACGAGGCCTCGAACGCCTCGACCCCGCGGCCCAGGTCGGGGTGGTACCCCCACTGGGCGAACGGCATCGCGCCGGAGTCGTACCAGGTGTCGATGACCTGGGGGACGCGCGTGGCCACGCCGTCGCACGTCGGGCAGGGGAAGGTCACATCGTCGATCGCCGGGCGGTGGGGGTCGATGTCGCCGACGTCGCGGCCGGCGAGCCGCCCCAGCTCGTCGAGCGACCCGATCGCCGTGAGGTGGCCCTCCTCGCATCGCCAGATCGGCAGCGGCGTGCCCCAGTAGCGGTCCCGCGAGAGCGCCCAGTCGACGTTGTTCTCGAGCCAGTCCCCGTAGCGGCCGTGCCGGATGTGCTCGGGGACCCAGTTGACGCCGTCGTTCACCTCGAGGAGGCGGTCGCGCACGGCGGTCGTCCGGACGAACCACGACGAGCGCGCGTAGTACAGGAGCGGCGTCTGGCACCGCCAGCAGAAGGGGTAGGCGTGCTCGATCGTGGCGTCGGCGAACAGCCGCCCGCGCGACCGCAGGTCCTCCACGATCGCGGGATCCGCGTCCTTCACGAACGTGTCGCGCACGAACGCCGGCGCGTCTTCGGTGAAACGGCCGTCCTCGCCCACCGGCCTCCAGAGCTCCCATCCGTGCCGGCGGCCGACCTCGAGGTCGGGCGCGCCGAACGCGGGGGCGAGGTGGACCACACCGGTGCCGTCGGCGAGCGACACGAAGTCGGTCACGACGACGGTGTGCGCGCCCTGGACGTTCGGGTACGGCGGCTCGTAGCGCAGCCCGGCGAGGTCGGCGCCGCGGACCGTCGCGGCGGTCGCCCAGCCATCGTCGAGCACGGTGCCGGCGAGGGCTGCCGCGACGAGCACGCGGTCCCCGTCGCGCTCGCGGACCTCGTAGTCGGCATCGCCGGCGACCGCCGCCCCGGTGTTCGAGGGGAGCGTCCACGGCGTCGTGGTCCACACCAGCAGCGACGTGCCGACGAGGGAGGCGTCGGCCGCCTCGACCACGGGGAAGCGGACCACGACGCTCGGGTCCTCGACGCTCCGGTACCCGAGCGCCACCTCGGCGTCGGACAGGGGGGTCCCGCACCGCGGGCAGTAGGCGGTCACCTTGTGGTCCTCCACGAGCAGGCCCCGCTCGAACAGCCGGCGGAGCGACCACCACACCGACTCGATGTACCCGGTGTCCATCGTCCGGTACGGGTCGCTCATGTCGATCCAGTAGCCGATGCGGTCGGTCACCCGTTCCCACTCGCCGACGTAGCGCTGCACGGAGGCTCGGCACAGGCGGTTGAACTCGGCCACCCCGAACGTCTCGATGTCGCGCTTGCTGGTGGTGCCGATCTCCTTCTCGACCTCGATCTCGACCGGCAGCCCGTGGCAGTCCCACCCGCCCTTGCGGCGGACCTGGTGCCCGGTCATCGTCTTGAAGCGCGGGTAGACGTCTTTGAACGTGCGCGCCTCCACGTGGTGGATCCCGGGGCGTCCGTTCGCGGTCGGGGGCCCCTCGTAGAAGATCCAGGGCGGCGCGCCCTCGCGCTGGGCCACGGACCGCTCGAAGATCCCGGCCTCACCCCACCAGTCGAGGATCCCCCGCTCGAGGTCGGGGAACGACACCGTCGCCGGCACCGGTTCGAACGCGCCCATCGGTCCTCCTGGCCCTCCCGTCCTCGGCAGCTCTAGCTGCGAGGACGGTCGCCGCTCGGGCGCCCGCGGTGCCACCTCGCTTGCCGCGCCCTCGCGGGTCGCGGCCCCTCGTGGACCGGTCACGCCGGCCCCTCCCGCGGTCACGGGCGGATCCCGCCTGCGTCTACCACGGCGCCGGGGCGCCGCTTCGGGCAGGGGCTCGGGGAGGATGCATCCGGGGGCGTCGGCGCCGGCTCCCACCGTCCCGGCTCGCTCGTGCCGCCGTTCGTCCCCCGGCGCGCGTTCCCGTCAACGCCGGTCCCGCGATGGTACACCACCGGCGCAGGATGACCGCTGACCTGCGGCGATGCGCCTTGCGCGGGTGGCGTCTGCTACCCTGCGCCGACCATGGCCGCCGCGAAGCTGACCGCGCCCGAGATCAAGGACCTCAAGGCTCGGCTGCTCGCCGAGAAGGCCGAGCTCGGGGATCAGCTGACCACGATCGAGGACGGCACCTTCGCGGCCTCACAATCGGACCTGTCGGGCGAAGTCGGGATCGACGACGAGGCCGCCGACGCGGGCACCGCCACGTTCGAGCGGGAGAAGGACCTCTCGATCGAGAACAACGTCCGGGACCTCCTGCAGAAGATCGACCGCGCGCTGACGCGCATCGAGGCGAAGACGTACGGGATCTGCGAGCGGTGCGGCAAGCCGATCGAGAAGACGCGGATCAAGGCCCTGCCGTACGTCGACCTGTGCATCAAGGACGCGCAAGCGGCGTCGCGCCGCTAGTCCGGTGGACGTCGCCCGGCGACGTGCGGGCCTCCTCGTCTGGGCGGTCGCCGGCGGGGTCCTCGTGCTCGACCGTCTCACGAAGCTGTGGGCCGAACGGACGCTCGTCGACGGGCCGATCGACGTCATCCGCGGGGTGCTGACGCTGCGGTTCACGTCGAACCCCGGCGGCGCGTTCTCGATCCTCACCTCGGCACCGTGGTTCTTCGTGATCGCCGCGGCCACCGTCGGCATCATCGTGGGCGTCGTCGCGTTCCGCGACCGTCCCCGGCTCCAGTCCGTCGCCCTCGGTCTGATCCTGGGGGGCGCCCTCGGCAACCTGCTCGACCGGGTGACCCGCGGCCCGGGGTTCTCCGGTGAGGTGGTCGACTTCATCGACGTGCACGTCTGGCCGGTCTTCAACGTGGCGGACTCGGCGGTGGTGATCGGGGCGCTGCTGCTGATCGCGTCGTCGTTGCGGACGTCGCACGAGGCGCCCGACGCGTCCGATGCGCGCTGAGGGCTCGTTGCGCGCGACGCCGGGGCGGCTGGACGCCGTCGTGGCCGCTCTCACGGGGGCGCCGCGGGTCGAGGTCCAGCGCGCGATCGCGGCGGGCCGCGTGTTGGTGGACGGGAGCCCCCGGACGAAGTCGCACCGGCTCGCCGGCGGCGAGCGGCTCGACGTGGATCTGTCCGCACCGACGGGGCCGCGCGCCGAGACCGAGGGCCCCGAGGTCCCGATCCGGTACCGGGACGAACACCTCGCCGTCGTGGCCAAACCCGCGGGGATGATCACGCACCCCACGCCCACGCGACCCGCCGGCACCCTCGTCAACCGTCTCCTCGGGATGGGCGTGCCGCTCGCGCCCGCCGGCGCCCCGTGGCGGCCCGGGATCGTCCACCGGCTGGACGCCGGGACGAGCGGGCTCATCGTCGTGGCCGCCACGGACGACGCTTACGTCACGCTGCAGCGGGTGTTCCGTCGCCACGCCGCCGACCGGCGGTACGTCGCGATGGTCGTCGGCAACCCGACCCACGACCGGTTCACGGTGGACGCGCCGCTCGGGCGCCGCGAGGACCGCATCGTGGTCGACCGGGTCGAGGGGCGGGAGGCCGCGACGGTGTTCGAGGTCAGCGAGCGGCTCGGC
>DASQKC010000012.1:0-13910 GCA_035630755.1 Actinomycetota bacterium | reverse complement strand
GCCGGCGAGAGCGCGAGCGTCGCGAGCACGAGCGTCAGGGCGGTCACGATGATCAAGCTGAGGCGGCTGATCCGCCGCCCGCGGTACGCGCGGACCGCCAGCAGGAAGAACCCCACCGCCGTCACGATCCCGAGCAGCCGGATGGGGGTCATCGCCGGCTCATCCGCCGGGACGCCAACGCGCACGGGGCAGGATGTGGCGCGTGTCCGCGCGGTCGCGGAACCGCTCGATCGTCGCGAACACGGACTCGATCAGCGTGTCGCTCAGGAGCCGCGGCTCCAGCCCCAGGTCGATCAGCTTCGTGTGGACCGGGTCGTAGTGGTGCGTCTCGAGCTCCACCCGCGGGTTCTCGATCGGCGCCACCGTGACGTCCATCCCCACGTCGGCGCCCGCCTTCTGCACGAGCTCGGCCAGGTCCCACACCGAGAACAGCTCGGTGAACTGGTTGAAGACCCGGAACTCGCCCGCCGCCGCGGGATGGAGCACCGCGAGCTCGACGCACCGCAGCGTGTCCTCGAGGTTGAGGTACCCGCGCGTCTGGCCGCCGCCGCCGTAGACCGTGAGCGGGAACCCCACGACCGCCTGGAGGCAGAAGCGGTTCAGGGCCGTCCCGAAGACGTCGTCGTAGTCGAACCGCGTCAGGAGGCGGTCGTCCATCGCCGTCTCCTCGGTCTGGATGCCGTACACGACGCCCTGGTTGAGATCGGTCGCGGCGAGATCCCAGACGCGGCACGCGAAGTGGATGTTGTGCGAGTCGTGCACCTTCGACAGGTGGTACATCGAGCCGGGCAGCTTCGGGAACGGGAGCACGTCGCGCCGGCCCTTGTGGTCGATCTCGATGAAGCCTTCCTCGATGTCGATGTTCGGTGTGCCGTATTCACCCATGGTCCCCAGCTTCACGAGGTGGCAGCCGGGCGCGAGGTCGCGGATCGCGTAGATCACGTTGAGCGTGTTCACGACGTTGTTCGTCTGCGTGAACACAGCGTGGTCGCGGTCGACCATCGAGTACGGGGCGCTCGGCATCTCGCCGTAGTGCACGACCGCGTCGGGCCGGAAGGCGGTGAAGACCTCCTCGACGACGGACCACTCGGTCAGGTCGCCCACCGTCGCGCCGATCGTCCGGCCCGTCAGTTCCGTCCACGCGGCCCGGCGCTCGTCGAGCGTCGCGATGGGCGTCAACGAGTCGGTGCCCGCCTCCGCGTGCAGCGCGCGGCGCAGGCCGTTGTCGACGACGTGCACGTCGTGCCCGCGCGCGGAGAACCGCATCGCCGTGGGCCACCCGAGGTACCCGTCACCACCGAGGATCAAGATGCGCATGAACGAACCACTCCGGATCGTGGGATCGACCCATCGTAGCGGGCGGGCGGCGCTTCAGACGAGGTCGGCCAGGGCTTCCAGCACGCGGTCGACCTCGTCGGGCGTGTGGTAGTGACAGAACCCGATCCGCACAGCCCCGCCGGTCGCGAGGATCCCCAGCCGCGCGAAGACCTCGATCGCGTAGTAGTGCCCGTCCCACACCCAGATGCCGCGGTCCGCGAGCGCCGCGGCCGCGTCGAGCGGGGGCCGGTCGCCGAGCCTGATCGCGAACGTGGGGGTGCGTTCGTTCACGCGCGCCGGGTCGGCGATCCCGTACAGCCGCAGGTCCGGGATCGCGGCAGCGCCCTCCAGGAACCGGGCCGCGAGCGCGCGCTCGTGCGCGTGGAACCGGGCGAAGCCGGCGCGGACCGCCCCGCGGCGGTCCCCCTCGGCGCCCGCCGCGATGTAGTCGATGGCCGCGATCGTGCCCGCCATCGCCTCGTGCGACTGGGTCCCGGTCTGCCAGCGGTGCGGGTCCACGTCCTCGGCGGCGTCGAGCTTGTACGGCGCCCAGCCGGCCAGGAGCTCGCGGCGGACCCCCACCATGCCCTGGTGCGGGCCGAAGAACTTGTACGGCGACGTGGCCACGATGTCGGCGCCCCAGCCGCGCAGGTCCGGCGCGTGGTGCTGGGCCAGGTGGACCGCATCGATGGCGACGAGCGCTCCCACATCCTTCGCGAGCGCCACGACCTCGGCAACCGGTGGCATCGACCCCACGGCGTTGGACGCCGCCGTGCAGGCGACGAGCCTCGTGCGTGGCGTGATCGCGTCGGCGAGCGAACCGAGGTCGAGGGTCACGTCGTCCTCGCGCACGTCGGCCCAGCGCACGGTCGCGCCGGCGTCGCGCGCGGCGAACACCCACGGACGGATGTTCGCATCGTGGTCCAGGCGCGTGACCACGATCTCGTCCTCCGGCCCCAGCGTTCGTCCGAACGACCGGGACAGGTGGAGCAGGATCGACGTGGCGTTCTGGCCGAAGACCACCTCGTCCGCGTCGCACCCGAGCAGGTCGGCCCCGGCGGCGTGCGCGGCGTCGATCAGCGCGTCGATGTCGCGGCTCGTCGCGAACGCGCCGTGGGTGTTCGACGCGCCCGCGCGCATGCGTCCCGCGACGGCGTCGATCACCGTGTCCGGCGCCTGGGATCCGCCGGGGGCGTCGGCCCACACGAACGGCCGCCCGTCCGGCCCGGTCCGCGTCAGCGCGGGGAACCGCGCGCGGACGGCGTCGACGTCGATCGCTGCGACCGCGGGTTCCACGCGGCACACGGTACCCGAGACGACGGAGGCGCCCCCGCGGGGGCGCCTCCGGCACGCGACGAGCTCGGACGTTACGCGGTGGCGGCGTCCAGCTCCGTGCCCAGGCCGTCGGCCGTCAGGCCTTCGTGCCGCGAGCGCAGGTCCACGTACAGCACGACCGCGACCAGGGCGAAGAACGGTGCCGTGATCAGCTGCGCGATCGTCGAGAAGATCCAGTAGAGGAAGAAGTTGTTCCCTCCCAGGGCCGTCAGGATCCCGCTCACCACGCCGACGATGATCAGCGTGACCAGGATCACGCCGAACACGTGCCACCAGGAGCCTCGGACGAGCGTCCACGAGCGGGACATCGAGTCCGTGACCCCCTTGCGTTCGATGATGAAGGCGGGCACCGCCATCGCGAGGAAGACCGCGAGGATGATGCCGGGGATGATGAACAGCACGAACCCGATCCCGACCACGACCGCGATCAGCAGGGCGAGGCCGATCAGGCCACCGAGGCGCGAGAACGCGTACTTGTAGCTCGCGTTCACGTCGACGACCCGGCCGAGCAGCGCACCCGCGCCGCCCCGGGTCAGTGCGCCTACCAGCAATTGCTGGATCGCCACGGTGATGAGCGCGAGGATCGCCGTCACGAGCAGGCTCCGACCGAAGCTGCTGGCGGCGCAGTCGTTCACGAGATCCTCGAGGTCTTCGAGCGTCGTGATGTCACGCGGCTCGCAGGGTTTGAACGCCACCGTGCGGACGAACGCCTGGACGAGCGCCAGGGGCACGACCACGATGGCCACCAACTGGATCAGCTTGGAGAAGTTCGCCTTGTAGAGCTCGAACGCGGTCGACAGGATGTCGCCGAGTCCTCGTTGCGGGATCTGCCCGCCACCGCCGGCGCTGGGTGGGGGAGGCGGAGGCGGTGCGCCACCGAAATCGCTCATGCACGGACCCCTTTCGTTCACCAGGACCGGGCCTGGTCGGAACGCTCGGATCCTACGCCCCCGAGGTGGCCGTGTCGCGCTTCCTCAGACGGGAACCAGGTCCCAGTCCTCGGGCAGGCGCGGCTCGTCCCAGGCCGGATCGGGTCGCCACCCGGACCAATCTTCGTCGAACGGAGGTTCCCGCAGCAGCACGTGTTCCACCGCCCGCTCGCCCCAGTACCGGAACCAGGCGGCGTCCTCCTCGGTGAACAGGCCCTTGGTCACGGCCTCCTCGAGCTCGTCCTCGTCCTTCCACGACCAGCTGCTGCGGTCGGCGGGGATCGTGACGTCCAGCAGGTGCTCGATCGTGTCGTAGCCCGGCGGCGAGGGCGTCAGCGGGGACTCGAGGTTGATGTAGTACTCGCGCAGGCCGTCCTCGTCGTAGCCGAGGATCACGGCGTACGGCGTGTCCGGGAAGGCGAACGACAGCATGCTCGTGGTCCCGCGGCGCGCGTCGGTGAGCCGCCAGTCATCGGTCGGGATGCGGAGGGGTCGTCCCAGGTCGTCCACGGGCTCCATGCACGTGACGCCGGGGGGGACGTGCAGCATCGTGAGGTTGGGCTCGTCTTTCACCACCACGGCCGGGCGGGCGTACCAGACCCTGCCGTCCCAGATCTCGCGGATCGCGACGACGTCGCCGGGACGGCGGCGTCCGGGGCCCTCGTCGGGAGGCGCGGCGATCGGTGTCGAACCCATCGCCACGAGCCTACGGGGCCGCTCGCGCGCTCCGGCTCCCCGGACGTGAAGGTTCCATGACGCGTGCCCGTCGTCGGTCTTGACGCATGTCGGCGAGGGGGAGTAGCGTCGGCGGTCCCTCTCGAACATACGTTCGATTCCGTGAGGGAGCGGACGATCAGGCAGGCCGGGGATGACGAAGCGGTTCGACGAACGGGTCCGGGTCGAACGCGACGCCGGCATGCCGTCGGCGTTCGAGTGGCGCGGGACGCGTTACGAGGTCCGCGACGTCATCGGTCGCTGGCGCATCGAGGGGCGGTGGTGGGCCGACGGCCGCGACCGCGAGTACTGGCGGGTCGAGGCGCGTGGCGGCGCGGTCTGGGACCTGTACTTCGACCGCGCGAACGACGTGTGGCACATGGAGCGACTGTGGGATTAGCGTGGGGACGTGGGCGACGTCCGGGTCATCCCGTTCCTGGTCTCCGAGCTGCGGCTGCCCCAGGCCGAGCAGGAGCTCCTGGGGGTCGAGTGGTGGCCGTCGTACGCGCACGCGGTCGTGCACCGCGACGGGGTCTTCCTGTTCGACAACGGAGCGGGGACCGGCAACGCCGAGGTCGAGTCGACCTTCACGCCACGCGTGCGGCCGATCGAGGGCGCGCTCGAGTCGGTCGGGATCTCGCTCGCCGACGTGACCGGCGCTGCGAACTGCCACCTGCACTTCGACCACAGCGGGCAGAACGCCCGGCTCACCGGGATGCCGATCTTCGTCCAGCGCACCGAGTGGGCCAAGGTCCACGAGCCGGACTACACGGTGGCCGAGTGGATCGACGTCCCGGGTCTGGCCTACGAGCTGCTCGACGGCGAGGCCGAGGTCGCGACCGGGCTCCGGCTGGTGCCCACGCCGGGGCACACCGCGGGGCATCAATCGCTCGTGATCGACGACCCCGACGGCACGATCGTGCTGGCCGGCCAGGCCGTCCGCTCGCGTGCGGAATGGGATGGGTCGACGGCGAAGACGGATTCGGGCCGACCCGACGCCGCCCAGGGCGAGACCTACGACGCGTCGGTGGCGCGGCTGCGGTCGCTCGCGCCCGCCCGGGTGCACTTCGCCCACGACGACGCCGTCTGGGAACGCTGAGGCGACGCCGCGCCGGGAGGGTGGCGTGACCCCTCCGTTCGTGCACCTCGACGTGCGGTCGTGCTTCTCGTTGAAGGAGGGTGCGTTCACGCCCGAGCAGCTCGTCCGCCGGGCGGCCGAGCTCGGGATGCCGGCGGTCGCGATGACCGATCGCGACGGCCTCTACGGCGCCGCGCGCTTCGTGCAGGCGTGCGAGCGCGAGGGGGTGCGGCCCATCCTGGGGGGGTCTCTCTCGGTGCGGGCCGCCACGCCGCCGCCCGGAGATGCGCCGATCACGCTGCTGGCGCTCGACGACGCCGGGTACGCGAACCTGTGCCGGCTGCTCACCGACGCGCACCTGCTGGGGGAGCGCGGGGACCCCTGGGTCGCCGCCGAGCAGATCTTCGCGCACGCGGGCGGGTTGCTCGCGATCCTCGGGCCGCGCTCGCACGCCGGCCGCCTCGCGCGCGCGGGACGCACCGACGCGGCCGCGGCGCTCGCCGGCCCGTTCCGCGAGGCCTTCGGCCCCGACCGGGTGCGGGTGGCGGTGGAGCACCGCGTGGAGGCCGCCTCGGGCGCCGAGGTCCGCGCCATGCTCCGGTTCGCCGAGCGCCTCGAGGTCCCGGCCGTGCTCACGAACCCGGTGCGGTACCTCGTGCCCGAGGACGCCTTCCTCGCCGACGCGCTCGAGTGCATGCGGCGGATCGTGCCGATCGCGTCGCACCACGTGAGCCGCGCGAACGCCGAGGGATGGCTGAAGCCGGCCGACGCGATGCGCGCGCTCGTCGCGGACCGGCCCGATCTGGCCGACGAGACCTTGCGCATCGCCGAACGGACAGCGTTCGACCTAGGGTTGCAGGAGCTGCGCTTCCCCGACTTCCCGACGCCCGCCGACCGCGGCGCCGACGCGCTGCTCGCCGAACGGTGCTGGCGCGGCGTGCACGAGCGGGGGATGCGCGAGGACGAGGCGCTGCGCGACCGGCTCCACCTCGAGCTCACGATGATCCGGCGGATGCGCTACGCGGCGTACTTCCTCACCGTGGCCGACATCGTGGCGGACGTGAAGGCGATGGGGATCTTCGCGGCGTGCCGGGGGAGCGCCGCGGGCTCGCTCGTGTGTTACCTGACCGGGATCTCCGACGTCGACGCGCTGCGGCACGATCTGTCCTTCGAGCGGTTCCTCAACCCGATGCGTGACGAGGCGCCCGACATCGACGTCGACGTCGAGTCCGCCCGGCGCGAGGACGTCTACGACATGATCCTGTCGCGCCACGGTGAGGAGCGCGCGGCCTGCGTGGCGATGATCGACACCTACCGGGCGCGCAGCGCCATCCGCGAGGTCGGCAAGGCGCTCGGCCTGCCCGAGGTCGAGGTGGGGCTCGTCGCCACGTCGTTCCCTCACATCTCGGCCCACGGCATCCGCGAGGGGCTCGACCGCCTGCCCGAGCTCCAGGGGCTCAACCTGCCGATGCGTCAGCTCGAGCTGCTGTTCCGGGTGGCCGAGCGGATCGGCGGGTTCCCGCGTCACATCGCGCTGCACCCGTGCGGGATCATCCTCGCCTCGCACGATCTGGTGGAGCGCGTGCCGCTCGAGCGCAGCGCGAACGGCCACCGGATGGCCCAGGCGGACAAGGACGACGTCGAGCTGCTCGGCTACCTGAAGCTCGACATCCTCGGGGTGCGGATGCTCTCGTCGATGCGCCACGCGATCGACGAGATCGCCCGGACCACCGGCGAGAAGGTCGACCTCGACCGGATCCCGCTCGAGGACGAGCCCACGTTCGAGCTGATCCGCGCCTCGGACACGCTCGGGTGCTTCCAGATCGAGTCGCCGGGCCAGCGCGAGCTCCTGCAGAAGCTGCAGCCGACCCGGTTCGACGACCTGATCATCGACATCTCCCTGTTCCGCCCCGGGCCCGTGAAGTCCGACATGATCCGGCCCTTCCTCGCGTGCCGCGCGGGGCTCCGGCGACCCAGGTACGTGCACCCGGACCTGCGCCCCGCGCTGCAGGAGACGCACGGCGTGATCGTCTACCACGAGCAAGTGATGCGGACCCTCAGCGCGCTCGCGGGCTACGACCTCACCTACGCCGACCACGTCCGGCGACACCTCGACGACGAGGACCTCGTGCCGGGGTTCCGCGCGGACTTCCTCGCGCGGGCGGTGGCGCGCGGCGTCGACCTCGACGCGGCCGATCGCACCTGGCGCGACGTCGCCGAGTTCGCCAGCTTCGGGTTCTGCAAGGCGCACGCGGCCGCGTTCGCGGTGCCCACCTACCGGTCGTCGTGGCTGAAGACCCACCACCCGGCGCCCTTCCTGGCCGGCATCCTGACGCACGACCCGGGGATGTACCCTCGGCGGCTCCTGCTCGACGACGCCCGGCGGCGAGGGGTGCCGATCCTGCCGCTGGACGTCAACCGATCCGAGCCGGAGTACGTGGTGGAGGAGGCCGACGACGGCACCTGGGGGATCCGGCTGGCGCTCCAGGACGTCCACGGCATCTCGGCGGCCGAGATCCGCTCGCTCCTCGCCGGGCGCGCCGAGCGGCCCTTCACCGACGTGGGGGACCTCCTGCGGCGGACCATCCTTGCCCGTCCGGTGGCCGAGGCGCTCGCCCACGCGGGCGCGTTCGACGCCCTCCCCTCGGCCCCGAATCGCCGCGGCCACGTCTACGAGGCCATCACCGTGGAGACGCCCCGCGAAGGCGACCAGCTCACCCTGGCCGACGCCCGGGCTCCCGCCCACGCGTTCGCGGACTACACCGACGCCGAGGTCGTCCGCGCCGAGCTCGAGGTCCTCGGGCTCGACGCCACCCGGCACCTCGTGAGCTTCTACGAGCCGCTCCTGGCCGACCTGGGGGTCACCCGTGCCCGGGACCTGGCCTCGAAGCG
This sequence comes from Actinomycetota bacterium, assembly GCA_035630755.1. Taxonomy (GTDB): domain Bacteria; phylum Actinomycetota; class UBA4738; order UBA4738; family HRBIN12; genus AC-51. Next base: position 5,645 of record DASQKC010000012.1, on the reverse strand, counting down.
GCAGGACGCGTGGGTCATGGTCGCGGGGGTGAAGATCGCCACCCAGACGCCGGCGATCCGCAGCGGTCAGAGGATCATCTTCCTGTCCCTGGACGACGCCACGGGCCCGATCGAGGTGACGGTGTTCGAGGCGGTCCAGCCGAAGGTCGCGAAGACGGTGTTCCACGCCTACGCGATGGCCGTGCGGGGCCAGCTGCGGCGCACCGGGGTGAAGGGGGTGAGCGTCGTCGCCGAGGAGATCTGGGACCTCACGGCCCTGCACCGGGCGCGGCGCGAGGGCCGGCTCCGGGAGGCGCTCGCCGACCCCGTCGTGCCGAACGCGCCCCAGCGCCGTCTGTGGCACGCGAGCCCCGGCTCCGCGGGGTGAGGGCTATGGTGGCGAGGTGACCGTCCGGCCACCCGAGCCGTTCCTGCACGTGGACCTCGACGCGTTCTACGCCGGCGTCGAGGTGCTGAAGGATCCCTCCCTGAAGGGCAAGCCGGTGGTCGTCGGCGGCACGGGATCGCGCGGCGTCGTGGCGAGCGCGTCCTACGAGGCGCGCGCGCACGGCGTGCGATCCGCGATGCCGGCGGTGCGCGCGCGCCGGCTCTGCCCCGACGCCGTGTTCGTCCCCGCGGACTTCGAGGCGTACCGGACGCATTCGAACCGGTTCCGCGAGGTGCTGCTGTCCTACACGCCCTTCGTCGAGCCGATCTCGCTCGACGAGGCCTTCCTCGACGTCGGGGGCGCCACCACGCTCTTCGGCCCGCCGCCCGCGATCGCGGCGCGGATCCGCGCCGACGTCGCGCGCGAGGTCGGGGTCACGTGTTCGGTGGGCGTCGCGTCGACGAAGTTCGTCGCCAAGCTCGCGTCCGACGGGTGCAAGCCCGACGGGCTGCACCACGTGCCCGCCGAGGACACGCTCGGGTACCTCGACCCGCTCCCCGTCGGCCGGCTGTGGGGCGTGGGGGAGAAGACGCGCGACCTGCTCAGCAGGCTCGCGATCCGCACCGTCGGCGATCTGGCGCGCACGCCGCGGCCCGTGCTCGAACGCCTGCTCGGCGACGCCGCCGCACGCCACCTCGGCGACCTGGCGCACGGCATCGACGAGCGCGACGTGGTGCCGTACGAGGCGCCGAAGTCGGTCGGCCACGAGGAGACGTTCGAGCGCGACCTCGACGACATGGATGAGATCCTCCGCGAACTGCTCCACCTGTCGGGCAAGGTCGCCGCCCGGCTCCGGGAGGACGGCTACCGCGCACGGACGGTGACCCTCAAGGCGCGCCTCGCCAGCTTCACCACGCTCACGAGGTCCAAGACGCTTTCGGCCGCAACCGATCTGGGCACCGATCTGTACCACGTGGTGGCGCAGCTCTACCGCGCGCTGCCCGGCGAGCGCCGCCGGATCCGCCTCCTCGGCGTCCAGGCCAGCGGGCTCGAGTCGGCCGGCGCGGAGCAGCTGGCGCTGCTGCGGGGCGAGCGGTGGGGCGAGGTGGAGCGCACCCTGGATCGCATCGAGGAGCGGTTCGGCCGCGGCGCCGCGACGCAGGCGGTGCTGCTCGATCGCGACCGCTCCACCCCGCGGTCACCGGCCTTCCGACGATCCTGAGACGTCGGCTACACTCGGACCACAAGGTCGCCCCCACGACCGGAGGCTTCGGATGCCGCTCAACGACCACGAACAGAAGATCCTCGACGAGATCGAGCGCCGCCTCGCCGAAGACGACCCGTCGTTCGTCGAGCAAGTGGGCCGGACCGATCTCTACACGCACCTCGCGCGTCGCATCCGCGTCTCGGCGTTCACGTTCGTCGTCGGTCTGCTGCTGCTCTTCTTCTTCGCGGCGTCGGTCTGGTTCGCCGTCATCGGGTTCGGGCTCATGCTCGCGTCGGCCGTCGTGATCTACCGTGCCCTCGGGCAGCTGGGTCGCGACCAGCTCCGCGCGATGCACGAGGAGGGCGGCATGTCGGTCACCGGTCTGATCGGGCGGATCGCCGAACGCTTCCGTCGTCCGTGACGACGCCGATCCGTCGCCGCATGTTCACGTCGTAGTCCCTCCGGGTGATTTCTCCCCCCGCGCGACCTGTGCGCTTGCCACCGCGCGCGCGTGCGTTGTACAACGGGCACCCCTTCCCCACGAGGGGCGCGTGACCGTCACCGAGGCTCCGGTCTCGGCCCAGCCCGCACCGACGGCCCGCCTGCAGCAACGTCGGTCGGTCGAGCAGGAGAGGAGCCACGCGCCGGGATGGAGGGGTTCACGGCACACCAGGCCGCGAAGTTCACCGGATGCACCTCGCGTCAGCTCCGCTACTGGGATCAGATCGGGCTCGTGACCCCGAGCGTCCAGTCCACGGGCGGCCGGCCCGGGGTCCCGCGCCTCTACTCGTTCCGCGACCTGGTGGCGCTGCGGGTCGTGAAGTCGCTGCTCGACGGCGGGATGTCGCTGCAGCGCGTCCGCCGGTCGTGGGAGTTCCTCAACAAGAAGGCGGACCTCGACCAGCACCTCTCCGAGGTCCAGCTCGTGACCGACGGCAAGAGCATCTTCAAGGTCTACCGGCGCGACGGCGAGGTCATGGACGCCCTGAAGGAGGGGCAGATGGCCTTCTTCGTCGCGATCGACGACATCGCGACCTCGGTGCGGTCCAACGTCCGGTCCTTCGAGGAGGACCGGGAGCGGTTCGTCCGGGCGCTGCGGGAGGCCGCGGCCCACACGGCCACCGGGACCTGATCCCGGGTCAGCCGACCGAGGCAGACCGGCGCCAGCGCCGGTACCAGGGGATCGAGCGCCGCACCGCCTTCGACGCCTCGTCCGCGTCCGCGATCGCGTCCAGCGCATCGTCGGTCGTGGGGTCGCGGCGGCCGTAGGCCGCGGCGACCGTGAGCGCCGTCAGACGGTCGAGCGGCTCGGACCCCTCGATCTGGGGCGACAGCCGGGACAGGTACTCGGCCGGCGTCTCTCCGGCGGTTCGGCCGACCCCCGCGGCTCTGGCGTCGCCGACGAACCTGCCGTAGGCGCGCACGATCGCGTGCCGGGGCTGGGTGGTCGCGAGCGCGCGTTCGCGGCGCCGCGCGCCCCACCGGAGCAGCGAGAGGATCAGGACGAGCCCGACGACGAGGACCGCGAGTCCGACGCCGATGCCGGTGAGCAAGCGTCTGCCGGTGGCGCCCGGCGTGATATCACCGATGAAAGGACCGGAGGGGGCATCGCTCTCGGCCGCCTCAGGCCGCCCCCCTTCGAGGGGGTCCTCGTCGCCGCCTCCACCGCTGCCGCACCGGGGTCCTCGGCACGTGCCGACGGGGTCGTTGTACGGCTGGGCGATCGGGTTCGATCGTCCCTTCGTCGGCTCGAATTGGAGCCAGCCGTACCCCTCGAAGGGGACCTCGACCCAGGCGTGGAGGTCGTCGGTCTGGACCCGGTACCCCTCTGCGATCGGGTCGCCGTCCTGGAAGCCGACCGCCACGCGGGCCGGGATCCCGATCGACCGGAGCAGGACCGCCATCGCGGTCGCGAACTGCTGGCAGAACCCCCGCTTGGTGTTCAAGAGGAAGTCACTGATCGTGCTGATGTCCTCCCGGTACGCCACGTCGGGGTCGTACGTGAACTCCGAGGACGTCAGGTGCTCCTGGATCGCCATGACCTTCTGGTACGTGCCCTCCGCGTCGGAAGTGAGGTTCAACGCGTAGTCGCGCAGTGACCCCGGCGCGTCCAGGGGCAGGCTGGTGAGGACGGGATCGAACCCCTCCATCGTGTCGGCGTCCGAGAGGTCCTTTGGCGTCGGCACCGCGTACCGGGAGGTCACCGTGTACGTGTCGCCCGCCTCCAGCGGCTCGTCGATCGTGACGGTCCCGCTCTGCTCGTCCCACGATGCGGCGCCGGGCGCCTCGAGGGTCGTCGGTCGATACGTCGTCGGGAGCCACGGGAAACGCTGATCGATCACGAACGTGAACGACTGGCCCGTCTCCTCGTCGCCGAGGACCGCGCCGGGGATCTCTGCCCCGGCCACGATCGGGACGGTCTCGCCCTCGCGGGGGGTCCACGTCACGCCGTCGAACTCCTCGAGGGCCGTCATCCGCCAGTACGAGGCGACCTCCGACCTGACCTCGAACACGTCCTGCGGTTCCCCCTGGTTCAGCTCGGACGCCATCGAGACCAGGGCGCTCACGGTGACGGGTCCTTCGCCGCCGAGATCGGACAGGTCGATCGGCGCCCGACCGCCGAACCCGGGCACGATGAACGGGGTGATGACCGCCACGGCCAGCACGGCCGCGGCCACCTTGCGGGCGTTGCGGCCCGCCCCGGGGACGAGTCGTTCGCTGCGCCCCGGACCGTTCCACACGGGCCCCCAGCCCTGCATCCGGCGCAGCGAATCCGAGAAGAGCACCACGAGCGCCGCGACCAGGAACAGGATCCCGTACAGCGCCCGGACGTCGTCCTCGAGGACGGAGTCCACGAAGACGATGAGCGCCGCGGGCGGAACCAGCGCGAGCATCGGGCTCCCCGCTCGGAACGCGAGGGCGTGGCAGGAGAACACCGCCGCCCAGACGGCCGCGATCGAGGCGAACACGAGCGGGATCACCGGGGGCGCTGGGGCCATCTGCACGCGGGCCTGCTCGCCGACGGCGCCGGCTGCGTCGCCGATCGCGCGCAGGGTGTCGAGCCCCGGGAGGAGGAACCACGTGCTGTCGCGGAACACGATGACGCCCAGCATCACGAGCAGGAGCGCCACCTCCGCGATGGTGGCGAGGAACAGGCTGCGGCGTTCCATCGCCCAGGCGACCGCCGCCGTCGCGACGCCCACGAGGAGGAGCTTGGTCGTGACGCCGCCGCCGGCGAACGCGCGCCCGAACGCCACGGCGATGGCGGCCGCGACGGCCACCATGGCGGCGAGGCTCGTCAGGCGTTGGACGCGAGCCGGTGTTCGCGGGGTGTATGCCATCGGTCGAGCAACCTCGTGGAAGGGGTGAGGACGATGCAGTCCCACCCGGCGCGGATGAGGGTCATGGACGCTTGCGTGGCGCGGCCGCTGAGCTGTTCGCGACGGCTGGGCGGCGCGCTCTCGGGATCGACGGGGTGGACGAGGACCGCCAGGCGCGGGCCGAAGCCGGCCGCGGCCCGGGTGAGGGTGGGGAGCTCCTGCGGGGCGGGGGGCGCCCCGACGAACACGAGCGTGGTCTCGGGCGAGGAGCCGCTGCGCAGGACCGTCATCGCGGTGCTGAGGTTGGGGATCTGGGCGTCCTCGAGGCTGGCCATCGCGTCGAGGAAGCGGTCGCCCGCGTGGGTGGCCGACGCCCGGTCCGCGCTCGCGAGCCGCAGGGCGAACCCGGCGTTCGCGAGCAGGACCCCGAGGCTCGCGGCGACCGAGATCGCGCGCTCGAAAGCGGGCGTGTAGGCGCGGCCCAGCGCCGAGGTCCGGTTGTCGACGAAGACCATCCCGGAGGCGCGACGCGACGCCTCGTCCTGCCGGATCATCAGCTCGCCGGTCCGCGCCACGGAGGGCCAGTGGATCCGGCGGAGGTCGTCGCCCTCCTGGTAGCCGCGCATCGTGTAGTAGTCCTCACCGGAGCGCAAAAGCTGCCGGGCGCGGGCGGCGCCGAACCCGGCACCGCTCCCGGCTTCGGGCGGGATCGAGAGGTCCTCGATCTCGGGCGTCACGATCAGGTCCTCGC
>DASQKC010000011.1:0-22982 GCA_035630755.1 Actinomycetota bacterium | reverse complement strand
TCCACGTGAGCTCGCCGCCGACGTCCCGTTCGATCCGCCACCCGTGTTCGTGGACGAGCTTGTGGTGGAACGAACAGATCAGCACGAGGTTGTCGAGCTCGGTGACGCCGCCTCGTGACCACCACTCGATGTGGTGCGCCTGCGTGAAGCGGCGCGAGTCGCAGCTGTCAGCTCCGGCATCGGCCGTCACGATGCCGGAGCTGACGAATCATCCACGGCGCGGGCTCACGCGCCCGACGGCCGACCCCCTCGACGGTCCCGTCGGGATGCTCGAGCACGGTCTGCAGGCGGGCGTTGCAGAGCAACCGGTGCAACGTGGTGCCCCCGATCACCGGGCCGCCTTCGATCGCGGCGTTGCCGTCACCGTCGAGGACGGCATCGAGCTCGGCGTGGACGACGATCGTCGCGCGGTCCTGGTCGGGATCCTCGGCGCGCTGTGCGGAGCACAGAGCGACGACCGCGTCGGCGTGCCGCGCGCCCACGCGGAGGTCCGAGCCCTCGTCGGGCATCACGGGGATCCGATCGCCGAGCCGCTCGAGCGTGCGGGCCACCACGGCGCCGTCGGCCGCCGGGAGCTCGGCGTCGAGGGCGAATCGCCTGCCCTCGTCCGTGTAGCGCCACCGCAGGTGTCGTTCGCGCTCGACGTCGGCGGCCTCGCCCGCCCGCTCCTTCGCGCGGAGATCCCGATGCGGCGGATGGCGCCCGACGAGACGCCCTGCGCCCACCGTACGAGCGCGTCCTCGTCGTCGAACTCCGCGAACCGGGTGAGCTCCACCACCTTGTCGATCCCGATCTCGCCGCGTTCGAAGGCGTCGGCGGTGGCCGGGAGCGCGGGAAGCGCACGACCGGCGGCGACCCATCGGCCGGCCTTCCAGTACGACACACCCAGCTGCATGGCCGCCCAGTGCGTCATGTCGTGCGCGCCGTCCTCGAGCCAGGCCTCGCGCGCCTCGAGCTCGGCCAGCGCTGCCAGGAGCCGGCGCTGGAGCTTGGCGATCAGGCGATCGAGACGGTGGACGCGCGCGATCAGCGCGTCGGTCGGGGGGTGCTGCATCACGTGCGATCCGTTCCGGGGGAGGACCGGGGACGCTGATGAGACCTCCCGTACGCTATCGAACATACGTTCGGATGTCAAGAACCCTGCCGAGGCGATGGCGCAAGATGGCGGGGTGCCCGACCTCGACGCCCTCCGGCTGGCCGTCTATCGGGCGTTCGCCGCCTCGGGCCGGCCGCCCACCTTCGATGAGATCGCCACGGTCGCCGGCTCGCCCGAGGCCGCGCGCGATGGGCTCCGCGCCCTCGCCGACGCGCGACACGTCGTGTTGGACGACGAGGACCGCATCGTGATGGCCCACCCGTTCGCCGCCCTCCCGCTCGGCTTCGCGGTGATGGGCGAGCGGACGCTCTGGTGGGGTGGCTGCTCGTGGGACTCGTTCGCGATCCCGCACCTCGTCCCCGACGAGCCCGAGGTCCTCGTGGCGACGCGCTGCCCCGCGTGCGGGACCCCGCACGCCTGGGTCGTGGGCCGCGACGCGCCGCCGCACGGGGCCGAGGTCGCGCATTTCCTGATCCCGGTCGAACGCATGTGGGACGACGTCGTCGTGACCTGCGGGCACCAGCGGATCTTCTGCGGGTCCGACTGCGTGGATGTCTGGCTCGCCGCCCGTGGCGAACGGGAGGGGTCGACGATCGACCTGCCCACGCTGTGGCGGCTCGCGGCCGGGTGGTACGCGGGGCGCCTCGACGCGGGCTACCGCCGTCGCGAACCGGCGGAGGCGGCGGCGTACTTCCGCGACGCGGGGCTCACGGGCGCGTTCTGGGGGCTCTGAGCGACGGGCCGGTAGGCTCCGCGCCGATGGATCGGGTCGAGGGAGCGCTCGGGCGGGTCTTCGAGCGGTGGGCGCGCGATCAGCACGCGCCGGCGGTGAGCTGGGGGGTCGTGCGGACCGACGGCCCGGTGCTGTCGGGGGGCGTCACGACGGACGACGCCACGCCGCCCGACGCCGACACCGTGTTCCGCATCGCCTCGATGACGAAGTCGTTCACCGGCGCGGCGTTGATGCGGCTCGTCGCCGACGGCGTGCTGCGGCTGGACGATCCGGTCGCCGACCACGTGCCCGCGCTCGCCGGGTGGCGGGGCCCCACGTCCGACGGTCCGCCGCTCACGGTGCGGCACCTCGTCTCGATGGAGTCGGGCCTGCCGACCGACGACGCGTGGGCGGACCGCCACCTCGACATCTCGGGATCGGAGATGGACGCGCTGATGACCGAGGGCGCGGCCTTCGCGTGGACGCCCGGCGTGGCTTTCGAGTACTCGAACCTGGGCTGGGGTCTCGTGGGCCGCGTGATGGATGCCGCCGCCGGTGCACGTCCGCAGGACCTCGTCGATCGGTCGGTGCTCGCGCCGCTCACGATGTCCGCCACGACCTGGACACGACCGTCGCCGCCCGCTCGCGTGGCCGAGCCGTTCCGGTGGGAGGACGGCGCGAACGTCGCCGAGCCCGAGCCGGTGGGCGACGGACAGATCGCGCCGATGGGGGGCCTGTGGTCCACGGTGCGCGACCTCGCCACGTGGGTCCGCTTCTTCCTGGACGCGTGGCCGCCGCGCGAGGACCCGGATGACGGACCGCTGCCACGGTGGGCGCGGCGCGAGATGCAGCAGCTGCGGCGCTTCGACGAGATCGCCTCCGTCCGGCCGCGGCCGGGCGGGCCGTCACGCGACGTCGCGATCGGGTACGGGATCGGTCTCGGGGTCCGGTACGACCCGCGGCTCGGGTACGTCGTCGGACACAGCGGCGGCCTGCCCGGGTACGGGTCGCACATGCGCTGGATCCCCGACCGGGGGGTCGGCGTGATCGGGCTGGCGAACGTGACGTACGGGGGGATGGGCCTCGCGTGTGCGGAGGCCCTGGACCTCCTGGCCGATCTCGACGCACTGGGTCCCCCGCGCTCGTTCGCCGCGCCCCGCTTCGACGCGGCCGCGACCCGGGTCGCCGCGCTGCTCTCGGACTGGACCGACCCCGCGGCCGAGGACCTCGTGGCCGACAACGTCGCGGAGGACGAGCCCTTCGCGCGACGGGCCGCCGAGGCCGCGGATGTCGTGGCGCGGCACGGTCCGATCGAGGTGCGTGAGGTCACGCGCGACACCCCGCTGCGCGGGAAGTTCACGACGGCCGGCGGTCAGGTCGCGGTGGATCTGGAGTTGGACCACACCGGGCGCGTGCAGTGGCTCGCCGTCACGGACCGCGCGGTCCCCTCGGACGACGCGATCGTCCTCGACGCCGATCATCTGGCCGCGGTCGTGGGGACCGCCTACGTGGTGCTCCGGCCCACCGGGGACCTCGCCGCCGCGTTCGGACGCTGGCAGGGTGCCGTCCTCGACCGCCTCGCCGTCGCCGATGCCTCCGTGCCCGCCCCGCACGTGACGATGAAGGCGATCGGGTCCGCCGACGATCCCGTCACGTCTGCGCATGTTCCTGTGATCGCGGAGCTCGTCGAGGCGTGGGCCGGGGCCACGCCTGGCCTGACGCTCCGGGCGACCGGGTTCGACGTGTTCGACGAGGGGGAGGATCGGGTCCCGGTGGCGACGATCGACACCGCGGAGCTCCTGCCCGCGATGCGCGACCTGTGGTCGCGCGCGGCCGAGGCCGGCCTGCCCGTGGCCGCCGCCGACGCGATCGGCCTCGACGCGTGGATCGCCCATCTCTCGCTCGCGTACCCGGGCGGCGTCCCCGCCGCGACCTGGGCGGTCGTCGAGGCCTGGATGGGCACGGTGACGGACCGGCCGTCGAGCGTCGCCGGGCATGTGGAGCTGGTCGTCTTCGACGGCGGCCCCGGGCGCCGTGTCGGTCGCTGGGCGTTGGGAGGCTAGACGCGGAGCTCGCGGACGAGCTGGGTGACCGCCAGCTCGGCGTCGCCGTAGCCGCGCACGCCCGCTTCGAAGCTCCACAGCGTGGCGTCGACGAGCACCACGAACGACCACATCTGCAACCGGACCCGATCGAGTCCGAGCCGTTCGACCAGCAGGTCGAAACGCCGCTGGACCCGCCGCGCCCCCTCCACCGGGTCGGCGGCGAGCGCGATCGGCTCGTCGCGGACCAGCGCCGTGACGTCGAACTCCCGCTCGCCGACCAGGGGCCGGGGGTCGATCGCGAGGTAGCCGTCGCTCCCGCGCAGGACGTTCACCAGGCGGAGGTCGCCGTGCAGCAGGACCTGCTCGGTCGGGGTGGCGAACAGGTCGCGCGCGCCGGCGACGGCCTCGTGGATGAGCTCGCGGGAGAACGGCCGCCCGGCGAGGTGGTGGCGGGCCGGCATCGTGCGGACCCATTCGCCCGCCTCCTCGGCGACGGAGCGGAGCCCGCCCGGGTCGGGGACCCACAGGCGGGACAGGACGTCGGCGGCCAGGCCGAGCGCCTCTTCCTCGTCGCGCCCGGCGAGGTCGTCGCCCGGGATCGGCCGGTCGAGCAGCAGGGCGCCCCGCACGTCGTGGTCGATGAGCTCGACCGCCCCCTCGCCGTCCCATCGCGTGAGCGCCGCGACGCGGTCGTGGAACCACCCGTCGGGGTACACGAGCTGCAGCGTCACCGGACGACCGCCGCCGCGCACCGCCTCGACGCCGTAGGTGTCGCGGGCGCGGTCGACCTCGTCACCGAGCTCGAGCTCCCACCGGTCGCGGAGCTCCTCCAACCACGCGGGACCGGCCTCGGCCCAGGCGTCCGCGGCGCTCCCCAGGCTCGCCGACCCGCCCGCCAGGAAGGCCTCGAACGTGTCGGTCATCATGGGGTCCGCAGGGTACCCGTTCGCCCCACGGCCCAACGCCACACGGGATACGACCACCGACGGATACGCGCGCGGCGGCGGCCGAGCCGATAGGGGTCAGGATGGACGATCCCGTGTGGACCTTCTTCTGGACCACCGACGAGGAGCTCCGCCTGCGCACGCTCTCCGATGCGGCGGCGGCCATCCTCCGGGTCGATCCGTCGTGGTGCGAAGGGCGCGACGTCGCCGACCTGTTCCAGGGGACGAACCTGTCGGTGGTGGAAGCGCACCTGGCCGCGCTCGAGGGTCGCGCCGCCGGGTTCGCGCTCGGGAGCACCGCGTGCCGGGTCATGCCCGTCCGGGCCAACGACGGACGGGTGATCGGCACGTGCTGCATCGCCTCGGTGCCCGCCGGTGATCCGGTGGAGCCAGCGCTGGCGACCGCAGCCTGACGCGGCGGCCCGCACGTTCACCCCGCGAACGTGCGGGCCGCCGTCACCACCTGGTCGACCTCGGCGTCGCCGTGCGCGGTCCCGATCGTCCACAGCTCGTAGCCGCTCGGCGGCAGGAGCACGCCGTGCGCCAGCAGGTGGTGGAACAGCGCCGCGAACCGCTCGTGGTCGGCCGCGCGCACGTCCGCCAGGTCGCGCACCGGCCCCGCCGTGAACGACACGCTGAACATCGATCCGGCGCGCTCGATCGTCACCGGCAGCGCCGCAACGGCGAAGGCGTCGGTCAGCCCGTCGATCATCGCGGTCGCGGTGGCCTCGAGGCCGGGGTAGGGATCCAGGTCGCGCGCCAGGTCGAGCGTGGCGATCCCGGCCGCGACGGCGACCGGGTTCCCGCTGAGCGTCCCCGCTTGGTAGACGGGTCCGTCGGGCGCCAGGTGGCGCATCAGGTCCCCGCGCCCGCCGAAGGCCGCGCACGGGAACCCGCCGCCCATGACCTTGCCGAGGGTCGTCAGGTCCGGGCGGATCCCGAAGGCGGCCTGCGCGCCCCCGAACGCCAGGCGGAACCCGGTGATCACCTCGTCGAAGACGAGCAGGGCGCCGAACCGCGAGCACAGGTCTCGCAGGCCCTCCAGGAACCCGTCGGCGGGCGGGACCACGCCCATGTTCGCGGCGACCGGCTCGACGATCACGCACGCCACCTCCTCGCCGCGCTCGGCGAAGATCGCACCGACGGCCTCGAGGTCGTTGTAGGCCACCTTCACCGTGTCGCGCGCCGCGCCGTCGGTCACGCCCGGCGACCCCGGGATCCCGAACGTGGCGAGACCGCTCCCCGCCCCCTGGGCGAGCAGGGCGTCCGAGTGGCCGTGGTAACAGCCGTCGAACGCGATGACGAGGGGGCGGGCCGTGACCCCGCGGGCGAGCCGGATGGCCGACATGGTCGCCTCCGTGCCGCTCGAGACGAACCGCACGAGGTCGACGCCGGGCACCGCCGCCACGATCCGTTCCGCGAGCTCGATCTCGCCCTCGGTCGGGGCGCCGAACGAGGTCCCGCGTCCGGCCGCCGCGGTCGCCGCCTCCACGATCTCGCGCCGCGCGTGCCCGAACAGCAGGGCGCCCCAGCTCTGCACGAGATCGACGTACCGGTTGCCCTCGACGTCCCAGACGTACGCGCCCTCGCCGCGCGTGATGAACCGCGGTGTCCCCCCGACCGCGCCGTAGGCGCGCACCGGCGAGTCCACCCCGCCGGGGATGACCCCGCGGGCCCGCGCGAACAGGTCCTCGTTCGTCGCCATGGTCCCGGATGGTAGCGGTGCGGGCGTCGGCGGCCGTCGGTAGGCTGATCGGGTGGAACAGCGCGTCAGCCTCGTCACGCTCGGCGTCGCCGACCTGGCGCGCGCACGCTGCTTCTACGAGGCGCTCGGCTGGACCTCCACGGTGGTCGCCGACGACATCGTGTTCTTCCAGGCGGGCGGCGGTGCGGTCGCGTTGTGGGACCGGGCGTCGCTCGCGGCCGACAGCGAGGTGACCGACGACGGCGGCTGGGGCGGCATCACGCTCGCGCACAACCTGGGGTCGCCCGAGGAGGTCGACGCCGTGATCCGACAGGCGCGCGACGCGGGGGCCACGATCGCGCGCGAGCCGGGCGCCACGTCCTGGGGCGGGTACAACGCGGTGTTCCACGATCCGGACGGGCACATATGGGAGATCGCCCACAACCCGTTCTGGACGCTCGGACCCGACGGGTCGATCGAGGTCGGATGACCGTGGAGCACACGGGCGGCGGCGACCTCCCCCTGGGACCGGTCGATCCGCTCGTTGTCCCGCGCTACGCCGGCCCAGGGACGTTCGCGCGGCTCCCACGGCTCGACCAGGTCGACCGCTGCGACGTCGCGATCTGGGGCGTGCCCTTCGACAGCGGCGTCACGTACCGCCCGGGGGCTCGGTTCGGGCCCGCGGCGATCCGCGCGGGCTCACGTCTCGCGCGGGGCTACCACCCGGGGCTCGACGTCCATCCGTTCCGGGACCAGCAGGTGGCCGACGCCGGCGACGCCGGCGTCACGCCCTTCGACCTGTCGGCGGCGATCGCGCAGATCGAGGCCGGCGCCCGTGGGCTGCTCGCCGACGTCCCGCATCTGGTCACGCTCGGTGGCGATCACACCGTGGCGCTCCCCATGCTCCGCGCGGTGCACGGGCGGTACGGGCCGGTCGGGCTCGTCCACTTCGACGCGCACCTCGACACGTGGGACACGTACTTCGGCGCCGCCTACACCCACGGCACGCCGTTCCGCCGGGCGTTCGAGGAGGGTCTGCTCGCGCCCGACCGCTGCGCGCACGTCGGCATCCGCGGACCGTTGTTCTCGCCCGAGGACCTCGCCGACGACGCTGGGTTCGGGTTCACGATCGTCGGTGCGTTCGATTACCTGACCCGGTCGCCGGCCGACGTGGCGGCCGACCTGGTGGCCCGGGTCGGCGACGCGCCCGTCTACGTGTCGATCGACGTCGACGTCATGGACCCCGCGCACGCGCCGGGGACCGGGACGCCCGAGGCCGGTGGCCTCACGAGCCGCGAGCTCCTCGCGACCCTCCGCGCCCTCGACGGGGTGCACCTGGTGGGGGCCGACGTCGTCGAGGTGGCGCCGGCGTACGACCACGCGGAGCTCACCGCGATCGCCGCCTCGAACGTGATCTACGACCTGCTCGGTCTGTTCGCCCGGCAGGGACGCGGTTAGCCGCCGGGGTGCGAGGCCGGCCCGGGGTCGGGCCAGGGGTCGAGGGGCAGCGGCGGGATCGGGTCCTGCGCGAAGTCGAACTCGTCACGCAGGTCGCCGAGGATAGCGACGTCCTCGCGGACCGTCGGCCGGCTGTCGGGCCGACCGTCGGTGGCGGGGTCCAGCCGGGCACCGTCCATGAACAGGTCCTCGATGAACTTGAGGTAGGCGTCGAACGAGAGCGTCTGGTGATCGATGAGCCCGGGCCGGACCCACGGGCTGATCGTCAGGCCGGGCACGCGCAGGCCGTACCCGTTCCGGTCGACGCGCGGCGGCACGACGTGGTCGTAGAACCCGCCCCAGTCATCCCACGTGAGGAAGATCGCGGTGTGCTCCCACAGATCCGAGCGCATCACCGTGTTGATCATCTTCGTCACGTAGGCATGACCGTTCGTGAGGGGCGGGTTCATCGCCTGCAGGGGGTGCTCGCTGATCGAGCCGTCGCCCGGCGTGAGCCACGTGACCGTCGGCAGCGTCCCGTCGCGGACCTGCCGCTGGAACTGCTGGTGGGTGAAGAAGTGGCCGTCGAGGTCACCCCGCTCGTGGACGTCGGTGAACCATGGCAGCGGGTTCTGCGCCGGCGCCCAGCCGAGCGGGGTGCACGGCGGCCGCGTCAGCCGGCAGGCGTCGCGCGGGTAGTAGCCCCAGCTCACGCCGTACCGGTCGAGCAGGTGGGTGATCGACGTCCACGCCCACAACGGCTCGGGCGGCTCGTTCTCGCGGCCCACGATCGCCTCCTCGAGCTCGGTGTCGGACCGGCAGCTCATCGGGTCGAGGGGGTCCTCGCACCACGCCGACCACCCGGACACGAGGAACAGGTGCGCCGGCAGCGTCCACGAGTCGGTCGGCCCGAACATGCGGTCTTGGAGCGCGTACGTCTCGGCCCACGTCCAGTAGTTGGGGATCTCTCGCGCGTCGTGGTAGCTCATCACGTCGGGCTGGCGCCGGGGGCCGAGGAAGTCGTCGCACGCCGCCTCCCGCGTCTCGGCGCACGGGAACGGGGAGTCGAGCAAGGCCCGGATGAACCCGTCCATCCGTCCGTCGTTCACGTCGGTGCGGGCGTAGTCGTCGTTGTGGGGGCCGCCGATCTGGACGAGGGACCCCGTGTGGTAGGGCCGCGCGCACCGGCCGAGCACCGGGTCGGGGACGCAGGTCGTGAGCCGACCGTCCTCCGCGGGCAGGCCGTCGGCGCCCGGGAAGGTCCCGAAGTAGTGATCGAACGAGCGGTTCTCCTGGACGATGAAGATCACGTGCTCGATCTGCTCGAACCCGCGCGTCGTGGTCGGGGGCGTCGTGGTGGACGTCGCGATCGCGGGGGAGGGCGGCGCCTCGGTCGGGGAGGAGGCGCGGGTGCAGGCGGCGACCGCGATGCCGACGGCGATCGCCGCGCCCACCAGCCGCCCCCACCGTCCCCGCATGTCGCGGCGGATGGTACGCCGAGGGCGGTACGCTCGCGCGGCATGCCCGTCGTCCACGTCCGCGCCGCGCCGTTCGATCGCGGGGACGCCGCGACCACGCTCCGCGCCGTCGCCGCCGCGGTGGCCGCGGCCGTTCCGTGCGAGGAGCGCGGCGTCTGGTGCACCTTCGCCACGATCGACGTGCAGACGGTGGGCGCCGATGTCCGCGAGGGCGAGGGCCGGATCGCCTACGTGGACGTGTGGCTCCGGCCTCGCGATGACGACGAGGCCGGCGCCCGGGCGCTGGAGGCCGCCTGTCGCGCCGCCGCCGCCGGGCTCGGTCTCCCGGTCGAGGACGTGTGGGGGACGCTGCGTCCCGTCCGGCCCGGCCGGGTGTTCGCGGGCGGCGCGCTCGTCGAGGACTGACCGCGCCTCAGCGCTCGCCGAGCCAGCCGGCGGCGTCTCTCGCGTGGTACGTGAGGATCATGCCGGCGCCCGCGCGCCGGATCGAGGTCAGCACCTCCAGCACTGCGCGGCGGCGGTCGATCCAGCCGTTCGCCGCGGCCGCCTCGAGCATCGCGTACTCGCCGCTCACGTGGTATGCGGCGACCGGCGCGGCGCCGAGGTCGGCCGCGCGACGCACGATGTCGAGGCAGGGGGTGGCCGGCTTCACCATCACGAAGTCGGCGCCCTCGTCGACGTCGGCGCGGATCTCGCGCATCGCCTCATCCCCGTTCGCGGGGTCCTGCTGGTAGCCGGTCCGGTCGCCGAACCGCGGCGCGCCCTCGGCCGCGTCGCGGAAGGGGCCGTAGAACGCGCTCGCGAACTTCGCGGCGTAGGCCATGATCGCGACGTCGGTGCGCCCCGCGGCGTCGAGCGCCCCACGGATCGCCGCCACCTGGCCGTCCATCATGCCGCTCGGTCCCACCACGTGCGCCCCCGCGCCTGCCTGCGCGACGGCGATCCGCTCGTACCGCTCGAGCGTCGCGTCGTTGTCGACCTCGCCGTGGTCGTCCAGGACGCCGCAGTGCCCGTGGTCGGTGTACTCGTCGAGGCAGAGGTCGGCCATCACGACCGCGTCGTCGCCGAACTCGTCGGCCAGCGCCCCAAGCGCGCGTTGCCCGATCCCCTCGGGGTTCCACGCCTCGGATCCCTCGGCGTCTTTACGTGCCGGGATCGCGAACAGCATGAAGGCGCGCACGCCCGTGGACCGGATCTCGGCCGCTTCCTTGCGCACGGTGTCCAGCGTGTGCTGGTACTGGCCGGGCATCGAGGCGATCGCGACCCGGTCGTCGATCGACTCCTTCACGAACAGCGGCGCGATCAGGTGCGTGGCGTCGAGCGTCGTCTCACGGACGAGCGCGCGCAGGGCGGCCGTGCGGCGCAGGCGTCGCGGTCGATGGGCGGGGAAGGCCATGGCGCGCCAGGCTACCCCGAACCCTCGCTCGACCGCCCGTCGGCCGTGGGGACGAGCTCGATGACCGGGATCGTCCGCTCGAGCTCGCGCTGGTAGCCGGCGAAGGCGGGCCAGTCCTGGCCCTGCCGGTCGTAGATCTCGTCCCGCTCCGCGCCGGTCACCTGCACCGCGGTGGCCGGGAACCGGTCGTCGCCGATCTCCACGGTGACGTCGGGGTTGGCAACGATGTTGCGGAACCAGTCGGGGTGGCTCGGCGCACCGCCCTTGGAGCCGAAGATGAAGATGCGGTCGCCTTCGCGGCGGTACGCGAGCGGGTTGGTCCTGACGGTCCCGCTGGTGGCGCCCCGGTGCGTGAGCAGCAGGAGCGTCCGGCCTTCGAAGTAGCCGCCCACCGTGCCGTGGTTGGCGCGGAACTCGTCGATGATCCCCTGGTTCCGATCGCTCATCCAGGTCCTCCTCCGCATCGGTAAGGTTGCCCCGATGGCCCCGCCGCCACACACCACGCGGATCGCGAGCCCGGCGTTCGACCGGTCGGTCGGCGTCGACGTCCTCGCGGTCGGGGTCCTCGCGCTCCTCGCCCCGTTCGTCGTCCCGGCGGTCGGAGGCTACGTCATGGTGGCGGGGTTGGTCATCGCCGCGCTGATCGCGATGCGCCGGCGCACGATCGGGGCGTACGTGGGCGATGACGCGATCACGGTGCGCGGCTACCTGTCCTCGGTGACGGTCCCCTGGTCACAGGCCGACGCGGTCCGGGTCCGCCGCGATCCCTGGCTCCCCTGGCTGAAGACGGCGGCCATCGCGCGCCCGATGGGCGCCACGCCGGTCGTCGTGACCGGCCTGCGGCACGCGGGCGATCCACCGGCTCCCGCCCTGACGCTGACGCGGATGGTGCGCGACCGTCGCGAGCTGCGGTCGCGGGAGACCTGGGATCGGTGAGCGACCGCCGGGACCCGCGCGAGCGGTGGGACGGGTACACCTCGTTCTCCTACCTCGTGGCGGGCGAGGACTACCGGGCGTTCGACCTCTCGCCGCAGATCGGCCGCGTCCCGCCGTACGTCGTGCCGCTCGGTCCCGAGGAGGAGGACCGCGCCGCGCGGCTCCTGGTCGACCACGTGTTCATCTCGCTCCACGATCACGGCGGGATCGGTCCGGTCGACTGGGCCGACAACGACGCCTACGTGCGGGAGGGCCGCGAATGGTACGGCTACGAGGGCATCGCGGCGAGCGGCCTCGACGCGGTGTTCGAGAACTTCCTCGACGGGACCGCCACGATCACGTCCAAGGCCGGATGGAAGTGGACCGACGTGATCCACGACCTCGGGATGCACCTCGCCGACGTGGCGCACCAGCGCACCGTGGTCGTCGGATCGACCGTGGGCGACATCGTGGACGCGCACGCGACGGGACGCATCGCGCTGATCCCGTGCGTCGAGGGCGCGGCGGTGATCGAGAACGAGCTGGACCGCCTCGACGTGCTCTTCGGCCTCGGCGTGCGGATGTGCGGCGTCACGTACAGCGAGTCGAACGCCCTCGGCGGCGGCGTGAAGGATCCCGTCGACGCCGGCCTGACCCGGTTCGGTGAGCAGGCGGTGACGCGGATGAACCGGCTGGGGATGGCGATCGACGTGTCGCACACGGGCGACGTCACCGCGATGCAGACGTGCGCGCGTTCGACGGCGCCCGTGTTCCTGTCGCACTCCGGCGCGCGGGCCCTGTTCTCCGAGCGGAAGCTCAAGGAGGACGACCTCCTGCGCGCGGTCGCCGACACCGGCGGCGTGATCGGGATCGAGGCCTCGCCCCACACGACGATCTCGCCCGCGCACCCGCGGCACTCGATCGACTCCGTGATGGACCACCTCGCGTACTGCATCGACCTCGTGGGGGTCGACCACGTCGCGTTCGGCCCCGACACGTTCTTCGGGGACCACGTGGCGCTGCATCGGTTCTACGCCGGCGCGCTCGACACGGGCGAGGTGACCGCGCACGAGTGGGTGGAGCACGTGGAAGGCGTGGAGAACGCGTCGGAGTACCCGAACCTGGTGCGGTGGCTCGTCGGCCATGGTTACGACGACGCGTCGATCGGGAAGATCATGGGGGGCAACGTCCTGCGTGCCCTCACCGCCGTCTGGCCCGCGTGAGTCGATCGGCCGCTCGGCCGGCGTCCGCCCCCGAGCAAGGAGTCTCCGGATGCGGTTCCGCGTCATCCTCGTCGGGCTCTCGCTCGTGCTGGTGCTGGCCCCGTGCACGGTGCGCACCCCGCGACCGGCGCCCGAGGACGCCGTTCGTACGCTGTCGTTCGTCCCCTCCGGGCTCGCGGGCGGCGGTTTCGTCAACGTCGTCGCCGTCGACCCGACGGATCCCGCGGTCCTCCTCGCGGGCGGGGACCTCAGTGGGTTCCACCGATCGACCGACGGCGGCGCGACGTGGCGCACCTCGAACACGGGGCTGACGAGCCCCGAGCAGCTGTCCGTGGCGGCGATCGCGTTCTCGCCCGCGACGCCCGGGCTGGTGTACGGCGCGGTCGGCGTCCGCGGGCGGGGCGGCGGGCTCGTCGCCTCGACCGACGGCGGGGTCACCTGGTCGCTGCGCTCGGCGACGCCCCGCTTCTCGGGCACCAACAACCACGGCATCCCCGGCATCCCTCCGGTGCATCCGCGGTCGACCGGCGACCTGCTGGTGGTGGATCGCGCCGGGGTCGTGTACGCCGCCACGCTCGACCAGGGGGTGTTGCGCTCGACCGACGGCGGGACGACGTGGACGGCGCTCGGGCTGGCGGGGCGGTACCTGCGCGGGCTCGCGTCCGATCCGGCGACGCCGGACGTCCTGTTCGCCGCGGCGTACGGGGGCGGCGTCGTCAGGACCGATGATGCGCGGGGGGCCGGCGGCTTCTCCCCGTTGCCGGGGTCACCCCCGAACCCCGAGGAACTCGCGATCGCGGGGAGCACGCTCTACGTGGCGGCGGGGTCCGCGGGCGTGTGGTCCTCACCCGTCGCGGGCGGTGGGTGGACGCAGCTCGGCGTGGGGCGGATCCCCGACGGTCCGACGTGGCTCTCGGTCGCGGCGTACCGGGCGTGCGGTCGCGACGTCGTGTACGTGGGGGCGACGGCCGGTGCCGCGAACGGCGTCGTGCGGTCCGACGACGGTGGCGCCACGTGGGAGGACCTGACCGGCGCTCCGACGACGATCGCGAGGACCATGGGCGGTCCCACCGGCCGGACCTGGTGGCTCGGCGCGCATGCCTCCCTCATGCCCGGTGGCCGCTCCTACGTGGCGGCCCACATCGCGACCGCCGGCGCGCCCGGCGCCATGGACTGCCTCGCGCCGGACGTCTTCGTGGCGGGACGTTCGGGCGTGTGGGGGTCCGCCGACGCCGGTCGGCGGTGGTATCCGCTGGTCGTGGGGCTCGGCGTCACGATCGCGCGGGACGTGGCGACCGACCCGCGGTCGCCGGACCGGGCCTTCGTCGCCACCGCGGATTGGGTCGTCCACCAGTCGGTCGACGACCTCGCGACGGTGCGACAGCGCCCGCCCCCCGGGGGAACCACGGCACCCGCCGTCGCCGTCGACGGCTCGACGGGACGGGTGTACGTCGGGACCGGGAACCCGTCGGGCAACACCCAGGGTGAGGTCTTCTCGAGCCCCGACCCCCTCACGACCGGCTGGACCGATGAGGGGCTCTCATCGACCGCCGCCGCGGGCCGTCGGCCGCTCGCGATGGCGGTCCGCACCGTCGGGGGTCAGCCGATCCTGATCGTGGCGGTGGAAGGGGCCGGCGTCTGGCGCAAGGTCGGCGCGGCGTGGACGCAGGTCGCGCCGACGGCGATGGGCACGATCCAGCCCACGCGCGGCGCATCCATCGCCTGGGCGGCGGGCTCGAGTTCGGTCTTCCTCTTCGACCGGCAGACGGGCGTCTGGCGGTCGAACGACGACGGGCGGACGTGGATGAAGATCTGGACCGTCTCGTCGCCGTTCGTCGGGACCGGCCACGTCGTCGCGGATCCCACCGTGGCCGGCCGGCTGTTCGTCGCGGTGGGTGGCGTCGGGGTGTTCCGGGTCGACGGCGCGACGGCGGGGTCGGTCGATGCCGGGACGTTGACGCCCGTGGAGGTCGGGGCCTTCGTGGCGCCGGGCCCCCTCGTCCACGACGGGACGGCGGTGTTCGCCACCGAGACCGCGGCGCCCGGCGTCACCCCAGCGCTCCTCCGGTCCGGGGATGGCGGTCTGACGTGGGACGTGGTCTCCGATGCCGATTACGCCGCCGCCGCGCTGTACCCGTCGGCGATCGCCGCGGTGCCCGGGGGCTCGATCGCGGTGGCGACGAACGGGAACGGCGTGTTGGTGGGCCGCCCCGCCTAGCCGGTCCGGGGCGTGAACACCCGCTCGAGCGCCGCCACGAGGCCGTCGGTCGTGTGCGGATCTGCGACCGCGTGGACGGTGAAGCCGTGCGCGCGGGCCTCCTTCGCCGTCACAGGCCCGATCGCGACGACCTTCGGGGCGCCACGGACCTCGCCGAGGGCGGCGACGAACCCTCGCACGGTCGAGGCGCTCGTGAACGTGACCGCGTCGACCTCGCCCGCCGCGAGGGCCGTCCGCGCGTCCGTCGGCAGGCGCGCCGGGTAGGTCGTCCGGTAGGCGTCGACGCGCGTCGGGGTCCACCCCTTCGCGGCGAGGGCCTCCTCGAGGCCCTCGGGCGCGATGTCGGCGCGCGGGCACACCACGCGGCCCTCCCCGCGCGGGAACGCCCTCGCCAGACCGGCGGTCGTGAACGTGCGGGGCCGCAGGTCGGGCGCGCGTCCGGCCCAGCGCTCGAAGGCGGCCGCCGTCCCGTCCCCGATCGCCGCGACCCGCGCGCGCACCTCCGACGGGTCACCGAGCCGGTCGTCGAGCATCGCGACCGTGGCCGGCGAGGTCAGGACGAGCCACGCGAAGCGCCCGGCGGCCAGGTCGCGGATCGCCGCGGTGAGGGCGGCGCTCCGGACGGCTCGCACGACGATCGCCGGCGCGACGAGGGGGACCGCGCCCCGCCGCTCGAGCTCGGCCACGAGGTGGCTCGACCGCTCGGCCGGTCGCGTGATGAGGATCGTGCGGCCGCGCAGCGGCGACCGGGTCACGGGGTGGACCGCGCGCGCTCGAGGATCTCGTCGGCGCCCGCGTCGCGGAGCTGGCGGGCGACCATCCGCACGGCACGACCGGGCTCACTCGTCTGCGCGGCCGCGTCGAGCACGCGGTCGCCGTCGGGCGTGCAGACGCGGGCGGCCAGCCGCAGCGTGTCCCCGCGCGCGACCGCGAGCGCGCCGAGGGGCAGCGCGCAGTCGCCGCCCAGCGCGCGGACCAGGGCACGCTCGGTCTCCAGTGCCAGACGGGAGCCCCGATGATCGAGCAGCTCGAGGACGGCGACCAGGTCGCGCGCCTCGGCGCGGCACTGGACCGCCAGCGCGCCCTGCCCCGGCGCGGGGAGCATCAGGTCGACCCCGAGCGGCGTCGCGTGCGAGGACGTGATGCCGAGGCGGTCCAGTCCCGCCGCGGCCAGGATCGCCGCGTCCACGAGGCCGTCGCCGACCTTGCGCAGGCGTGTGTCGACGTTGCCGGTCAGGGGCACGACGACCGCTTCGGGCTGCGCGGCGAGGACCTGTGCCCGCCGCCGCATGGAGGACGTCCCGACCCGGATCCCCGGGCGGAGCCACTCGCCGTCGTCGCGCACCACGAGCACGTCCCGAGGATCGGCGCGCGCGGGGACGGCGCCGATCACCAGGTCCTCGTCGTCGTGGGCGGGCAGGTCCTTGGCCGAGTGGACCGCCAGGTCGATCTCGCCGTCGCGGAGCGCCTGCGCGATCGCATCGGTCCACAGGCCTTTCGCCCCGGCCGGGCCGTCGGGGGCGGCCCCCTCGTCCCCCGCGGTGGAGAGCGGCACGACGACGGCGTCGACCTGCTCGGCGTCGAGCGCGGCGCGGACGGCCTCGGCCTGCGCGCGGGCCAGGGCCGAGCGGCGCGTGCCGATCCGGAGCGCTCTCACGACGGATCGTCGAGGTCGACCCCGAGCAGGTCGGCCAGCAGCCGGGCGTGGGCGCGATCCGACGCCGGGTCGCTGCGCGCCTTGAGCTCGACGATCGGGTCGTGCAGGAGCTTGGCGGCGATCCCGCGGGCGAGCGCCTCCACGGCCTCGCGCTCGTCGGGGGTCAGGGCGCTCAGCCGAGAACCGTGGCGGGCCAGCTCGCCGCGCACCACGGCGTCGCCCCGGGCGTTGAGGGCACGGATGAGCGGCGCGAGCTCGTCGCCGCGGCGGCGCAGCTCCCACCGCTCGATCTCGACGGTGACCAGGTCGCGCGCGGCGGCGATCTGCGCGGCGGCCTCGGGCGCGTGTTCGTCGGCACGCTCCCGCAAGGCCACCACGTCGATGACCCGCACGTCGTCGACGTAGCTCGCCTCGGGATCGACGTCGCGGGGCACGGCGAGGTCGACGAGCACGAGCGGGCGGCCGTCCCGCCCGGCGAGGGCCCGTGCGACCGCGGCGTGCGAGATCACGTACCCGGCCGCGCCGGTGGCTGAGACGACGACGTCGGCGGCCGCGAGGGCGGTGGGCAACGCGTCGAGCCCCTCGGCCGTCGCGCCGGTCCGATCGGCGAGGACGCGGGCGTGATCGACGGAGCGGTTGAGGACGCGAACGTCGCCCACGCCGCGCCGACGCAGGTGCTTGACCGCGAGCGAGGCCATCTGCCCCGCCCCCACCACCGCGGCGGACCGTCCCTCGAGCGATCCACCGAGCGCGTCGACGGCCAGGTCGGCGCCGAGCGCCACGAACGCGTCGGGCGCCGCGCCGAGCGTGGTCTCCTGGCGGACGCGTCGTCCGGCGCGCGTCGCGGCGTGGAACAGGCCGGTCAGAGCCGGCCCGGCGGCGCCTTCGGCGTCGGCGCGACGGATGGCCTCGCGGACCTGCGACCCGATCTGGCTCTCGCCGAGGACCATCGAGTCCAGGCCGGCCGCGACCGAGAACAGATGCTCGGCGGCGTCGTGCTCCCAGTGCGCGATCGCGGGCTCGGCCAGCTCGTCGAGCTCCACCCCGCGCGACTCGGCGAGCAGGCGCTTCAGCGCCAGGAACCCCGCGTGGTAGTTCGCGACCTGCCCGTAGACCTCGACCCGGTTGCAGGTGGACAGGATCACCGTCTCGTCCACGCCCTCGAGTTCGGCGGCGTGCTCGTAGGCCTTCGCGAGGTCGTCGTCGCTGAACGCGAGCCGTTCGAGCAGCTCGATGGGTGCGTGACGGAACGAGACGCCGAGTCCGAGGATCCCCATGGAAGTGCGGCTATGGTAGCCGCCATGGCCGCCCGCCGTGCCCGTGACCTGGGGATCCGCATCGGCGCCGGGACGCCGGGACCGCGCAACGCGATCACCGACGTGGCCGGCGTCCGGGTGGGGCATCGGACCGTGGTCCGGGGCGAGGACGGCGCGCCCGACGCGGTCAGGACCGGCGTCACCGCGGTGTTCCCGCACGGCGAGGACCCGTGGACGGCCCCCGTGTACGCCGCCACCCACATCCTCAACGGCTACGGCGAGCTCATCGGCGTGAACGCGATCCGGGAGTGGGGGATCCTCGAGAGCCCGGTGGTCATGACCTCGTCCCTGCTGATCGGGAGGGCGTACGACGCCGCCGTCCGGTGGATCGCCCGTCGCGACCCGGCCGCGGGGGAGGACGTGATGCCCTGCGTCACGGAATGCGACGACTCGTTCCTGAGCGCGGTGCTCGCGGACGCGCTCGCCGACGAGGACGTCTGGGCCGCGCTCGACGGCGCCGTGGACGGCGACGTCGAGGAGGGATGCGTCGGGAGCGGCACGGGGATGCAGTGCTTCGACTTCAAGGGCGGGATCGGCACATCCTCGCGTGTCGTGGACGCCTCCACCGTCGGCGTCCTCGTGATGACGAACCACGGCGACCGGGAGCATCTGCTGGTGGACGGGGTCCGGGTGGGCGAGGCGCTCATCGACGCGCCGATGCCCGTCGCGCACAGCGACGGCTCGTGCATCGCGATCGTGGCGACGGACGCGCCGCTGTTGCCGCACCAGCTCCGGCGCCTCGCCGAACGCGCCGGGATGGGCCTGGCCCGCGGCGGGTCGCACGCGGCGAACACCAGCGGCGAGCAGATGCTCGCCTTTTCCACGGCGAACCGTCTCCCGACGCGCGCGACCTCGTTCACGCCGACCGTCCTCGCCGACGGCGGCGACGCGGGGGGGCCGGTGATGTCGCAGCTCTTCCGCGCCACCATCGAGGCGACCGAGGAGGCCGTCGTGAACGCCCTCGTCGCGGCGCACGCGGTCACCGGGCGCGACGGCAACGCGCTCCCCGCGCTCCCGGTCGACCGCATGCTCGGCGTCCTCCGCGACGCCGGCCGCCTCGACGGCTGACGCCTCGATTGACGCGTTTCCGACCCCGTGGGTAGGATTCGCTGGCGTGAGTTCGACCGACCTAAGTCGGTCCCTCACCGACTCGAATCCGGAGCATCGCCACGTCGTAGGAGGATCGCCGTGAAGAGGACCGCCACCGTGTTCGTCGCCGCCGCGCTGGGGGTGACGATGCTCGGAGCCTGCAGCGAGGGGTCGTCCGCGCCCGGGGGCGGGACCGAGGTCGCCGCCCCGTCGTTCTCCGCCGAGGACGTGGCGACCGCGTCGGCGCTGCGGCAGATCGAGGGCCACCACATCGTCGCCGTCGAGCTCGCCGAGGCCGACGACATGACCGGCGCCCAGGTGCACGCGCACCACCCGATCGACGAGCTGATGGCGCTGATCCGCGAGGAGGTGGCCGAGCACGCCGAGGACGGGGACGCGCACGTGGCCGACCTCGACGAGCAGACGCAGGCCGCGGCCGACGCGGCCAACGCCGAGGACGCCGAGGCCCTGACGAGCGCCACCGAGGAGACGGCGACGACGATCGAGACGGCCCAGGCGGCGCTGCCCGAGGGCGACACCTACGCGTTCGTCGGCTCGGTGACCGCGGACCTGCTGACGACGGCCGGGCACGAATACGAGGAGGCGGTCGTCGACGGAGAGCTGGAGCTCCTCGTCGAGTATCAGGACGCCTACGCGTTCGTGACGGTGGCGCGCTCGCTCTACGACACGATCGCACCGTCCGTCGAGGCGGCGGCCGCCGAGGAGGCCGAGGAGATCGAGGCCGCGTTCGCCACGCTCGCCGAGGCCCTGCCGGGTCCGCAGCCGCCGGCGACCCTGGCCGACGCCGACGACGTGGCGGCGGCCGCGGCGCTCATCGCGCACGAGCTCGAGGAGACCGTCGGCGCGCTCGTGCCCGAGTCCTCGGACCCCGCCGAGGTGTGGGCGAACATCCACACCCTGCTCGACGAGATCCAGTCGACGTACGAGGGCGGTGACCCCGACGAGGCCGCGGAGCTCGCCGCCGAGGCGTACCTCGAGAACTACGAGCTGGTCGAGGCGAGCGTCATCGAGGCCGCGCCGGACGTGAACGCCGAACTCGAGCCGCTCCTGGGCGCCGACCTGCGGGCGCAGATCGCGGCGGGCATCACCGCCGAGGAGCTCGGCGTGATGATCGATCGCGCCCGCGAGTTGATCGGCGAGGCCATGGAGGCCACCGGCGCCGAGACGGACCACTAGCCGGAGGGATCCGTGCACCGGACGCGACGCCGCTGCCTGACCGTCATCGGTCTCGCGCTGGTCGCGTCGGTGCTCGCGGGGCCCGCGGTCGCCCAGGACGTCCCCGCGCCGGGCGAGCCGCCGACGGTGTCCGGCGACGTCACCGCCGACGAAGGCGTCCAGGAGATGGACGAGGCCCGCGCGCTGTTGCAGGACGCGCTGGCGGCGTACCGGGCCGGCGACGCCGAGACCGCCTACGAGCTCGCGCGCAACGCGTACCTCGACCACTTCGAGTACACGGAGATCCCGCTGCGGGTCCTCGACGAGGGGCTCACGCTGCAGGTGGAGGAGGAGTTCGCCGCCCTCCGCACGATGATCGAGGAGGGCGCCCCCGCCGACGAGGTGGCGAGCCAGATCGCCACCGTGAGCAGAGGCCTGAACGACGTCGAGCGCGTACTCGCCTCGCCCGGCGTGGCGGCGCCGGCGATCGCCACGAGCTACTCGTTCTTCATCCTGTTCCGTGAGGGCCTCGAGGCCATGCTCGTGGTCGCGGCGGTCCTCGGTTACCTCGAGGCGAGCCGCGCCGTCGGGTACCGCAAGCCGTTCGTCCTGGGGATCGCCGGCGCGGTCGTGCTGTCGATCGTCACGTTCGTGCTCGTCTCGTTGTTCCTCGACCTCGCGCCGTTCGCGCGCGAGGTCCTCGAGGCCGTCATCACGATCCTCGCGGTGGTCGTGTTGTTCTACGTCTCGTTCTGGTTGCTCGCGCGGATGGACCAGCGCCGCTGGATGGAGTTCCTGAAGGCGAAGGTCTGGGCGGCCGCTGCGACCGGTTCCGCCGTCGCGCTCGCGGCCGTCGGGTTCACGACCGTCTACCGCGAAGGTCTGGAGACGGCGCTCTTCTACCAGGCGCTGCTCGGCTACGCGGACGGGCTCGAGGGCTACGTGCTGCTCGGCGCGCTCGCGAGCTTGGTGGTCCTGCTCGGGATCGGTTGGGCGATCTTCCGCCAGGAGCGGCGGGTGCCGGTGAAGACCGCCCTCACGGTCGCGCTCGTCGTCGTCATGATCATGTCCGTCTCGTTCATGGGGAACGCGGTGCGCGAGCTGCAGGAGGCGCTCGTGATCCCGGTGACGTTCATCGAGGGCCTCCCGCGTCTGCCCGTCTTCCTCGCCGATCTCACCGGCTACCACCCGACCGTCCAGTCGCTGGTGGCCCAGGCGATCCTCATCGCGCTCTACGCGGGCGGCTTCGTCGTGATGCGGCGCCGGCAGCGGTCGGCGGGAGGCCCGCGCACCGACCCCGATCGCACGGCGGCCGCCACCGCGCCCGATCCCGCGCCGGCGTCGTGACGCGATGACCGTCCGGATCGGCGTCGACGTCGGCGGCACGTTCACGAAGGCCGTCGCGTGCGACGACGCCGGCGAGGTGGTGGCGCGCCGCGTGCTCCCGACCACGCACGACGACGCGATCGGCGTGGCGGCGGGGGTCGTCGCCGCGGTCGCCGCCGTGACGTCCGAGGTGGACGCCCGCGGGCTGGGGCCCGTCCGGCTCGTCGCGCACTCCACGACCCAGGCCGTGAACTCGCTGCTGGAGGGCGACACGGCGACCGTGGGGGTCGTGGGCATCGGCGCCGCCGCGGACGCGCGCCGCGCGCGGACGCGCACGAGGGTCGGCACGATCCAGATCGCGCCGGGGCGCGAGCTCCGGACCCTGCACCGCTTCCTGGCGACGACCGGGGAGGTCGATCCCGCCGCCGCCCGCGAGGCCGTCGCGTCGCTCGTGGCCGAGGGCGCGCACGCGATCGTCGCCTCCGAGTCTTTCGGCGTGGACGACGTCCGCGGCGAGCGGATCGTCCTCGAGGCCGCGGCCGATCTCGGCGTCCCGGCGTGCGCGGGGCACGAGATGACGGGTGTCTACGGGCTCGAGCTGCGCACCGTGACGGCGGCGCTCAACGCGAGCATCCTGCCGACGGCGCTCCGCGCCGCCGGCGCCGTCGAGGCGGCCGCCACCCAGCGTGTGCCCGGCGTGCCGCTGCTCGTGATGCGCGGCGACGGCGGCGCGGCGAGCATCGACTCGATGGGGCGGCGGCCCCTGCAGACCGCGTTCTCGGGGCCGGCGGCATCGGTCGCGGGGGCGCTGCGCCACCTGTCCCTCACCGATGCCGTGATCGTCGAGGTGGGGGGGACGAGCACGAACATCAGCGTGGTCGCCGGGGGGCGGCCGATCCTGTCCTACGTCCGCGTGCTGCGCCACCTCACCAGCGTCCGGAGCCTCGACGTCCGCGTGGCCGGCGTCGCCGGCGGCAGCCTGCTCCGCGCCGGCCGGCGACTCGGCCGGCGGACCGTGACCGGCGTCGGTCCTCGCTCGGCGCACATCGCCGGGCTCACCTACGCGTCGTTCGTCGACCGCTCGCTCGCCGACGCCCGCGTCGTGACGGCGGCGCCGCGCCCCGGCGACCCCGCCGACTACCTCCTGCTCGAGACGCCCGACGGCACACGGGTCGCGCCCACGCTGACGTGCGCGGCGAACGTCCTCGGCACGGTGCCGCCGGCCACGGCCGCGGTGGCGACCGATCCGGAGGCCGCGGCGACCGCCTTC
>DASQKC010000010.1:0-5431 GCA_035630755.1 Actinomycetota bacterium | reverse complement strand
GAGCTTCGAGATGATGCGCTGCAGGTGGGTGCCCACGGTCTTGGAGCTGATGAACAACATCTCGGCGATCGCGTCTTGCGCAACGCCGCTCGCGAGCAACTCGAGCACTTCCACCTCGCGGCCGGTCAGCGGGATATCTGCGGTCGGTCCGGCCTTGGCACGGCGCGAGACGATCTTCCGCACGCGAGCCAAGAGCTCATCGTGGTCGAAGGGCTTCGACACCACGTCGTCGGCACCGATCAGCAGGGTGGCCACGCGGATCCGCGGGCCGGCGGCCTCTTCGGACAGGCACAGGATCGGCACCCGGTCACCGATGCGCTGGCGGAGCTCGTAGCAGGTCTCCAGCCCCGACATGTCCGGCAGGACCGAATCCAGGACGATCAATCCCGGAGGATCCTCCTCCGCGAGCTTCAAGGCCCCCTCGCCGGACCGCACGTCCGTGGTCGAGAAGCCGGCCCTCGTCAGGATGCGTGATACCGAAGCGATCAGCGCCTCGTCGTTCGCCGCGATGATCGCGGGATCCCGCTCGCGCATCCTCTCAACCTCCCCGCGGGCTGCTCCGGAGACGGTGGGACGGGGGCGGCGCCGTCAGCACAGGATGGTTCAGGATTATCTAGGTCGGATGACCGATACGGGATCCCCCGTATGGGGGACAGGGAAGACGTAGTGACGGTCGCCTACGGGAGACACCGCAGCAACTGAGGTCCCGTCTGCTGCAACCGCCCGACGTCCCAGCGTGCACGACGGCGCAGGCTGGAAGGGAGCGGGAAGCCTGTTCGTCAGATCCGGGAGGGGGTGGAGAGCCACCGCTTCCCGCCTTCGGATCAGCAACGCCACCGAGGAGGTGCCATGACGAAAGGTCTGAAGGTCCTCATCGCGAGCTTCCTGGTCGTCGGCCTGACGGCGACGACCGCGTTGGCGGGGAGCCCCCACTTCGTGGGGACGCCCAGCGTCACCCGCGCCGGGAACTCCCTCAACATCTCGGGCAAGGTCGCGGGACTCGGCAACGAGACCCAGATCCACGTCGAGGTGAGCGCGCAAGCAGCGTGCCTGAACCGCGGCCAGAACTTCCCGCAGGCTGAGAACAAGGAGACGTTCAGCGCCGAGGGCGACTTCCCGGTCCAGAACGGGAAGGCGAACTTCTCCCTCACCCTGACGGCGACGTTCCAGCCGAAGTGCACTCCGCCGATGACGGTCGTCTGGGGGCCGGTGACGATCACGGTCTCGGACACGAGCTTCGCTCCGTTCTCGACCACGATCAGCGGTCCCGGTCCAGGCGGCACGTTCTAGCCGGAGGTTCGTAGGGAAGCGAGGCGAGGGGGCGGGCGGGGGGCCGCCCCCTCTCTCACGGTCCCCAACCCCAGGCGTCTGTATCTGGTCCTGGGCGAGCGGCGATCCGTCAGCGGGCGAGGATCGCGCCGTCCTCGCCGACCGCGGTGCCGAACGGGGCCGACATCGCGTCGAGACGTTTGCAGATGCCGGCCGCTTGATCGGGATCGGCGAGACGTGGGACCCCCCGGATGGTGAGGGCGTGGCCACGCCGCAGGTCCAGTGGCACCACGGCGGCGCGCAGGGCACCGTCTGCCATCTCGAGCCGGACGAGGACGCTGCCGTAGAAGCGGTCGTCGTCGAAGTACGGACCGATCGCGGCGGCGTTCGCCTCGGCGTCGGTGACGCGCGCCGGGTCCGTCCCCTCGGGCATCTTGTCCAGACCGAACCGGAACATCGCGCCGTGCAGCGGCTCCTGGATGTCGGAGAACGCGGCGTTGCCGATGCCGTAGCAGATCGGGCGCTCGCGGTACACCTCGACCGGCCACAGGCGGTGAACGCCGTGGCCGATGAACGCGCCGGCGCCCTCGTCGATGCAGGCCCGTGCGAGCGCCTGCAGGAACGCCGGCGGGGTGTCCGCCTCCGTGCCCTCCTGGTGCGCGTGCACCGTGACCACCAGGAGGTCGCCGTGCTGGGCGCCCGCCCGCACCGCGCGGAGGATCTGTCGCAGGTCCTCCGGGTCCGGGTCGTAGCGGACCGCGAGCGCGTCGCCGGGCTCGAACCTCGTGTCGTCGATCGCGAGCGGTTCATCGGGGGTCGTCAGCTGGCCGTCGGGATCGATCGCGCGCGCCGCGCCGCGGATCGCGTCGAGCTCCGCATCCGGCATCGAGACGACCCGGCGCAGCCGCAGGGCGTTGGCGCCCGGGCGGCCGGGCACGCGCCCGAACGGATCGAGCGCGGCGTCGGGGTCGAAGACCCGCGTGGGGTACACGGAGACGATGCCGACGCGGCCCTGCGCGGTGGTCACGTACCGCGGCGCGCGCGCATCCGCCAGCGTCTCCCCCACCCCGGCGTGCACGACGCCCGCGTCTTCGAGGTGCCGGCCCGTGGCGCGCAGGCCCGCGACGCCCCAGTCCATCGCGTGGTTGTTCGCGCGGCTGACGAGCCGGACGTTCATCGCCGCGAGGTCCGCCGCGATGGCGGGCGAGGACGTGAGGCACCAGTCGTCGACCACGCGCGGCGCCGCGCCGGCGAGCGGCAAGTCGAGCAGGTTCGTCTCGAGGTTCACGAATCCGACCGTCGACGCGCGGAACGCGGCGGCGACACCGGCGACGCCCTCGTCGGTCCCGGCGAGCGGCGCGATGGGGTACGGCATGATCCAATCGCCGCCGGCGAGCAGCGAGAACCCTTCGGCCACGCGGACGGTCGGTCCCACGCTCGGAGTCTAGGTGGGCGTGGCGGTCACCGTGCCGGTCGGGCTCGGCGACGGGCTGGGCGTGGGTGACTCGCCGGGCAGCCAGTCCTCGATCGCGTCGACGTTCGGCGCGTGGTCCGCGCACGCGTGCTGGCAGGTCGCGTTCGTGAACGACGTCGTCACCCACCAGCGGATCAGGGTCCGCGACGGGCCGAAGCGCATCCACGACCACGGCACGCGGACCTGGACGCTCGATCGGTCGGGGCGTCGCACCGACACCGGGCGCACCCGCGCGTCCCGCAGGGCGCCGGTGCGGAACAGCTCGCCGCGCATGCGCCGCCCGTCGGAGAACAGCAGGGCGTAGAAGTCGGCGCGCTCGTCGCCGCGCGTGTCGAACTCCACGAAGAAGTAGCCGCGATCCCACATGCCTCGCTGGGCCCACGTGTGGAAGGTCCGCACCTCCCACGCCGGCGCGGCGCCCTTGACCCATCGGTAGGTCACGCGCCGGATGTCGAGCGTGCCGCGAGTGTCGTTCCCATCGGTCTCCGTCGTGGTCACGCCGGAGGCGATCGCCGCCATCGCCAGCACGAGCAGACCGGCGACGGCGAACGGGACGGCGCCCACGAGGATCCGGCGGATCATGTCCGCCCCCGTCCGATGGCGGCGGCGACCTGCCAGGACGCGATCGCGACCGCGAGCAGCCCGCCGATCGCGAGGGTCATGGGGAGCCAGTCCCCGGCGGCGGGTGGCCCCGGCCACGCCGGGGCGTCCACGGTGCCCGCGGCGCCGAACGCGGCGAGGGCCAGCAGCCCGGCGTTCCGCGCGAGGATCTGGCCGAGCGGTCGCTCGCGGCGCGCGCCGAAGCACCCGCAGGCCACCTGACCACCGTGGCGGCGCGCGCCGCGGACCACCGCGGCGGTGACGGCGACCAGCAGGACCCCCGCCCACACGCAGGCCAGACGCGTGAGCCCGAGGAGCGCCAGCGCCGGCACGAGCGCCTCGGCGGCGGGGACGCCGACGCGCGCCCGCGATGCGAGCCACGGTGGCAGGTCATGGGCCGCCAGCGTCCGGCCCCACCGTCGGGCGGCGGTCCGCTTCGCGACGGCGGCCCAGGCGAACGCCGCGGCGACGATCGCCGCCGCGAGACCGGCCGCGCCGCCGCGGGCGGCGACCGGGACCGACGCGAACGCGGCGACCGCGACCACGCCGAGGGTCACGGCGACGCCCACACGTCGCAGACCGTCGCCTCGCTCGCTCAGCCGATCGACGAGCTGACGGCCGTCCTCCGCGTCGCGGACCCGGATCGCGGGGAGCGCGGACAGCCCCCGCGCCAGCCCGAACCCGCCGGCCAGGACCGCCCCCGCCGCCGCGCTCCCCGACAGGACCGCCGCGAGCGTGACCACCGCGAGCGCGCCCGTCGCGAGGAACGTGAGGAACCCGATCCCGAGCCCCGCCCCGTAGAGGAACGCCGTGACCGGCGGGGAGAAGAACGTGCGCCACCAGTCCGGCACCTGCCGGCGGAGCTGGGGCACCGGCGCGACCCACGCCTCCGCCGCGGCGCCGGCGTACACGATAGCCGCGGCGCCGAGCGCGACCAGGCCGGACGCGCCGAACGGCGCCCCCACGAGCCCGCCGACCCAACCCGCGAGCGCACCGAACGCCGCGGCGGCGAGCGTGGCCCCGACCACGTGCAGCGCCAGCCCTCCGGCCCAGCGTGCGCGTCCTCCGTAGACCACGGGGGTGATGGTCTCCACCATCGAGAGGCCTCAGGGGCCGTAGCGGGCCGACCAGCCCGCCACGACGGACGCCGCGACGAGCGCCACGCCGAGGGCATCGGTCAACACCGTTTCGTCAGCTCCCGGTAGCCGATGCAGAACACCTTCGTCCCCCTCGGGCAGTAGCCGCGCACCGCGTAGTCCCCGTTGATCCGGATGTTCGAGCTCGAGCAGCAGTCCACGATGTGGCGCAGGCGCCCCGAGCAGCAGCGCGTCCACCCACCGCCGATGCGGGCGTCCTTCACGAAGGGGTAGCGCATCTGCACGTACTGCTGGCAGGTCTTGTGCCGCTCCTGCGTGCCCGGGTCCGTGTACCGCGTGCCGTCGTCGGCGACCGCGTAGCCGTACGTGGGATGGACAGGGAACCCGTAGCTGTCCAGGCGCGTGAGCGGGGCATAGGGGTGTGGACACGACCCCGTCGTGTACGTGTGGCCACAGATGTGGTGCGCCTGCGCCCGCTCGGGCGCGAGGGCGGTGGCCACGAACCCGCCGCCCGCGAGCGCGACCACCCCGCGGCCGACCTTCCCGAGGAACCCCCGGCGGCTCGTCCGGGTCGCGAGCCGGCGCTCCGCGAGCTCGGCGGGCCTCAGACCGCCCACGCCGCCTCCCGCTCGCGCGCGCGGGCCGTGTCGATCAGGCCCTCGACCTGCTCCAGGTTGTTCACGGTGCCCTTGGCACGGACCACGCCGGACGGGTCGAGGATCACCGCGAACGGCGTGCCGGGCACCCGCCACTCCCGCTCGGCCTCGGGATCGTGCAGCACCTGCGCCGCCACGCCCACGGCGGCGGCGGCGGGCGGGACGGCCGGCGCCACCTCCTTGCAGACGCCGCAGGTCGACGAGGAGAAGAGCACGACCCGCGCGGGCCCGGGACCGCCGAGCATCACCGTGGGCCCCTCGGCGGTCGTCGCGGGCATCGGCGGCGGGGCCTCGCCGAGCGCCGGCCCTTCGTCGTCCATCTCGAGCGCGCCGCG
>DASQKC010000009.1:0-7570 GCA_035630755.1 Actinomycetota bacterium | reverse complement strand
GACCGACCCCTGGATCAGCGAG
The DNA here is from genome assembly GCA_035630755.1 of Actinomycetota bacterium. Classification (GTDB taxonomy): domain Bacteria; phylum Actinomycetota; class UBA4738; order UBA4738; family HRBIN12; genus AC-51. The sequence goes on along the minus strand of DASQKC010000009.1, from coordinate 7,548 downwards.
CTCTTGCCGGAGCCGGCTACGCCCGTGAGCACGCACAGCATGCCGAGCGGGATATCGACGTCGACGTCCCGGAGGTTGTGTGTCGAGGCGCCACGCACCGCGAGCGTCCCGGCCGGCGTGCGCACCGAGTCCTTAACCCTGGCCCGGTCATCGAGATGCCGCCCGGTGATGGTGTCAGTCCCGCGGAGCCCGTCCACGCTTCCCTCAAAGCAGACGCGGCCTCCCTCGGTGCCTGCGCCGGGGCCAAGGTCAACAACGTGGTCGGCGATGGCGATGGTCTCCGGCTTGTGCTCGACGACGAGGACCGTGTTGCCCTTGTCGCGCAGCTGCAGCAGCAGCCCGTTCATCCGCTCGATGTCATGCGGGTGCAGGCCGATCGTCGGCTCGTCGAAGACGTAGGTGACGTCCGTGAGGGACGAGCCAAGGTGCCGGATCATCTTGGTGCGCTGGGCCTCACCCCCGGACAGCGTCCCCGCCGGCCGGTCGAGGGAGAGGTAGCCCAGCCCGATCTCGGTGAACGAGTCGAGGAGGTGCCGCAACCCGGTCAGGAGCGGGGCGACGGACGGCTCGTCGAGCCCGCGGACCCAGCCGGCGAGGTCGCTGATCTGCATCGCGCAGAGGTCGGCGATGTTCTTCCCCGCGACGGTCGAGGACCGAGCCTCCTGGCTCAGGCGGGTCCCCTCGCACTCGGGGCAGAGGCTGAACGTCACCGCCCGCTCGACGAAGGCGCGGATGTGCGGCTGCATCGCGTCGACGTCCTTGGACAACATCGACTTCTGGATCTTCGGGATCAGCCCCTCGTAGGTCAGGTTGATCCCCTCGACCTTGATCTTGGTCGGCTCCTTGTAGAGCAGGTCGTGCTGCTCTTTCTTCGTGTACTTCCGGATCGGCTTGTCCGGGTCGAAGAAGCCGGAGCCGCGGTAGATCCGGCCGTACCAGCCGTCCATGCTGTAGCCGGGGATCGTGAGGGCGCCCTCGTTGAGCGACAGGCTGTCGTCGTAGAGGGCCGTCAGGTCGAAGTCGGTGACCGAGCCCATCCCTTCGCACCGCGGGCACATCCCGCCCAGCCGCGTGAAGGTGGCCTTCTCGGTCGTCGTCTTCGCCCCGCGCTCGACGGTGATCGCACCGCTGGCCTTGACCGAGGGCAGGTTGAACGAGAACGCGTTGGGCGAGCCGATGTGCGGCATCCCGAGCCGGCTGAACAGGATGCGCAGCATCGCGTTGGCGTCGGTCGCGGTGCCCACCGTGGAGCGCGGGTTCGAGCCCATCCGCTCCTGGTCGACGATGATCGTCGTCGTCAGCCCCTCGAGGAGGTCGACCTCCGGCCGTGAGAGCGTCGGCATGAACCCCTGGACGAAGGCGCTGTAGGTCTCGTTGATCAGGCGCTGCGACTCCGCGGCGATCGTGCTGAAGACCAGCGAGCTCTTGCCCGAGCCCGAGACCCCGGTGAACGCCGTCAGCCGGCGCTTCGGGATCTCGACGCTGACGTCCTTGAGGTTGTTCACGCGCGCGCCCTGCACGCGGATCAGGTCGTGGCTGTCGGCGTCGCGCATCGCGGGCGGATCCGGGCTCAGCGCGCCGCCTTCTTCACGAGCGCGACGATCTTCTTCTCCTCGGCGGCGGTCAGCTCCGTGAGCGCCCACGAGGTCGGCCACATGGCGCCCTGGTCGATGATCGCCTCGTCGCTGAAGCCGAACGTCGCGTACCGCGCGTCGAACTTGTCCGCGGGCTGGAAGAAGCAGAGGATCTTGCCGTCCTTGGCGTACGCGGGCATCCCGTACCAGGTCTTCGGCGCGAGGTTCGGGGCGGCGGCCGAGATGACCTCGTGCAGGCGCTTCGCCATCGCCTTGTCCGTCCCCTTCATCTCGGCGATCTTCGCGAGCAGGATCTTCTCCCCGTCCGCCTTCGCCGCCTCCGCCTTCAGCTCCGCGGCGCGCTCCTTCATCGCAGCGCGCTCCTCGGCCGTGAAGCCCTTGGTCGAGCCGGTGCGCTTCGTCGTGGTGCGCTTCGTCATGGTCGTCTTCTCAGCCATCGCGGGTCCTCCTCAGGTCAGCTCTTGGATGCGGATCAGGTTGCCCGCGGGGTCACGGAACGCGCAGTCGCGGACCCCGTACGGTTGATCGGTCGGCTCTTGGACGACCTCGGCATCGCCGGCCTGGAGCCGGTCGAACGTGCCGTCCACGTCGGTGGTGGCCAGGTTGATGCTGGCGAAGGTCCCCTTGGCCATCATCTCGGCGATCGTGCGGCGCTCGTCCTCGGTGATGCCGGGGTTCGCCGCCGGCGGGTACAGCACGATGGACGTGCCGGGCTGGTCGGGCGGGCCGACCGTGGTCCAGTGCATCCCCCCGTATTCGACGTCGTTGCGGACCTCGAAGCCGAGCGTGTCGCGATAGAAGGCCAGGGACGCGTCCGGGTCCTCGTGCGGGAGGAGGGTCTGGAAGATCGTGATGTCCATGGCGTCATGCTACGTGCGGCTCGCGGAGCGGCGCTTCTCGATTCCTGACCGGTCGGGTCACCTGTTTCGCGACACAGGGCGGCATCCCCGCCATCGCGCCCGCCTCCTGGCGCCGGTACGTGCTGGGCGGCACACCGACCAGCTCGGTGAAGCGCGTGCTGAAGGTGCCCAGCGACGAGCAGCCGACCTCGAAGCAGACCTCGGTGACGCTGCGGTCGCCACGGCGCAGCAGCGCCATCGCGCGCTCGATGCGCCGCGTCATCAGGTAGCTGTACGGCGACTCGCCGTACGCGAGCCGGAACTGCCGGCTGAGGTGGCCCGCCGACACGTGCGCGTCGCGGGCGAGCGCCTCGACGTCCAGCGGCTGCGCGTACTCCCGGTCGATCCGGTCGCGGACGCGACGCAGCCGCGCGAGGTCGCGCAGGTGCTGCGCGGCGGCGGGTCTGCTCGTCACCTCCCGATCGTGCCACAGTGCGGACGATGCCGCCGGACCGGATCGAGTTGCCGCACCCGGTCGACCTGGCACGGACCGTGCGGCCGCTGGTGCGCGGCCGTGGCGATCCGACCTGCTGTGTCGACGGGCCAACCCTCTGGCGGACCCTGCGGACCGAGGACGGACCCGCGACCCTGCGGCTGACGCAGATCGATCGCGCCACGATCGAGGTCGAGGCGTGGGGGCCGGGCGCCGATCGGGCCTGGGCGACGGCGCCGAGCCTCGCCGGCGCGCTCGATGACCCCGCCGCGTTCCCCCTCCCGGCCCACCCGGCGGTCGCCGAGGCATTGCGCCGGCGCCACGACGTGCTCCTGACGCGCACGGACCCGTTCCCGGTCCTCGTGGCCGCGATCGTGGAGCAGAAGGTCACCGGGATGGAGGCGCGCAGGGCGTGGCGGTCGATCGCCCTCGCGACCGCCGAAGCGGCGCCGGGCGACGCCGGCCTGACCCTGCCCCCCGATCCCGCGCGGCTCGCCGGCCTCCCATCGTGGGAGCTGACGAAGGTCGGCGTCACGGACCGCCGCGCGGCCACGCTCCGCGAGGTCGCGCGTCACCCGCGCCGGATCGGCCTGCTCGCGACGGAACCGCTCGCCGACGCGAGGACCTGGCTCGCGAAGCTCCCCGGCGTGGGTCCCTGGACGGTGGCCGAGGTGTCGCGTCTGGCGCTCGGCGATCCCGACGCGGTCTCGGTCGGCGACTTCCACCTGCCCCACATCGTGGCGTGGAACCTGGCCGGGGAACCACGAGGCACCGACGAGCGCATGCTCGAGCTCCTCGCGCCGTACGCGGGGCAGCGCGGACGGGTCCAGGTGCTGCTGGAGTCCTCCGGCGCCTCGGCGCCGAGGTTCGGGCCGCGGATGGCGCCCCGCGTCATCGAGCCCGCACCCCGCGGGTAGCATCGCGTCGTGCCCGATCCGTACCGCACGATCGTCGAGCCGTTCCGCATCCACTCGGTCGAGCCGCTGCGGTTCCTGACCGCCGAGGAGCGCGCCGCGAAGGTCCGCGCCGCGGGGTTCAACCTGTTCGACCTGCGCGCCGAGGACGTGCTGATCGACCTGCTCACCGACAGCGGCACCGGCGCGATGAGCCGTGACCAGTGGGCCGCGATCCAGCACGGCGACGAGTCTTACGCCGGGTCGCCCTCGTGGTTCACGTTCCTCGAGGCCGTGCGGGAGCTGTTCCCGTTCCCGCACGTCATCCCGACGCACCAGGGTCGCGCCGCCGAGAAGATCCTGTTCACGGCGATCGCGAGCCCGGGGACGATCGTGCCGAACAACACGCATTTCGACACGACGCGCGCGAACGTCGAGTTCACGGGCGCCGAGGCCGTCGACCTCGTGATCCCCGAGGGCCGCGACCCCGCGAGCGAACATCCCTTCAAGGGCAACATGGACCTCGAGGCGCTCGGCGAGCTCCTCGCCGCGCGCGCCGCCGACGTGCCGGTCGTGGTGGTCACGGTCACCAACAACTCCGGCGGCGGGCAGCCGGTCTCGGTCGAGAACCTGCGTGGCGTGCGCGCGCTGTGCGACCGGTTCGAGGTACCGCTGTTCCTCGACGCCTGTCGCTTCGCCGAGAACGCCTGGTTCATCAAGCTGCGCGAGCCGGGCTACGCCGGGGTCGCCGTCCCCGACATCGTCCGCGAGATGGCCGCGCTCGCCGACGGGATGACGATGAGCGCGAAGAAGGACCCGATGGGCAACATCGGCGGGTGGCTCGCGATGCGCGACGACGACCTGGCCGAGCGGTGCCGCAACCTGCTGATCCTCACCGAGGGGTTCCCCACCTACGGCGGGCTCGCGGGGCGCGACCTGGAGGCGATCGCGCAGGGCCTGCGCGAATGCGTCGACGAGCACTACCTGCGGTACCGGATCCGCTCGACCGCCTACCTCGCCGAGGCGCTCGACGCCGCCGGCGTCCCGATCGTGAAGCCGGCCGGCGGGCACGCCGTGTACCTCGACGCGCGCGCGCTCCTGCCGCACGTCGGACCCCTGGCCTACCCGGGACAGTCGCTCGCCGTCGCCCTCTACGAGGCGGGCGGGATCCGGGGGTGCGAGATCGGGACCGTGATGTTCGGCCGCCGGCCCGACGGCACCGAGGTCCCCGCGGCGATGGATCTGGTCCGGCTCGCGATCCCCCGCCGCACGTACACGCAGAGCCACGTGGACTACGTGATCGAGGTCGTCACCGACGTCGCCGGGCGGGCGGCGTCCCTGCCCGGGTACCGGATCGTCGAGCAACCCGCCCAGCTGCGGCACTTCACGGCCCGGTTCGAGCCGGTGGCATGACCCTCGTGGTCGCGGCCGCGCTGGCGGCCTTCGCGGGTGGCGCGATCCAGTCGGTCAGCGGCTTCGGCTACGCGCTGCTCGTCGTCCCGGTACTCACGGTCGTCTCGGGTCCCCGCGTCGCGGTCGTCGTGATGACCGCGATCGGCGTCCCCCTCGTGATCGCGAACGGCTGGCGGTGGCGGGCGCGGCTGCGACACCGGATGGCCGTGCTGCTGGTCGGGACCGCGCTCCTCGGGATCCCCCTCGGCGCGCTGTTCCTCCGCACCGCGGACGAGCGCCTGCTGACGGCGACGGTGGGGATCGTGGTCATCGCGATGACGATCGCGATCTGGCGGGGCCTCCGGGTCCCACCGGGGACAGCGACGCTGACCACGGCAGGGGTGCTCTCGGGCGCGTTCGCGGCGAGCACGGGGACGAACGGACCGCCGGTCGTGATCGCGCTCGACGCCGAGGGGCTCGAGCCCGACGCCTTCCGGGCCACGCTGCAGACCGTCTTCGCGCTCGAGGGGTCGCTCGCGTTCGTGACGTTCATCGTGAACGGCTTCGTCACGGCCAGCCTCGTGCCGGCGATCGTCGCGGGCCTCATCGCCGTGGCGGCCGGGGCCGTGGTCGGGGACCGGATCGCGCGACGCGTCGACCAGGCGCGGTTCCGCTCGATCGTCCTCGTGACGTTGGCCGCGTCCGGCGTGCTGGCCGTGGTGAGCGCGCTGACGGGGTAGCTCTCTACACTGCGCCGGTGACCGCGGACCCGAAGACGATCGAACGCGACGGCGTCACGCTCGCGTACCAGGTCACCGGCGAGGGCGAGACCCCGCTGCTGTTCGTGAACGCGTGGTTCACCGACCTCGTCGCCCAGTGGCGCCAGCCGCGCCTGCGGTCCTTCCTCCAGCGTCTGGGGACGTTCGCGAGCGTCATCTCGGTCGACAAGCGCGGCGTGGGCAGGTCCTCACGGGTGCCGGCCGACGCGTTGCCCGGGATCGACACGAAGGTCGCCGACCTGCTCGCCGTGCTCGACGCGCTGGGCAAAGGGCGGGTCGCGGTCCTCGGCACGTCGGAGAGCGGGCCCCTGACGGCCGCGCTGGCGGCCCGACACCCGGACAGGGTCGCCGCCCTGGTGCTCCACGCCACCCGGGCGAAGTACGGCGCGCCGGCGCCAGACTACCCCTACGGGTACGGCGAGGACGAGCTGGCGCCGTACGTCGAGTGGTACGAGCGCGGATGGGGCAGCGAGGCGTTCGCGGCGGAGTTCTACGCATGGGTCGCGCCGAGCGTCGCGGCCGACCGGGCCGAGATCGACGCGTTCGTCGAGCTGATGCCCGTCGCGGGCGACGCGGCGACCGTGGCCGCGGCGACCCGGCTCACCTACGCGACGACCGACGTCCGCGACGCGCTGCCGTCGATCGCCTGCCCGACCCTCGTGATCGGCCGCACCGGTGACCCGGTGACGCCGGTCGAGGAGGTCCGCTGGCTCGCCGACCACATCCCGGGCGCCACGCTCGTGGTGGTCAAGGGGGACGACCACCCGATCTGGGCCGGCGACGCTGCGACGGTAGCCGACCGGATCGAGGCGTTCGTCGTCGGTCGCGGCTAGACGCGCCCGTCGGCGATCTGCTCGGCGAGGTGGGTGAGGCCGCGGACGGTGGGAACGGCGAACGACTCGTCCCACGCCACCGGCCAGGTGGAGAACTTCGCGATCACGACCTGGGCGGGGACGTGGATGATCGCGTTCTGGCCGTTGATCCCCGACGCGAGGTAGACGGGCTTGGACGGATCCACCACCCACCACTTGTTGCGGTAGAAGGCGCCGGGCGGGTACTCGTGGGCGTCCTCGGACGCGAGGAACGCGGCCACCTGATCGGCGTCGGGGGTGAGCGTGTCGCGGACCCACGCCCGCGGCACGACCTGCCGCGACGCCCGCCGGCCGTCCCGTCGCATCAGCTCGCCGAACCGCGCGAGGTCACGGAGCGTGCAGCAGATCCCACCGTCGGCCATCGGGTGCCCGTGCCCGTCGACCGTGATCTCGGCGTCGAACTCGGCGCCCATCGGCTGCCACAGCGTCTCACCCACGACGTCGGCGAACCGGCCGCCCGACGCACGCTCGAGCACCCACCCAAGCAGGTCGGTCAGGATCGACCGGTAGTCGAACGGACCGCCGTGCGGCCCCTGGTTCCGCAGGGTCCCGTAGTACTCGGTCATCGCGCGCGGCAGCCGTCGCGACGTCCGCGGCCGCCACAGGTAGATCTGCTCGTAAACGCGCACGTCGGCGTGCAGGTCGGCGTAGTCCTCGTTGAAGCGCGTGCCGGCCCGCATATCGA
>DASQKC010000008.1:0-15100 GCA_035630755.1 Actinomycetota bacterium | reverse complement strand
CAGGTAGTAGGCCGAGAGCGCGTACGCCGCGTGCGGGAGCGAGACCTCCCCCACCTCGGCCCCCAGCGCGGCGAGGCGATCGACCGCGGCGCGGACGCTCGCGGCGACCCCGGGCTCCACGCCTTCGCCGAACGCCTCGGTCACCACGCCGACCCGCAGGCCCGACATCCCGCGGCCGAGCCCACCGGTGTAGTCGGGCACCGGGGCGTCGATCGACGTGGCGTCCCGCGGGTCGTGCCCCGCCAGCACGCCCAGCAGCGTCGCCGCGTCGGCCACGCTCCGGGTGAAGGTGCCGACCGTGTCGAGCGAGGACGCGAAGGCGATCAGCCCGTACCGGCTGATCCGACCGTAGGTCGGCTTCAGCCCGACCACCCCGCACAGCGACGCCGGCTGTCGGACGCTCCCGCCGGTGTCCGTGCCGAGCGCCCACACCGCCTGTCCGGCGGCGACGGCGGCGGCGCTGCCCCCGCTCGAGCCGCCCGGGACGCGATCGAGGTCCCACGGGTTGTGGACCGGCCCGAACGCCGAGTTCTCGTTCGAGGAGCCCATCGCGAACTCGTCGCAGTTCGTCTTGCCCACCAGGACGGCGCCCGCACCCGAGAGGCGCGTCCACGCGGTGGCGTCGTAGGGCGGCACGTAGGTCTCGAGGATCCGCGACCCGCACGTGGTCCTGATCCCGTTCGTCGTCAGCACGTCTTTGAGCGCGACCGGGATGCCCGCCGCGGGGCTCTGGGGTGCGCCGGTCGCGAGGTAGACGTCGAGCTCCTCGGCACGCTCGCGGGCCAGCTGGGGCGTCGGGGTCAGGAACGCGCCGACCCGCTCGTCGACGGCGTCGATCCGCGCGAGCGTCGAGGCCACGATCTCGGCCGCCGTGACCTCGCCGCCGGCGAGCGCGGCCGAGAGCTCGGTCCCGGTCCGATCGCAGAGCTCGGTCACGAGCCCGTCTCCGTGATGCGCGGCACCCGGAACCGATCCCCTTCGCGCTCGGGCGCGTTGCGCAGCGCCTCCTCGACGGGGAGCGAGGGTTCGGGGACGTCGTCGCGGTACACGTTCGCGTGCGGGATCGGCGACGCCGTCGGGGGCACGTCGGCCGCGGCCACCTCGCCCACGGCGGCGGCGTGCTCGAGGATCATGCCCAGCTGCGCCCGCAGCCGGTCGCGCTCGTCCTCGGTCAGGTCCAGACGGGCGAGCTTCGCCACGTGTTCGATGTCGATCTCGACCGGCATGGTCCCGGGAGTCTAGACGGGCGCCTCAGCCGGGCGGCACGGGCAGGGCCCGCACCGTCGGTACCGCGTCCGGGCGCTGGGGGATCAGCGTCCTCACCAGCCGAGGTCGGGGCGGACCGGCATGGGAGCGCGGACCACGTCCTCCTGGTGGCGCGTGATCCGCTGTACCACCAGGATCGCGAGCGCGGCGGCGACCGCTGACAGGACGCCCGCGAACGCCTGGACGGCGGCGATCTGCCGCATCTGGATCGTCAGATCGATCGAGGGCGCCGAGGTCCGCACGGCGTCGCCGAACCGGTCTATCTGCGAGCCGAACGCGAAGAAGAAGGAGACGAACGGCAGGAAGACGGAGACGAGGAAGGCGGCCCACCACCATCCGACCGGTCCGGTGTCGGTCCGGAACTGGCCGTCGGTGCGGGAGCGGCGGTCGACCTCGCGCACGGCCACGTACGGCATCACGAGGTTCGCGAACGGGACGAACCACCACCCCACGGACCACCCCGGCGTGATCTGCAGCGACTGGAACCCCCGCGCCCACAGGTTCGCCGTCGCATGGTGTTGCCAGATCATCCACACGACGATCGTGGCGATGGCGACGAAGCCGCCGATCGTGCTCACCGCCTGCGGGAACGCGCCCTGCGGGTCGGTGGAGGCGAAGACCGACTCCTCGCCGAGCGGGAGGACGAAGCGGTTCGACCGCCAGTACGCGAGGTTGGTCAGCCCGTTCACCAGGTTGAACGCACCGGTGAGCCCGAGCAGGATCGCGAGCGCCCGGCCCAACGAGTCGATCGACCGGACCCGGTAGACCTTCACGACCCCGCCTCGAGCCGGCGGACGAACTCGGCCTCGTCGATCACGTCGACGCCGAGCGACTCGGCCTTGGCGAGCTTCGTGCCCGGGCCCTCGCCGGCCACCACGAACGCCGTCTTCTTCGACACGCTCGACGCGACGCGGGCGCCGGCCGCCTGGGCGCGGGCCGTGGCCTCCTCCCGCGTCAGCGTCTCGAGGCCGCCGGTCAGCACGATCGACATCCCCTCGAACGGGCGGGGCGCGTCCTCGGCGCTCCGCTCGTCGGCGAGCCGCACGCCGGCGACCCGCAGCTTCTCGATGAGCGCGAGGTTCTCCTCCTCGTCGAACCACCCGCGCACCGTCGCCGCGATCTCGGGGCCGATCTCGGGCACGTCGTCGATCTGGTCCTCGCTGGCCGCGGCGAGCGCGTCGATGGATCCGAACGCGCCGGCGAGCACCTGGGCCACGTGGCCGCCCACGTGTCGGATGTTGAGTCCCACGAGCAGGCGCCAGAGCGGCCGGTCCTTCGACGCCTCCACCTGGGTCAGGACGTTCGTGATCGCCTTGTCCTTGAACCCGGGGATCTGCGACAGCTTGTCGGCGTCGAGCGCGTAGATGTCGGCCGGGTCCTCGATCAGCCCCTTCTCGAGCAACCGCATGACCGTCACGTAGCCGAGGTGCTCGATGTCCATCGCGCCGCGCCCCGCGAAGTGGAACAGCCACTCGATCCCCTGCGACGGGCATCCGCGCTTGTTCGGACAGCGGTAGTCGGCCTCGCGCTCCGCGCGGACGAGCGGCGTGCCGCACGCGTTGCAGGTGGCGGGCATCTTCCAGCGGCGGGCGCCCTTCTTCCGCTTCGAGAGGACGGGGCCGACGATCTCGGGGATCACGTCGCCGGCGCGGCGGACGATCACCGTGTCGCCCCTGCGCACGTCCTTGCGGTGGACCTCCTGCTCGTTGTGGAGCGTGGCGTACGTGACGGTGACGCCGCCGACGGACACCGGCTCGAGGACGGCGAACGGCGTCACCTTGCCGGTCCGCCCCGTGTGCACGTCGATGTCGCGCAGCAGCGCCGTGCGTTCCTCGGGCGGGAACTTGAACGCGATCGCCCAGCGAGGCGCGTGCGAGGTCGCGCCGAGCTCGCGCTGCTGATCGCAGGCGTCCATCTTGATGACCGTGCCGTCGATCTCCCAGTCCACCGAGTGACGGTTCGCCTCCCAGTACGCGAGGTAGGCCTTCACGTCGTCGAGCGTCGTCCGAGGCTCGGTCGTGGGCGGCACCGGCAGACCGGCCTCGGCGGCCCACGCCATGAAGCCCAGGTGCGAGTCGAACCGGACCCCCTCGGCGGCGCCGAACGAATGCACCCACAGGCGGAGCGGGCGCGACGCCGTCACCTTCGGGTCCTTCTGGCGCAGGGACCCGGCGGCGGCGTTGCGCGGGTTCGCGAAGAGCTTCCCGCCCGCCTCGCCCAGGCGCACGTTGAGCTCCTCGAACGCCGTCACCGGCAGGTACATCTCGCCCCGCACCTCGAGGATCTCGGGCGGGTCCGGTACGAGCAGGCGCGACGGGACGCCGTGGACGGTCCGCACGTTGGCGGTGATGTCCTCGCCCGTGCGCCCGTCGCCGCGCGTGGCGGCCTGGACGAGGACGCCGCGCTCGTACGTGAGGGCACACGCGACGCCGTCGATCTTCAGCTCGCACGCGAATCCCGTGGGCTCGTGCCCGAGGGTCCGGACCAGCCGCGCGGCCCAGACGTCGAGCTCCTCGAAGGAGAACGCGTTGTCGAGCGACAGCATCGGCGCCCGATGCGCGACCGGGGCGAAGAGATCGGCGACCGGCGGGCCGCCGACCCGCTGCGTCGGCGAGTCGGGCGTGATGAGCTCGGGGAACGTGTCCTCGAGCGCCCGCAGCTCACGCACCAGCTCGTCGTACTCGGCGTCAGCGACCTCGGGGTCGTCGAGCACGTGGTAGCGGTACGAGTGGAAGTTGATGCGTTCGCGCAGCTCCTCGACGCGGACCTTCGCCTCGGCGCGGGACCGTTCGTCGACGGTGCTCACCCGGCGATCTCCACCCGGCCGCTCACCCCGATGCGGTCCCCCGTCACCACGACGCCGCCGCGGACGCCGGGGACCCGCTGCAGGTAGTGCAGGGCCATGCCGAACCCGTCCTGCTTGGGCAGGCACGCCTGGACGCCGGCGGCGGCCGCATCAGCGAGCATGCAGCTCACCGCGATCACCGCGAGCCCGTCGGGACCACCGCCCGACCGGCCGCGGCCGAGGGTCGTCGACACGCCGACGCCCCGCCCCGGCTCGAGCGCGATCGTGATCGGCTCGCCGCCCCGCCGCTTCACCGCGAGCTTCAGCCGCTTCTTCGCCTTGATGAAGTAGTCGCCGTCGCAGGCCACGGTGACCTCGGACAGCTGCTCAGCGAGGAACCGACCGACCTGGTCCACGACGGCGCCGCGGAAGGTGAACATCGGGCCGACGCCGGCCGAGGAGGCCGCGCTCACGACCTCCTTCACGATCTCGGGGGCGTCGGCGGCGACCTGCGTGAGCGGCCGCTTGGAGGTGCGGAAGTCGGGGTCCCGCAGGCCGTAGGCCTGCAGCTGCTCCCAGAACGACAGCGCGGCGGCGCGCGACTCCTCGGCGTAGTCCTCGTGGGCGGTGATGTGCAGCGTGAGGTCCTGGATCTGGATGTCGAACGCGCGCGGCCGACGACGGAGCAGCTTCACGCAGCGATGATAGTCGGCCTCGCCGACCTGCCCGGGCGCGGCCTAGCCGAGCAGGACGTCGAGGACCGCCTGGTCTTGGTTCATCGCCCAGTACTCGGCGCACCGACCGTCGCGGAAGTGCCAGACCTGGACCTGCTGCTGGTCGTAGCGCTGTCCCGCCGCGTTCGTCACGTGCAGGGACACGAGCGCCACGGCGTGCTCGTCGTTGGCCAGGACGTCGTGGGGGTCGAGGTCGAAGCGGATCCCGGCCGCCGCGATACGGTCCATCCGTGCACGGACCGCGTCCATCCCGTCGAAGCGTCCCGCGAAGCGGTTCGTCCCGGGGACGTGCCAGACGGTGTCGTCGGTGAAGCCCGCGGCGAAGGCGTCGAGGTCGCCGTCGGTGTAGGCGCGGAACGCCACGCGGACGAGCACCTCGTGCGGATGCGCCGTCACCGGGGGCCCCCGACCGCCGCGACGATCCGCCCGCCGCCGAGCACCTCGTCGCCGCGGGACACGACCGCGCTCTGCCCCGGCGCCACGGCGCGCTGCGGACGCCGGAAGCCGACCTCGAACCCCCCGCTCGTCGGGGTCACCACGCCGGGGACGTCCTCGCCCCGGTAGCGGATCCGGACGTCGGCCTCGAACGGCCCGCCCTCGGGCGGACCGCCGGCGATCCACGACGCCCGGTCGGCGACGAGGCCGCGCCTCGTGAGGAGCTCGCCGGGGCCCACGACGACGCGGTTGGCCGCGGCGTCGACCTCGAGCACGTAGACGGGCGACCCGGTCGCCACGCCCAGACCCCGGCGCTGCCCGACCGTGAACGCGAAGGTGCCGTCGTGCTCGCCGAGGACCCGGCCGGCACGGTCGACGACCTCGCCGCCACCACGGACGAGCGCCGGCGCCTGGGCGCGCACGTACCCGCCCGCGTCGCCCGCGGGCGCGAAGCACAGCTCCTGGGAGTCCGGCTTCGTGGCGACCGGCAGCCCGAACCGCGCCGCCAGCCGCCGGGTCGCCGCCTTCGGCAGCCCACCGACAGGGAACCTCGCCCGGGCGAGCTGTGCCTGCCCCAGCATGTGGAGCATGTAGCTCTGGTCCTTGGCGGGGTCCGCGCCGCGATGCAGATGCCATGCGCCGAGGTCGTCGCGGACCCCACGGACGTAGTGACCGGTCGCGACGAGGTCGATCCCGATCTCGTCGGCCCGCCGCAGGAACGCGCCGAACTTGATCTCGCCGTTGCACCGCGCGCAGGGGTTCGGCGTGCGACCGGCGGCGTGCTCGTCGAGGGCGTCGGCGATCACGGCGCGGTCGAAGTCCTCGGTGAGGTCGCAGATCTCGAACGGGAACCCGGCGATGGCGGCCACCGCGGCCGCGTCCGCGCGGGCCGCGGGTCCGCAACACCCGTGGTCGACGCCGTCCAGGTGCACGAGCGACATGTGCGAGCCCACGACGTCGTACCCCTGCTCGAGGAGCAGGCACGCCGCGACCGAGGAGTCGACGCCCCCCGACATCGCGACCAGCACGGATCCCTTCGCGGTCATCGTCGGACAGGCTACCCGCGTATCGTTCCGGCGTGATCGAGGCCCGGTTCGACGATCTGACGGGCGCCGAGCCGAGCTTCCGGCTCGTCGAGCCCGTCGGCGTCCTCGAGGCGACCGACCTCGCCGAGGTCCCCGGCGTGCTCGCGGCGGCCGACGCGGCGTCGATCCGCGGCCTGTGGGTGGCCGGCTTCGTGGCCTACGAGGCGGCCCCCGGCCTCGATCCCGCGCTCGCCGTCCGTCCTCGCACCGGCGGCGGCCCGAGCGCCGAGGTCCCGCTCGCCTGGTTCGGCATGTTCGAGGGACGGCAGGAGACGGCCCTGCCCGATCCGCCCGAGGACGCCCCGACCGGCGGCGACGGCGCCGCCTGGGCGGCGTCGGTCGACCGCGCCGCCTACGACGAGGCGATCGACCGGATCCGTGAACGCATCGCCGCCGGCGACACGTACCAGGTCAACCACACGCTGCGGCTGCACGCCACCGTCCAGGGCGACCCCCGCGGCCTGTACCGCGACCTCTGCCACGCGCAGCGCGGGGCGTACGGCGCCTACCTCGACACGGGCCGGCACCGGGTGCTCTCCGCTTCGCCCGAGCTCTTCTTCCGGATCGACGGCGAGACGATCAGCACGAAGCCGATGAAGGGGACGGCCCCGCGGGGACGGTGGCTCGCCGAGGACCTGGAACGGCGGGACCGGCTGCAGGCCTCGGAGAAGGACCGCGCCGAGAACGCGATGATCGTGGACCTGCTGCGCAACGACATCGGCCGCGTGGCGCGCGAAGGGTCGGTGACCTGGTCCGACGTGTTCGAGGCCGAGCGGTACGAGACCGTGTGGCAGTTGACCTCGACCGTGTCGGCGACGCTCGTCGCCGGCGCGACGATGCCCGAGATCTTCCGGGCGCTGTTCCCCTGCGGTTCGGTGACCGGGGCCCCCAAGGTGGCGACGACGCGGATCATCGCCGACCTGGAGGACGCGCCGCGGGGGGTCTACTGCGGCACGGTCGGCTACCTGGCGCCGCCCACCGGACCCGGGCCGCGCGCGCGCTTCAACGTGGCGATCCGCACGGCCGTCCAGGACGCCGGGTCCGGGCTGACCGCGTACGGGGTCGGCGGCGGCATCACGTGGGACTCGAGCGCCGGGGCCGAATACGACGAGGCGGTCGCGAAGGCACGCGTCCTCACCGAGCGCCGCCCGTCGTTCCGGCTCGTCGAGACGATGATCGCCCCGGCCGGCGAGCCGGTGCGCCACCTCGACCGCCACCTCGCGCGGTTGCTGGGCTCGGCCACGTACTTCGGGTTCACCGCCGACGAGGCGGCGATCCGGGCGGCGGTCGCCGACGTGGACGACCCGGCGCGGACGCTCCGGCTCCGGCTCGTCCTCGACCGCCGGGGACACGTGGAGGTCGCGGCCGCGACGGCGCCGGTCCACCCCGACACCGTGACTGTCGCGATCGACGAGGCGGCGTCGGTCGACCCCGCCGACGTGTTCCTGTTCCACAAGACGACCGTGCGACGGGTCTACGACGAGGCGCTCGACCGCCACGACACGGCGCAGGACGTCGTGCTCACGAACCTGCGCGGCGAGGTGACCGAGTCGACGATCGCGAACGTCGCGGCACGTATCGGCGACCGGTGGTACACGCCGCCGGTCGACGCGGGCCTGTTGCCGGGCGTCGGTCGCGCCGTGGCGCTCGACGAGGGGCGGATCACGGAGCGGTCCCTCACGGTGGCGGAGCTGCGGGCGGCCGACGAGGTCGCGCTCGTGAGCGACAACCGCGGGTGGCGCCGCGCGACGCTCGTCTAGACGGCGTCGGGCTCGGCCGGGAAGGTGAACGGCCGCATGGTCGCGTCCTCGAGGGGGCAGGCGCACATGGGGCACCGGGGCGGCTGCTCGTACACGAGCACCGCGCGCTCGCAGTATGGGCAGTCGCCCATCCGCATGGCCGGTCGATCGGCGGCGTCGTTCGTCATGTGTGGGGCCGCTGGGGGGAGCGGTCCCCTGTCGCATCGGCACCCGCCGGCGGGGCCTTGACCCCGGGGATCCCGGACACGCCGGAGCCCCCCTGGGGAGGGGGGCTCCGGTGGCTCTCGGCGCTGCTCAGGCGGCAGTCTTGCTCTTGCGCTTCCCGCGGGGCACGTACGCGTGGACCGGTTCGTGCTGCCAGCAGAAGCGCCACTTGTTGTAGATGGACAGTTTCGTCTCGCACCCCGGCTCAGCGCAGACGCGGCCGGTCGTGTAGGTGCGGTTCGCGCGCGGGAGGGTCCTGACGGAGGCCCCCCTGAACCTCTCATCTGCCATGGGCGTCACGTCCTTTCCCCACGAGCTCCGGCCCCGCGGGCAGTGGGCCGGTCGCCGTCGTGTTCCCTCTTCGAACCCGGGGCCCGCCCGGTTCATTCCGGGAGGCGGGGGGTTCCTGCGGGGACGCTACGGCGCCCGGGTGACGGCGCGGTGACGCTCAGGCGTCCGCGCCGAAGACGGGCGGGCGTTTCTCCAGGAAGGCGGCCATGCCCTCGGCCTGGTCGGCCGTGGCGAAGAGCTGCAGGAACAGGGCCCGCTCCTCCGCGATCCCCTCCGCGCCCGGCGCCTCGACCGATGCGCGCAGAGCCCGTTTCGCGGCGGCGAGCGCGTCCCGGGGACCCGCAGCGAAGGTCCGGGCGAGGGCGAGCGCCGCGTCGAGGACGTCGTCGGGCGCGACCACGCGATCCACGAGGCCGATCCGGAGGGCCTCGGCCGCGTCGACCGGGCGGCCCGTGTACACGAGGTCCTTCGCGCGGCCCAGGCCGATCAGGGGGACGAGCCGCTGGGTCCCGCCGGCGCCCGGGATCACGCCCAGTTTGATCTCCGGCTGTCCGAGCTGGGCGTCCTCCGCCGCGACCCGGAGGTCGCACGCGAGGGCCACCTCGAGCCCGCCGCCCAGCGCGTACCCGTTGATCGCCGCGACGCTCACCGTGGGGACGGCCTCGAGCAGGTCGCAGACCCCCCCGAGGGCGTCCACCTGTGGCTTGGCTTCCGCGGGCGTGGCGCTCGCCAGACCCGTGAGGTCGGCACCGGCGGCGAACAGCCGGCGCCCCCCCGTGATGACGATCGCCCCGACGCCGTCGTCCTCGGCCGCGGCCCGGACCGCCTCGCCGAGCTCCCGCGACAACGTCAGGTCGAAGGCGTTGGCGGGCGGGCGGGTCAACGTGATGCACGCGACGGCGTCGCGCACCTCGGTGGTCACGAACTCGGCCATCGACGGAGCCTACCCGGCGCCCTCGGCGGCGGCCGCGGCGAGCGTGCGGCGGAGCCCGTCGGCGAGCGGGGTACGCGCGACCCCGAACGCGGACGCGGCGTCGGGGGCGTCGGCACGGCTGGGCATCGCCAGGTAGGAGGCGGCAACGGCGTCCACGCTGATCCCGAGGAGCCGGGTGAGCGCCGCCGCGGCGGCCTGGCCGTCCGCGTGTGACGGGGCCGCATCGTCGTCGCGGAGCACCGCGCAGAACGCGTCGGCGGTCAGGGCATCGGCGCCCTCGAGGCCCCACACGCCGGCGAGCGGCCCCGGATGATCGTCGATCGCGCCGATCGCGGCCGCCAGGTCGTCCGCGAGCAACGGCGCCACCTCCTGGTCGCCGGGCCCCGCGACGAACGGCGGGGTCACCAGCGCGCCCTGGACCGCCGCGGTGAACCACAGGCCGCCCAGCCCGTACACGTGGGTCGCGCGGACGATCGCGTGGTCGATCCCGCTCACGGCGATCGCCTCCTCGGCGAGGCCCTTCGCCCGCAGGAACGGGTGGTGCGCCTCGGGGTCGGCGCCCGGGACCGAGACCGTGATGAACCGTCGCACGCCGATCTCCCTCGCCGCCTGCAGCGCCGCCAGCACGGCGCCGTGGTTCGCGCGGAACAGGGCGTCGGGGTCGGGCTGGTTCGGACCCCCCACGAGGTGCACCAGCGTGTGGCACCGCGGGAGGACCTCGGCGACTTCGTCCGCCCGGTCGAGGTCGCGGACGGACACCTTCGCGCCCAGCGCCCGCAGGGGTTCAGCGGCCTCGGGTCGACGGACCGTCGCCCGCACCTCGTCCACGGCGAGCAGGGCACGGACCACCGCGTGGCCCACCACCCCCGAGGCGCCGTGCACGAGCACCGTCACGTCCGAGAGGCTACCCGTCGCCTCCCCTGAGGCATGTTGCACCTGCAAGGCACTGCTATCCTGCCGCCGTGAGCACCACCGTCATCGAGTTCACCGACGTGATCGACCTGCTGCGGTCCCGCGGCCTGCGGATGACGCCCCAACGCCGGGCGATCGTCTCGGAGGTCATGCGCACGAACGGGCACATCGCCCCCGCCGAGATCGCCCGCCGGGTCCAGGGCGACATGCCGGGGGTGAACGCATCCACCGTCTACCGCACCCTCGCGCTCCTCGAAGAGGTCGGCGTCCTGCAGCACTCCCACCTCGAGACCGGCGCCGAGTACCACAAGAGCAGCGAGGCGCAGCACGTCCATCTCACCTGTCACCGGTGCGGGCGCGACGACGCGCTCACCATCGCGGAGGCCACGCGCTTGGGCGACCTGATCCACCGCCACCACGGCTTCGAGCCCGACCTCACGCACTTCGCGATCACCGGGCTCTGCGTCGACTGTCAGGGCCGCTGACCCCCCGGGGGTCAGCGCGGCAGCCGGTCCGCCACGGCGGCGGGGACGAACCCGAACGGGAGCTCCAGCCGGTTGGAGGACATCAGGTCGTCGTCGCCGAGGATGTCGCCGGTCGTCCCGTCGGCCACGATCCGTCCGCCGTTCATGACGAGCGCGCGTGGGCAGAGCTCGAGCGCGTAGGGCAGGTCGTGGGTGACCATCAGCATCGTGATGTCGAGCGAGCGCAGGATGTCGGCCAGCTCGCGTCGCCCCGCCGGATCCAGGTTCGAGGACGGTTCGTCGAGCACGAGGATCTGCGGCCGCATCGCGAGGACCGTCGCCACGGCCACCCGCCGGCGCTGCCCGAACGACAGGTGGTGGGGTGGCCGGTCGGCGAACGCGGCCATCCCGACCGCCTCGAGCGCCTCGGCGACCCGCTCCTCGAGCTCGTCGCCGGCGATCCCGAGGTTCGCGGGCCCGAACGCGACGTCCTCACGCACCGAGGGCATGAACAGCTGGTCGTCGGGGTCCTGGAACACGATCGCGACGCGGCGACGGATCTCCCGCAGGTGCTCCTTCGTGGCGGGCAGGCCGCCGACGCGGACCTCCCCCACCTGCGCCGGATGGATCGCGTTCAGGTGCAGGACGAGCGTGGTCTTGCCGGCGCCGTTCGGACCCAGGAGCGCGACCCGCTCCCCCGCCGTGATCGCGAGATCGATCCCGAAGAGCGCCTGGGTGCCGTCGGGGTAGGAGAACGCCAGGCCGGCGACCTCGAGCGCGGGGGCGTCGGTCACCGCGTCCCCCAGGCCGCCAGGCAGATCGCGAGCGCCGCCGCGGGGACGCTGCACGCCGCCAGCCACATCGCCGGGCTCGCGGCCGTCGAGACGAACGCGGGCATCTCGCCCGTGTAGCCGCGCGACAACATCGCCAGGTACACCCTCTCGCCCCGCTCGTAGGACCGTATGAAGAGCGCGCCCGCCGACTGCGCCAGCGCCTTCGCGTGCCAGAGGAACCGCGGGTCGTAGCCGCGCGATTCGCGCGCGATCCGCATGCGCGCCATCTCGTCGCTGACCACGTCGAAGTACCGGATCATGAACGTCGCGATCGAGGTGAACGCCTTCGGCAGGCGCAGGCGATCGAGGCCCCGCACGAGCTCGGCCATCGTCGTCGTCGACGCCACGATGATGCTGGCGGCCACGCCGAGCGTGCCCTTGATGAGGATGTTCCACGCGCCCCACAGCCCCTCCACCGACAGCGAGAGCCCGAGCACCTCGACCTGCGGTCCGCGGGCGACGAACGGCAGCAGGAACGCGAACGCGACGAACGGCAGCTCGATCACCAGCCGCCGCAGGACGAACCCGACGGGGAGCTGCGCCGCGATCGCTACGGCCACCAGCACCGCCGCGTAGAGCGCGAACGCCCAGACGGCTTCGCGCGGCGTGGCGACGACGATGAGGATGAACAGCAGCTGCGCCACGAGCTTGCACTCGGGGGCGAGGTGATGGATCGGGCTGTGGCCGTGGTAGTACAGCGCGTGCGCGTGGGCGCCGCTCACGGTCCCGCCTCGACCCGGTCCTCCGCGCGGCGGGCGCGGGTCCGGAGCACGCCGAACAGGAGCATCCCCAGGCCGAACGTCAGCACGACGCCCACGACCCCGGCGACGCCGGTCGACAGCGACGCGTCATCGACGCCCTCCACCTCGTAGCCGGCCAACGGCCCGTCGGCGGTGCCGTGGTCCTGCTCGGCGTCGGCGAACCCCGCATCGGTCGCGACCTTGTCCAGCCCGTCGGGATCGCCGCTCGCGTACGGGCTCACGACGAACGCCAGGGCGAGCGCCACGAGCAGCCCGCCGACGATGACGAGCCACAGGCTCGTGCGGTCCATCCGGCGGGCCGGCCTCTCGTCCGTCATCGCTCCGCGCCCCGCGCCGGCTCGGTGGAGGGCGCGACCGTCGGGACCGGGATCAGGTCGCGCGCGCCGTAGACGAGATCGGGACGGACGGCCATCACGGCCCCGACCGTGGCCGCCGTGATGAGCCCCTCGCCGATCCCGATGAGGGTGTGCGTGCCCACCATCGCGGCGAACACCGCCCGGAGCGACACGTCGACGCTGCCGCCGATCGCGTACTCGACCCAGAAGGCCACCGCCGCCATGACGACGGACAGCCCCCCCGCGACGCCCGCGGCGATGACGACCGTCCCACGGTTCGCCGCGAGGACCGCGCGGATCCCGCGGAAGACGGCGTAGCCGCCCAACGCGCCGACGAACCCCATGTTGATGATGTTCAGCCCGAGCGCGGACAACCCGCCGTCGGCGAACACGAGCGCCTGCACGAGCAGCACCAGCGAGACGCACAGGACGCCGGTCCACGGGCCGACGAGGACCGCCGCGAGGAGCCCGCCGAGCAGGTGACCGCTCGTCCCCGCGGCGACGGGGAAGTTCAACATCTGGGCGGCGAAGACGAACGCGGCGGTGAGACCGGCGAGCGGCGCGCGGCGCTCGTCGAGCTCCGTGGGCGCACGCTTGATGGCCACCGCGATCCCGGCGACCGCGACCACGCCGGCGGCGACCGCCACGGGCGGTTCGATGAACCCGTCGGGGATGTGCATGTCGTGTCCTTCCGTCCCGGCCCCACCGCCCGGCCCGTCCAGCGACATCCGATTGCACCTGCAACAGGATGCAAGATCGGATGTCGTTGTTGTATCGCGGGCCGTGAGAACCGTCAACGGACGGGGTCAGCGCAGGGCGTCGGCGGCGGCGTAGGGGTCGATCCGACGCGCCTCGAGGTCCTCGACGAGCCCGTCGGCGGCCGCCAGGCTCGCCGCGGCCGCCACCCGCGATCGTTCGGCCGCCAGGGCCTGGACCTCGCGGAGCAACCGGGCGCGCCGCTTCTCCCGGAGCTGCCCCGACGTCTCGGACCACGAGCGGTGCTCGGCGATCGCGGCCCAGAGCTCGGCCACACCCTCGCCCGCGGTCGCCGTCACCGCGAGGACCGGCGGCGACCACGGCCGCGCCTCCCCCAGGTGCAGCATCTGCCGCAGCTCGCGGAGCACCTCGGTGGCGCCGTCGCGATCGGCCTTGTTCACGACGAAGACGTCGGCCACCTCCAGGATGCCCGCCTTCGCCATCTGGACGGCATCGCCCAGGCCCGGTGCGAGGACGACCACCGCCGTGTCCGCGGCGGCGGCGACGTCCACCTCGGCCTGTCCGACGCCGACGGTCTCGATCACGATCAGGTCGTAGCCGGCGGCGTCGAGGATGCGAACCGCCTCGGGCGCCGCGAGCGCCATGCCCCCGAGGTGGCCGCGGGTCGCCATCGATCGGATGAACACGTCCGGATCCGTGGCATGCTCCTGCATCCGGACGCGGTCGCCGAGGAGCGCACCCCCCGTGTAGGGCGACGTGGGATCGACGGCGAGCACCGCGACGCGCCGGTCCTCGGCGCGCGCCCGGCGGACCAGTGCGGCGGCGAGGGTCGACTTGCCCACGCCGGGCGCGCCCGTGACGCCGATCGTCTGGGCGCCGGTCGTGCGCGGGTAGACGGCGGCCGACAACGCGGCCAGCGCCGGATCGGCGTCCTCGACCATCGAGATGGCACGCGCCACGGCACGCCGATCGCCCGCCGCGACGGCCGCGCCGAGCGCGGCGGTGTCGCTCACGCGCCGACCCCGGGCACGGCCCCGAGCGCGAGCCGGAGCGACACGCAGACGTCGCGCTGCGCCGCGATCGCCGCCGCGTCCTCGGGCCGCTCGCTCACGATCATCGCCAGGTTCACCTGCTCCCGCTGCAGCCGCTGCAGCGTCGTCGCGGCCCCGCGGCCGGCCCGCCGGCGCATCGCGCGGACGGCCGCGGCGCGAGCCTTCGGGTCGCCCACGATCCGTGCCTCCTCCGGCGTCACCGCGCCGGCGACGGCGTCGGAGGCGAGCGCCCGACCGAGCCACCGGCGTTCGCGCCGGTGCGCCATCGCCACCGCGAGGCCGACGAAGACGAGCAAGGGTACCCCCTTGATCGCGAGGATCAGCGGCGCCCACGCCGAGCCCGCCGGCGGGTTGGTGGCGGGCAGGTTCCACACGACGTGGCCGAGCACCGCCACCGCGACGAGCCCGGCCGCGAGGGCGAGGCGGCGTCCGCGGCTCCCCGCGTCGGGCCGGGTGCTCGCGAGGACGCCGATCGCCATCCCCACGAGCGCCGTGTACAGGACGTGGCCGTAGACGCCGCTCGCCAGGACCC
>DASQKC010000007.1:0-2603 GCA_035630755.1 Actinomycetota bacterium | reverse complement strand
CCGAGGGGTCGGGCCGCCGCCACGTCACGGGGCTGGACCTGCGGCGGCTGCAGCTCGTCACCGCGGTGCTCGACCGCGCGGGCGTCGGGGTCGGCCGCAGCGACGTCTTCGGGGCGTCGCCCGGCGGGGTCCGGCTCGACGACCCGGCCTGCGATCTCGCCGTGGCCGCCGCCGTCGCGTCGGCGGCCACGGGGGTGGCGCCGCCCGAGGGGGCCGCCTTCGTGGGCGAGATCGCCCTGACCGGACGGGTCCACGCGGCGCCGGCGATGGCGCAGCGGCTCCAGGCCGCGCGGGCGGCGGGGTGCACGTCGGTCTATGCGCCGGCGGGCGCCGGGCCGGGCACCACGGACCTGCTGGTCATCCCGGTCGCCGAGGTCCGTGACGCCCTGGGGTGGGCGCTCCCACCTGCGTCGATGCGTCCCAGGAGCCTTCCGGCGTAAGGGTGATCCAGCCTTTCGGCGACCCGGAATGGCCCTCTGACCTGCGGTTTCGGATTGCGCCGGAACGGGTCCCGGTGCTACCCTCATAACTAGTTCTTCCTGCAGGTATCCCCGCTTTCCACCCAAGGGAGGGTTCGTGGCGTTCCGCAAAGGCGACACCGTGGTGCATCCGGAACATGGGGCCGCGGTCGTGGAAGAGGTCCGTGAGAAGGAGTTCCTGGGCGAGAAGCGGAAGTACCTGGTCCTGCGGGTCGTCTACGGTGAATTGACCGTGTTGGTCCCCACCGATTCGACCGACCAGGTGGGGTTGCGACCCTGCGTCAGCCGCAACGAGGTTAAGAAGGTCCTGAAGGTCCTGACCGAGGAGGAGACCTCGGTGGCGGCCAACTGGAGCCGCCGGTTCAAGAACAACCTCGAGAAGCTCCATTCCGGTGACCCGTACGAGGTCGCCGAGGTGCTCCGGAACCTGGCGATCCGCGACCGGGAGAAGGGGCTGTCGGCCGGCGAGAAGCGCATGATCACGAAGGCCCGCCAGATCCTGATCTCCGAGCTCGCCCACGCGATCGGGAAGTCCGAGGACGACGCCGAGATCATGATCGACGGGGTCCTGGACGACGCCCACGGCGTCAAGGTCGCCGCCGCCGAGGCCTAGACCCCCGAGCTCGCGCGTCGCTCTCAGGTTCCTCCGCGCAGCGTCCGATGCCCCCTGAGGGAGGGTTCCTCCTCCCCGTATCGGGAGCTGGGCAGATGAAGGACGACGCGGGCGGCACCGTCAAGCTGCGCGGTCGCCTCGTGGAAGGCGTCCGCCTGGTCTTCATCGCCGTGCTCGCGACCGCGGGGTATTCCGTGGGGCGGGCCGCCACCTCCGCGGACCAGAGCTCGAAGGTCCTGTGGTACGTGTTCCTCGGCGCCGCCTGCGGCTACGTCCTGGGCGGCATCGTCGGCCGGCTCACCCTGGAGGCCGTCGGCGGCCTCGAGCGCGAGCTCCGTCGCAAGCCCGCGGCCGAGATCGCGGGCGCCGTGGTCGGGCTCGTGGTCGCCCTCGTCATCGCGGCGCTCCTGAGCCTGGCGCTCGTCCCGCTGCCGATCGCGTACGTGTGGCCAGCGGTGCTCTTCGTCTTCATCGTGATCGGGTCGCTCGGGATGCGCCTGGGCGCGGCCAAACACGAGGACATCTTCGGTCTGATCGGGGTGAAGCCGCGGGCCAGCGCCGGCGGCGGCGACGCCCACGTGATCGACACGAGCGCCCTCATCGACGGACGGGTGGCCGACCTCATCTCGACCGGGTTCGTGACGGGCACCGTCCTGCTCCACGAAGGCGTCCTGCGCGAGCTCCAGGCGATCTCGGACTCCTCCGACCCCGGTCGACGGGCCCGCGGCCGACGCGGCCTCGACGTGCTCGTCGAGCTGCAGAAGTCCCCGACGGTCCAGATCACGCTGGTCGAGGAGGCCGGCGTCCTCGACGTCGACGCCGCCCTGGTCCGGCTGGCCCGCGAGAGCGGGGCATCCCTGATCACCGTGGACCGGAACCTGGCGCTCGTGGCCGAGGCGCTGCGGGTGCCGGTCGCCCAGATCAACGCCCTCGCCTCGAAGTTCCGGATGCCGTTCACGTCCGGCGACGAGCTCGTGGTCCGGCTCGTGAAGGAGGGCCGCGAACACGGGCAGGCGATCGGCTACCTCGACGACGGGACGATGGTGGTCGTCGAGGACGCGGTCGAGAAGATCGGGCAGGAGGTCGACGCGCGCGTCCGCAACGTCATCCAGACCGCGACCGGCCGCATGATCTTCGCGAGCCTGCCCGGGATCAGCGAGACCGTCCGGGTCTGACCGATCGGCGGGCGCCGGTGGGGTCTGCGATGCTTCGCCCATGGACGAGGGCCGCGCGGTCGCCGTGATCCTCGCCGCCGGCGCCGGACGCCGCGTCGGCGCGGAGATCCCCAAGGCGTTCCTGCCGATCGGTGAGCGGACGATGCTCGCCGTGGCCGCCGCGACCGCCGCGGTGTCGCCGGCCATCCACGCGATCGTCGCCACGGCGCCGCCGGGCTACGAAGACGAGGCGAGCGGCTACCTGGAGGGGCTGCCGGTCGCCTGCTCGGTGGTGACGGGCGGCGACACCCGCCAGGCCTCCGTCCACGCCGCGCTCGCGGCGATCGCCGGCGACGT
>DASQKC010000006.1:0-8125 GCA_035630755.1 Actinomycetota bacterium | reverse complement strand
CGATCTCGTCGTAGACGCCGGTGGGGTCCTCGTAGCGGGTCCACAGGCCCTCGAGGTTGAGGCACGCGAGCCCGCCCACCCGGCCGATCTCGACCGCCGTGGCGGGCGAGACGGCGGCGTCCATCGCGCTGGCCATCATGGGCAAGGGGAACCGGTACGCGTCGATCTCCCAGCTGATGTCGACGTCCTCGGGATCCCGGGTCCGCCGCGAGGGGACGATCGCCACCTCGTCGAAGCCGTACGCCCGCCGGGCCGTCTTGCCGATGCCGATCTCGAACTCCATGTCGGGGGGTCCCTCCCTACGCCTCGCGCCGCGCCGCCGGTGGATGGAACGCAGAACGCCCACCCGTTGCCGGATGGGCGTCTCGAAGATGCATGCGTCTCAGGCTACCAGTCCTCTCCTCCGCCCCGGCTCAACGGCGAGCGTCGATCGCCCGCGCGGCCTGCGCCTGGTGGAACCGGTCGTGGCCCGCGATCATCCGGTACGACAGGTCGAACGACTCGGCGCCGCGCTCGGCATGCCGACCGACCCGCGCCCGGTCGGCGGGCCCGGCGGCGCGCCAGAGGGCCGCGTTCGCGACCTTGAGGGGCTCGAGGACGGCCAGGAGGACCTCGGGATCCTCCCCGTCGGTGTGGAGCCGGTCGGCCCACAGATCCTGGTCGTAGCCGAGGAGCTGCGGCTCGTCGTGCGCCAGGATCCACCGGAAGCGCGCGCTCATCACGAGCTCGGCGTCGACGGCGTGGCTGAGGCAGCCCACGACGGACCACTCGCCGGGCTGGGGCCGCTCGCTCGCCCGGGGTCCGGCCTCGCGCAACAGCTCGCGCCACCGCGGGACGGTCCCGAGTTGGACCTCGGCGGGATCGTCGTCGCCCAGGAGGGCGAGGAGGTGCTGCTGGTAGGCCTGGGGCTCGAGGATCGGGTCCGGGCTCGTCGGGCGCACGGCCGGATCCTACCCGGCCGCCGAGACGAGGAACGAGGCGATGGTGTCCCCGATCACCACCGTCGGCAAGTTGGTCGTCGCCCGCACGGTCCGTGGCATCAGCGAGGCGTCGGCCACGAACAGGCCCTCGAGCCCACGGACACGGCCGCGCGCGTCGGTGACGTCGCCCATCGCGCACGTCCCGACGGGATGCCAATAGTGGATGACCCCGGCGCGGATCGCGGCGTCGAGATCGACGTCCGGGCCGGGGTCGGCCTCGGTCACGAGGTCGGCCAGCGGACCGGTGGCGAGCATCCGCCGGGCGAGCCGGACCCCGTCACGCAGCACCCCGAGGTCGTGGCCGCCCGGGTCGGTGAGGTAGGCATGGTCCAGGACCGGCGGCGCCTCGGGATCGAGGCTCGTCAGCCGCAAGCGCCCCCGCGACGAGGGCGTGAGGCACGCCACGAAGATGCCTGGGCGCCCATCCAACGAGATCTCGCTGAACACGTGCAGGTCGACCACCCCGTCCGATGCCCACGACGAGGCCGCGCTCGCGAACCCCTGTTCGTCGGGGAGGGGCCGGCCCGTGGCCGCGAAGGCAGCGGTCTGCGTCCGGTACGTCTCCGTGGGCGTCAGGAACAGCTCGAACGCGGGATGGTCGTGGAGGTTGCCGCCCACGCCCGGCAGGTCGATCACGGCGTCCCCGCCCAGCGCCCGCAGGTCGGCCGCCGGACCGATGCCGGTGCGCAGGAGGATCGAGGGCGATCCGTAGGTCCCCGCCGCCAGCACGACCGTGTCGCCCAGTACATCGAGCGGTCCGTCCGGCCCGATGGCACGGACGCCGACCGCCCGGCCGCCGTCCAGGAGCACGTGGTCGACGATCGTGTGGGCGAGGACCCGCAGCCGCTCGTCGGGACGGACCGCGTCGAGGTAGGCGAACGCGGTGTTCCACCGGACGCCGTCGGGCGAGTTCGACGGCTCGGCACACACGGACGGACGGATGTCGAGGGTCTCGAGGAGATCGGCGCGCGGCAGCCCCATCTCTTCGCCCGCCGCGATGAACGCGGCGTGGAACGGAGTGAGCTCGTCGTCGATGAACCGTCGGACCCGCATCCGCCGCGACGCGTCCTCGAACCGCGGCAGGACGTCCTCGGCCGACCATCCCGGCAGCCCCCAGCCGTCGTAATCGGCGCGGTGACCCCAGCTCGCGGTACAGCCGTTGTGGGCCGAGCAGCCGCCGATCACACGCGCGCGCTCGAACGCGAGCCCGCCGTCGGCCGACCGGTATCCCCAATCGTGGGAGGTCGGGATCGTGGCCGCGTCCGTCAGCTCGAGGGGCCAGGCGCCGCCCGAGAAGGCGCCGTGATCGGGACCGGCCTCCACCAGGACGACCGCGGCGCCGGCCTCGACGAGCCGGGCGGCGACCACGGCGCCCGCGGTCCCGCCACCCGCGACGACGACGTCCGCCCCGCGCACGCCCGCAGCGTAGCCGCGCGCGGCGGGAGCCGGTTCCTCGGGCTCAGTGCTCCTTCATGACGTGGCCCGTCTCGGCGACCCGGAGGTCGGTCATGCCCGAGTGGACCCGTTCGCCGTCGACCCGCACGGTGGCGTCGTCGATCCGTCCGAGGGCAGCGAGGCTCGTGAGCACGTGCCGCAGGGACTCCTCGGGGGTCTGACTCAGCGTGTCGACCGTGATCTCGGGGTCCTCGGGCACCTCGTACGGCGCGTCGGGGCTCACCCCCGTGAACTCCTTGATCTCGCCCGCCAGCGCCTTCTTGTACAGGCCCTTCGGGTCCCGGTGCGCCGCGATCTCGTCGACCGTCGCGTGGACGTAGACCTCGACGAACTCGCCGATCAGCTCGCGGTTCGCATCGCGCGTGGCCTTGTAGGGGCTGATCGGACAGCAGATCGTCGCCACGCCGTTGCGCGTGAGCAGGTTCGCGACGAACCCGATCCGCATGATGTTGGTGTCGCGGTCCTCCTTCGAGAAGCCGAGGCCCTTCGACAGGTTCTGCCGGACGACGTCGCCGTCGAGGATCTCGGTCGGCATGCCGCGCGCCTGGAACTCGTGGTACAGCATCTCGGCGATCGTCGACTTGCCCGAGCCCGAGAGCCCGGTGAACCACACGGTGAAGCCCTTCTGGTCGCTCACTGCAGGAAACTCCTTCCGACGGCGCCCGGCAGGGCCCGGGTCGCGTCGATGTCGTAGACGGACAGGATCGAGGGCCCCACGTCGACGAGCTGCAGGCCGTCGACCTTGCCGGTGCGCTGTCCGGGCAGGCCGGTCATGATGAAGACGCCGTCGCGGTCGTGGTTCGCGCCGTCGGGGCCGGTGTCGTTCTCGTACGTGTAGAGGCTCGGGTTGCCGACCGATCCGACCGAACGCCACTCGAGGTCGCCGAAGTAGACGATGAGGTCGGGCGCGACGCCGCGGACCTCGGGGTAGACGTCCTGCGGCTTGAGCACCTTGGTCCCCAGCGGCTGGCCATCCGGACCCACCTGGGCCTCGAGCTTGGCGATGAGCTCCTGGCGCGTGGCCTCGTAGGCGGCGGGCTCGACCACGCCCTGCGGCTCACGACCCTTCACGTTCAGGAACAGGCGCCCGTAGTAGCCGCCGTCGCCCCAGGCGACGGTCCGGCTCCAGTCGATGCTCGCGTCCTTGATCGGGACGGGACCGCCCGTCGCCGGCTCGGTGAGCGTGAGGTAGTCCTCCTGGATGAGCCAGTCGTTGAAGCACAGGCCGCCCATCATGGGGCGGGCGCCGTGGTCGCTCATCACGATCGTCACGGCGTCCTCCGGGACGAGCTCGAGGAAGTCGGCGAGCTGCCGATCCAGGAAGCGGTAGTAGTCCTGGAACACGTTCTCGTAGCGGTTCCCCGCCTCGTACAGCGGGTGCCGCTCGTCGTAGTACTGCCAGAACACGTGGTGGAGCCGGTCCGGCGCGATGTCGCAGAGCATGAAGAAGTCCCACGGCTTGTTGGCGATCAGCCGCCGGCCGACCTGGAAGCGCCGCTCCGTCATCTTGAAGACCTGGTCGAGCGTCACGTCGAACCCGGCCTGACGGAAGTTCGGGATGTCGAAGATGTACTCGCCTTTGCCGCCCAGCTCCTCCTCGATCTCGACCTCGAGCTCCTGGGGGTAGGCCCAGCGCTCGGCCGAGGGCGGGGTGAGGAAGCACCCCACGCGCCAGCCGGGGAACTCCTTGGGCGGTGGGAACGAGGGCGGCACCCCGATGAGCACCGAGCGGAGCCCCTGCGCGCCGAGCGCGTCCCACACGGCGGGGTGCTTGATGGATCCCGAATGCGCGATCGACAGGCCCTCGTAGGTGGTGTCCTTGCGGTTGCGGAACCCGTAGAGCCCGAGCTGGCCCGGGACCGTGCCGGTCAGGGCGCAGGCCCACGCCGGGACGGTGATCGGCGGGGTGATCGACGCGAGATCGCCGTACATGCCCTCGCCCATCAGCTTGGCGATGGTGGGCACCTCGGCGTTGAGATCGTCGAAGAGCAAGGCGGGCGTGCCGCAGTCCAAGCCGATGACGACGACCCTGGGGCCTTGTTGCATCAGAGACTCCTTGCGCGGTGTCGGATCGTGCGGAACGGGCGCGCTGACGCCGGGGAGGTTCCGCGGTTGCCCTATGCTAGCAGCCGTTCCCGCGCCCCTTCCGGGCGCCCCCAGGAGGTCGCCCGCTCCCGATGACGCTGCTCCGACGGGTCCTGAAGACCCAAGCCGCGCTGTGGGCGATCGTCGGACTCGCCTGCCTCGCCGTGCCCGGCGCGGTGGCGAGCGCCCTGGGCGCCGACCCCACGGACGACGCCCTCCTGCGGCTCCTCGGGGTCGCGGTCGTCGTGCTCGCGATGACGATGGTCCTCGTGTCCCAGCATCTGCTAGAGACGTGGTGGTGGGCCTGGGCGTTCGCGCTGCTCGAGGCGGGCGTCGCCACGGTGTGCGTCCTGCGGGCCCTCACCGCGCCGGCGGGCACCCCCACCGCCGCGTGGTGGGTCGCCGGGGTGGCCTCGATCGCGTTCGGTGCGCTGGATCTACTCGGGTTGGCCAGGGCCGAGCAGGCCAAACCCTTCGCCTAGGCCGACGCCCCGGCCGTCAGGCGGTCCATCGCGATGCGATCCGCGGCCGTCGACGTGGCGACCCCGTCGGCCTCGGCGCGATCGAACACCTCGGCGAGGGTCGCGCCGATCCCCTCGATCCGGGCGCGGACCTCGTCCTCGGACCACCCCAGCCGCTCGTGGCCCGCGAGGTGGAGCACGCCGCCCGCGTTCACGACGTAGTCGGGGGCGTACACGACGCCGGCCTCGCGGAGGCGCTCGCCGTCCTCGGGGGTGGCGAGCTGGTTGTTCGCGGCGCCGGCGACGATCCCGCAGCGGAGGGTGGCGATCGTCGCGGCGTCGAGGACGCCGCCGGTCGCGCAGGGGGCGAGCACGTCGCAGGCGGCGGTCACGATCTCATCCGGGCCGACCGCTGTCGCTCCGATCGCCGTCGCCACGGCCGCCGCGCGGATGCCGTCGACGTCGGCCACCCGCAGCGACGCGCCGTCCGCGGCGAGGAGCTCGGCGAGGCGGCTGCCGACGGCGCCGGCGCCCTGCACGGCGACCGTCCGGCCCGCCGGGTCCTCGCTCCCGACCGCGTGCCGGAGGGCCGCGCGGATGCCGTGGTAGACCCCCAGGGCGGTGTCGGGCGCGCTCGTCCCCGACCCCCCGCGTTCGATCGTCGTGCCCATCACGTGCTCGGTCCGCGTCGCGATCACGTCCATATCGCGCTCGGCCGTGTTCATGTCGCACGCGGTGACGTAGGCGCCCCGCAACGACCCGACCAGGTCGCCGTACCGCTCGAGGAGGCCGTGCCGATCGTCACCGTTGGGCAGCGCGGGCACGGCGAGCACCGCCTTGCCGCCACCGAACGGGAGCCGCGCCATCGCGTTCTTGAACGTCATCGCGCGGGAGAGCCGCAGGACGTCCACCGTCGCGTCGGCGATCTCGCCGTAGGCCTTCATCCGCGTGCCGCCCAGGCCGGGACCGAGGACGGTGGAGTGGATCCCGACGAGGAACCACGAGCCCGATGCCTCATCGAACCGGGTGGCGAGGAACTCCCCGTCCCAGTCGCGCAGCGCCTCCGCGAACACGAGATGAGTCTAGGCGGCGGAGGAACGCAGGGGAGGCGCGCCGTCGGGCGCGCCCGCCCTCGCAGGGACGTTCCTGTAGCTGCGGGCTAGCAGCCCTTGATCTCGTCGCCCGGGTCGGCGTCGCACGTGTCGGTGCCGCCCGCACCCTTCACGACGTCGTTGCCGTTGACACCGTCGACGCCGTCGATCGTGTCGTCGCCGCCCCAGCCCTTCAGCATGTCGGCGCCCGACTCCCCGGTGATCTCGTCGGCGTCGGCGCCGCCGGCCGCGTCGTCGTTGCCCGGTCCACCGAGCAGCGTGTCCGCGCCGATCGAGCCCCGGAGCGTGTCCGGCCCCTTCCCGCCCTTCAGCGTGTCCGTGCCGTTCGCGCCTCGCAGCACGTCGTTGCGGCGTCCGCCGCCCAGGACATCGTCGCCGCCGTCGCCCCACAGCTGGTCGGCGCCGCGGCCACCCTTCACGACGTCGGTGCCATTGCCCCCGTGGAGCTCGTCGTGGCCGCGGCCGCCGATGAGCCGGTCGTCGCCGCCGTCGGCCAGGATGACGTCGTTGCCGCCCTTGCCGCAGATGACGTCGTTGCCTCGCGTCCCGTGCAGCATGTCGTTGCCCGACGTGCCAACGATCGTGCACCCGCCGCCCCGGGCCATGCCCGGGGTCACGGGGATGAGCAGAGCGGCCGACGCGACGGCGGCCAGCACCACACCCCTGATGATCGTCCTCATACCTTCCGCTCCTCCCTGCGAGCTGCCGGATCGGGGCCGGCAGTCGATCCATGCTACCCACGGATGCGCCGTGGCACATCGGTCCATCCGTCCCGGGACCCGGCCCCCGGCCTCCCCCACACGCGGTAGGGGCGGGGCCATCGGCCCCGCCCCTTCGCGTTGGATCAGTCGCCGCTAGTGGGCGTGCCCGTGGCCGCCCGCGGCGTCCTCGGGCTCGTCCTCCGGCTTCTCGATCACGGACGACTCGACCGTCAGCACGATCGCCGCGATGGACGCGGCGTTCTGCAGGGCCGACCGGGTGACCTTGGCCGGGTCGATGATGCCGGCCTTCAGCATGTCGACCCACTCGCCGGTTGCGGCGTCGAAACCGCGGCCATCGCCCTCGGTCCGCGCCTGCTGGACGATGACGGCGCCCTCGTACCCCGCGTTCTGCGCGATGCGACGGGCCGGCTCGGCGAGCGCGTCGCGGACGATCTTCGCGCCCGTCGCCTCGTCGTCGTCCAGGTCGAGCTTGTCGAGCGCGGACTCGGCCCGGATGAGCGTGATGCCGCCGCCGGGGACGATGCCTTCCTCGACCGCCGCCCGGGTTGCCGAGACGGCGTCCTCGATGCGGTGCTTCTTCTCCTTCAGCTCGACCTCGGTGGCCGCGCCGACCTTGATGACCGAGACGCCGCCCGAGAGCTTCGCGAGCCGCTCCTGCAGCTTCTCCTTGTCCCAGGACGAGTCCGTGTTCTCGATCTCGGACTTGATCTGGGCGATACGGCCGGCGACGTCCTCGGTCGACCCGGCGCCCTCGATGAGGGTCGTGTCATCCTTGGTGACGACGACCTTCCGCGCCGTGCCGAGCAGGTCCAGCGTCACGTTCTCGAGCTTCAGACCGACCTCCTCGGAGACCACCTGGCCCCCGGTGAGGATCGCGATGTCCTGGAGCATGGCCTTGCGGCGGTCGCCGAACCCGGGTGCCTTCACGGCCATCGCGTTGAACGTGCCGCGGATCTTGTTGACCACCAGCGTTGCGAGGGCCTCGCCCTCGACATCCTCGGCGATGACCACCAGCGGCTTGCCCGTGTTCAGGACCTTCTCGAGCACCGGGAGCATCTCCTGGGCGCTGGAGATCTTCTTGTTCACGATCAGCAGGTACGCCTCGTCGAGGACGCGCTGGTGCTGATCCACCAGGGCAAGATCTCGTCGGCGCAGGACCTGCTGCCCCTGCTCGAGAAGGTCCTCGCGGCGTCCAAGCCGCTGTTCATCGTGGCTGAGGACGTGGAGGGCGAGGCCCTCTCGACGCTGGTGGTCAACAAGATCCGCGGCACGTTCACCGCTGTCGCGGTGAAGGCTCCCGGCTTCGGCGA
>DASQKC010000005.1:0-10791 GCA_035630755.1 Actinomycetota bacterium | reverse complement strand
CGCAGCCTCGTGACGTCGCGCGGCACGATGGACCACATCGCGGTCATGGCCCCGCCGGGTCGCAGGAGATCCGCGATCGCGCGGAAGGTGGCCGGGGCGCCCGTGACGACCCCGCGCAGGAGCGATCCCCAGGGGAAGAGGACGGTCACCTCGTCGGCCACCGCGGCCAGCTCGGGCGGGAGCGCCTCGACGGCCGCCACGACGAAGACCGCGTTCGGCTGACCGCCCCTGGCGCGCGCGGCGCGCCCGGCGGCCGCCCGCATGGACGCCGCATCGGCGTCGATCCCGATCGCGAGGGTGCGGGGGTCACGCCGGGCGGTGCGCAGCACCGCCCGGCCGTCCCCCGTTCCCAGGTCGATCGTGACGCGATCGACGGATCCCCGGTCGGCTCAGACCTAGGTGAACCCGACGTCGTCGATGCGGACACCACGGATCACGCGCATGGTCCGATCCTATCCCCGTCCCGCGCGACGCGGGCCGGCGGCGGGTCAGCTGCCGAGGGCGACCGCGTTGATGAGGTTCGAGTCCCGGAGCTTGCGCAGCGCCTCGCGCTCGATGAGCCGGACGCGCTCGCCCGAGAGACCCAGCACCTTGCCGGTCTCGCGCAGGCTGAGCGGCTGCCCGTTCTCCAGGCCGTAGCGCAGGGCCACCACGTGGCGCTCGCGCTCGTCGAGCACCTTGTCGACGGCGCCACCGATCTCCTCGCGGAGCAGCTGGTCCTCGACCTCGTTGAAGCCCGCGTCGGAGTCGATCTCCTCGATCAGGTCGCCGAGCTCGGTGTCCTCGCCCACGGGCGACTGCAGGGACAGCGGCTCGCGGCGACCCATCTCGGTGAGGTCGTCGATCTCCTCCACGGTGGTGTCGAGCGCCTTCGCCAGCTCCTCGCGGCTGGGCTCGCGACCCATCGACTGCGCGAACTGGAACCGGGTGCGGTTCAGCTTGCGCAGGCGGTCGTGGATGTGGACCGGGAGGCGGATCGACCGCGAACGATCGGCGATCGCGCGCGTGATGCCCTGACGGATCCACCACGTGGCGTAGGTCGAGAACTTGAACCCACGGCGCCAGTCGAACAGCTCGACCGCACGCATCAGGCCGATGTTGCCCTCCTGGATCAGGTCCAGGAGCGGCAGCCCCTGGCCCTGGTACTTGCGGGCCACGGACACCACCAGCCGCAGGTTCGCCATGATGAACCGCTGGCGGGCGGCTTCGGCCTTGCGCACGTCGGCTCGAGCCTTCGCGATCGACTTCTCCGAGCGCAGGCGGCCGGCGCGCAGGCGCTCCTCGGCCTCCTTGCCGCCCTCGATGGTCATCGCCAGCTCGACCTCTTCCTCCTTGGTCAGCAGCGGCTCACGGGCCGCCGCCTCGAGGTAGAGGCGCAGGTCATCAGCGTCGTCGGTCCCCAGGGGACGCGCCGGCTCGGGCACTGCTATCACGCTCCTCCTCGAGGCCGCCCGGTCACGGGCGCGTGACGTCGCGGTCCTCGGGAACTCGGGGTCGTTCCTGATTCGGTCTGGGCGGCGCGAAGGTTCGGGCACCCCCCGGGCCCGCGAAACGCCTTTGCCGCTGCGGCCATGGTAGGGGGCTCACCTCGTATCTGTAAAGCTCAGAGGGCGTGGAGGTCTTGTGACGGCGTTCACGAGCGCCCGACGGGCGCTGCGACGACCGGGGGTACGCTGAGCTTCCATGACCGGTCTCGACCTGCCCGATCTTCGCGTCAGCGAAACCCCCGAGGGCCCGATCAGCCACCGGGCCTGGGATGGGCCCGCCGGCTCGACGTTCGTGCTGGTCCACGGGCTGGGCGGCTCCCACCTCAACTGGATCCAGGTGGCGCCCTCGCTCGCGGGCCTCGGTCGCGTGCTGGCCCCGGATCTCCCCGGGTTCGGAACGACACCCCTGCAGGGCAGGTCATCCGGTCTCATGGACCTCCGACGTGCGCTCGCCGCGTTCATCACGACCGAGGTGGACGGCCCGGTGATCGTGGCGGGGAACTCGATGGGCGGCGTGCTCGGCGTGCTCCAGGCGGCCGTCGACCCCGCGAGCATGGACGGGCTGATCCTGACGGGATCGGCCTTCCCCTGGGCGGCCCGCGGTCTGCCCAGCCCGCTGGTGATGGCGGGCTTCGCGGCCGCCGAGGTGCCCGGGCTCGGTGACGCGCTCGTTCGGGCACGTCTGCGGCGGCTGCGGCCCGACCAGGTGGTCGCCCTGGGGCTGCGGCTCGTCACCGCGCACCCGGATCGCATCCCGGCCGATGTCGTCCGCCTGCACGAGGACCTCCTGGCCGCGCAGCGCGATCGCGACGACGTCCCGCGGGCGTTCACCGGCGCGTCCCGTTCGCTGGTGCGCCTGGCCCGCCGACGGGAGGTCGCGCGGCGCGCCCTGGACGCGGTGGCGTGCGCGACCCTCGTCATCCACGGCCGACGGGACCGGTTCGTGCCGACGCGGTTCGCGGAGGCCGAGCTCGCCCGGCACCCGGCGTGGCGGGGCAGGATCCTCGCCGAGGTCGGCCACGCGCCGCAGATGGAGGCCCCGGGACGGTGGGTCGCCGAGGTCGCGGACTGGCTCGCCGACCGTCGCTGAGCCCGTGCTAGCGTCCGCGCCGATGGTGCGGCGAGGCCTCCTGGCGCTGGCGTTGGTCGCGCCGGTGCTCTGCCTGGTCCGTCCCGCCGCCGCGCAGGAGGACGGGTACGGCGCCTCGGTCCCCGCCTTCGACAACGTGTTCCGGCTGCCGGTCGTGCGTGTCGAACCGGGCGCGACGGTCGAGTGGACGAACCAGGGGCGCGCGCCGCACGACGTGACGGCCGACGACGACGCCTGGGCCTCGCCGGAGCTCGCGCCAGGGGACGGGTTCGACCGGACGTTCGAGGAACCGGGCGTCTACGCGTACCACTGCACGCTCCACGGCAGCCCGGGTGCGGGCATGACCGGCGTCGTGGTGGTGGGCGACGCGCCGCTCCCCGGTCCCGCGGGCGACGTGGGCCCGGGCCGCGAGCCGCCGCCGGCCGGGTTCGCCGCGACCGTCCGCGTCCCGCAGGACGCGCCGACCATCCAGGAGGGCGTCGACCGGGCCGAGCCCGGCGGCATGGTCCTCATCGAACGGGGGGTCTACCGCGAGACCGTGACCGTGACCGTCCCGTTCCTCACGATCCGGGGGGTCGATCGGAACCGGACGATCATCGACGGCGGGTTCGAGCGCGGGAACGGCATCCAGGTCTTCGAGGCGGACGGCGTGGTCGTGGAGAACCTGACCACGCGCGACCACCTGCTGAACGGCGTCTTCTGGTCGGGGGTCAACGGGTACCGGGCCTCCTACGTCACGGCCTCGAACAACGGCGACTACGGCATCTTCGCGTTCGCCTCGCGCTACGGGCAGATCGACCACGCCTACGCGAGCGGTTCGCCCGACTCGGGGTTCTACGTCGGCGCCTGTTACCCCTGCGACGCGGTGATCACCGACGTGGAGGCGGCGCATAACCTGCTCGGCTTCTCGGGCACGAACGCGGGCGGGAACCTCGCGATCGTGAACAGCTCCTGGCACGACAACGCGGCCGGCATCGTCCCGAACACGCTCGACTCCGAGCCCGCGGCACCGCAACGCGGCGCGCTCATCGCGGGCAACCACGTCTACGCGAACGGGAACCGGGGAGCGCCGATGCGCTCGGCCGAGTGGGGCCCCGCGTTCGGCAACGGGATCATCGTGTTCGGCGGCCGCGACAACCTCATCACGGGCAACCTCATCGAGGACCACCCGTCCTACGGCGTGCTGCTGCTCCCGGCGCCCGACGAGCGCTTCTGGCCGACGGGCGGGAACCGCGTGACCGACAACACGGTGCGCGCGAGCGGCCTCGCGGACCTGGCGATCACCGCGCCGACGCTGGGGGGCGACTGCTTCGCGGGCAACCGGGCACGCTCGAGCACGCCCGGCGCGGTGCAGCTGCGCTTCCCCTGCGACGGATTCGCCCTGGGAGGCCAGGGTGGATCGATGGCGCCGTGGATCACCGTCGGCGGCACGCTGCTCACCGACGTGCCGCTGCCCGACTACCGCGATCAGCCGGCCCCCCCACCCCAGGAACAGATGCCGGGGGACCCGGTGGCGGCGCCGTGGATCCCCGCGATCGCCGAGCAGAACGTCCCTCCCAGCTTCCGCATCCGCGCGCTCGGCGACATCGCCTCGGCCGGCGCCACGACCACGAAGGAGCCCACCGTGCTCGGCGTCCCGATCGCCACCACCTGGTGGAGCCTCGCCCTGGGGCTCTACGGCTACATCCTGCCGCTCGTGCTCTACGTGACCTGGGTCGCGATCGCGATGTGGGACCTGATCCGTCAGGAGTCCCTGCCGATCCCGTTCCGCACGCGGTGGATGTTCGTCGTGCTCATCGTGCCGTTCGTCGGCCCGCTGCTCTACTTCGTGTGGGGCCGGTCGCCGATCCCCCGGCAGCTCCGCCTCGTGCTCACCGCCGGCGGGATCGCCGTCTACGTCGTGATCGCGGCGCTGGCGGCGCTCCTGGCCTAGGGCGCCGCCGACTAGGGCGCGTCGAGCGCGATCCGCATCCGCTTGTTCGCCTTGCCTTTGGACTCCGTCTTCACGACCCGGACGGTGCCGACCTCGCCCGTGGCGCGCACGTGCGTGCCGCCGTCGGCCTGCCGGTCGATCCCCTCGATGTCGATGACGCGGATCGGGTCGACGTGATCGGGGATCAGCGACACCTTCGTGCGGATCAGATCCGGGTCCGCGAGGGCCTCCTCGCGGGGGAGGAACAGCACGCGCACGGGGACGTCGCGGGCGAGCGCCTCGTTGAGCCGCGCCTCGACCTCGCGCCCGAACTCCTGGCTGATGCCCTCCAGCTCGAAGTCCATGCGCGCGATGCCGCCGGGCTCCATGTTGCCGCCGGTGACCTTCGCGCCGTGCTCGGTGAACACGATGCCCGACAGGCTGTGCAGCGCGGTGTGGGTGCGCATGATCGTGTGCCGGCGATCCCAGTCGATCGCCACCGTCACCTCGGTGCCGGGCTCGGGAGCGCGCCCGACGACCTGGTGGACCAGCAGCCCGCTCTCGCGGTCCGTGAAGGTGTCGGTGATGTTCAGCTCCGCGCCGGGCCACGAGAGGCTCCCGGTGTCGCCCGGCTGGCCGCCCCCGCGGGCGTAGGCGACCGTGCGGTCGAGGACCACCCCGAGATCGGTCACGGCCGTGACGACCGCGTCGCAGCTGCGCAGGTACGCGTCGCGGCCGTAGAGCACGTCGGTCGTCATGGCCGCGATGCTAGTCCGCGGGTGCGAGGAACGTCGCGACCCGCTCGAGCAGCACGGGGATCGACGCGAACAGGTCCTCCTCGGAGGCGAGCTCGATGAGCTCGGCGTCGGGGAGCGCCGCCGCCAGGTCGCGCGCCGCCGCCATCGGATGGAGCCCGTCGCCCTCGCGGGCGATCACGAGCGCGGGCGCGGTGACGGCCGCGAGCGCCGCCGGGTCGGTCGCCGCCACCTCGCCGATGATCCCTCGGATCGCCTCGGCGACGCCCAACGGGTCGAGGTCCTGCCACAGCAACAGGTCGAACTCGCGGAGCCCGGGGTTCTCCGCGTAGCTGCGGTCGCGTCCGGACTCGCGCAGGATCCGCTCGATCGCCTCGCCCTTCGGGAACGTCTCGAGCAGCTCGGCCACGCGCAGGGACAGGGGATGCCCGACCACCGGCCGGTCGAACGATGCGGGCAGCAGGAACACCAGCCGGTCGAAACGGTCGGGCGTGTCGGTGATGACCCGCGTGAGGGCGCCGGCCCCGAGCGAGGTGCCGACGGCGGCGGTCGCACCGGTGGCGTCGGCCACGGTCCGCAGGTCGGCCGCGTAGTCGGCGAACCCGTACCGTCCGGGCGCCGCACGTCCGGCGTGCCCGTGGCCGCGGAAGCAGAACCGGACCTTCGTGCCCGTCACGAACGGGGTGAAGGCGGCGAGCTCCATGCAGGAGTTCGTGAGCCCGTGGGCGAGCACGGTGACGGGCGCGCCCGTGCCATCGACCTCGACGTGCAGCGAGACCCCGTCGGGTGCGACGAGCTCCACGCGGTCAGTCCCCCGCGGTCGCGAGCTCCTCGGCGCGCTCCTCGGGCAGGTCGTCCTGGGGCGCCAGCTCGCCCCGGATCCGGCCCGCCCAGGCGGCGATCAACGCGGTGAGCACCAGGAACACCGCGCCCGACACCAGCAGGATCGTCCGGGTCCGGGCCGCGCTCCCCTCCACCCACGCGAGGTAGAGGATCACCGCCGGGATGATGAACCCGAGGTTGTACGCGATGTCGAACAGCGCGAACGCCCGTCCGCGGAAGTCGTCGGGCATGGCCTGCTGCACGACCGTGTCGGCCGAGACCTTGCCGAGGAAGAACGAGAAGAAGCCGGTGCCGAGCATCAGGGCGAACCCAGCCACTGACAGGAGGAGCCCGCCGATCACCGTGCCGGCCCCCATCACGATCATCGCCGAGATCATCAGTCGGGCGGGCGGCACGCGGTCCTTCATCGTCTGGGCCACGACGATCCCGAGCCCCGCACCGACGAGCCCGCCGATGCCCGACAGCACCAGCGACAGGCTCTCCGCGTCCCCGCTCGACACCAGGTACTTCGCGTACAGCCCGAACGTGAACAGGTTGAAGCCCCAGAATTGGTAGCGGATCATCTGGAACGAGGCGAGCCCGAGCTTCGCGGCGGCGCGGGACCACACCTCGCGCAGACCCACCCCGACGTTGCGGAAGACCTGCGCCACCTCGCGGCCCGCCGACGTGACGTGCTCGGACACCTCGGCGTGCCGCAGCCGCTTGGCCACGACCCCGGCGACGACGAAGATCGCGGCGCCGACGATCGCCGGGATGAACGGCGGGAGCAGGCCCGCGGCCACGCCGCCGACGGCGATCCCGACGAGCTGGAAGAACCCGCCCCCGGCCTGGGAGACGCTGTTGCCCTGGAGGAGGTCCCGTCCCGAGAGCACGTCGGGCATCGCGGCCGACTTGACCGCGAGCACGACCCTGACGCACGTCTGCACCCCGATCAGGGCCAGGATCAGCCCCACCGTGGACACCACCTTGCCCTCGGTCGTGCCGTCGCCGAGCGGCGCGAGGATCGCGATCGCCACGACCACCACCGTGACGGCGGTGATGAGCGAGGCGATCCACACGACGCGCCGTCGCGGGAAGCGGTCGATGAACACGCCCACGATCGGCGAGATGAAGACGTACGGCAGGTACAGGAACAACACGACGGTCAGCAGGTAGCGGGCCGACGGCAGGTTCTGCACGTCGAACCCTTGCTCGCCGCCGAAGGCGAGCGACTTGGCCACGGTCCCCTGAACCACGCCCTGCCCCATCTGGGCCAGGAACTGCACGCCCATCAGGACGGCGAAGTCCACCTTCGAGAACTGCGAGAAGAGCCGGTCGAAGAACCCCGCGACGGCGCGGAACGGCGCGAGGATCGTCTCGCCCGCGTACCCGAGCGCCGCGCCGAGGCCGACCGCGACCGCCGCCACCACCCATCCCTTCGTGGTCGTGAGCGGGCCTCGCCAGACCGCGAGGACGAGGATCCCCGAGAGCAGGGTCATCACGAAGGACATCCCGGGCACGATCGCGGCGCGCGCGACCCCGGTGTCGGCGCCGAAGAAACGCATCGCGAGGAGCCCGGGCAGCACGGCCAGCACGAGGAGCCCGAGCAGCACGGTCAGCGTGTGCAGGGGGTCCGCGAACGCGGAGGGGTGGTCCTCGAACCGCGCCGCCTCCGCCGTGGCGCGGGCGTTCGCGGCGGCCACGACGTCGTCGGGCGGGGTCCAGAGCCCATCGCCGGTCAGCACGTAGACGTCGGGCCCGACCTCGACCGCGCCGCCCGCGTCGAGCGCCGCCTGGAGGTTGGCGGCCTGGGCCTCGGTCTTCTCGTTGACGTCGGACGTGGCGGGATCGTCCTCGGGGCACGCGCCGTCGTTGCAGAGGCCGCCGTAGTACTGGCCGATGAGGAACACGACCGGGTCCTCGGTGAACTCCTCGCGACGGCGGCCGAGCTCGTCGAAGTGCTCGGTCGAGGCGCGGTTGTACCCGTCGCTCGCGCCGACCGTCTCCTCGCCCGCGAGGAAGTTCGGCACGGTGCCGAGGTAGGTGACGCTCTGCCGGGCGACGTCGCCCGGCAGGCCGGTCCGGAACACGTTCGTGTACGTCTTGGCCCAGCCGTACGCGGAGTTCGCGCGCGTCTCGGGGTCGTCGACGTCGTTGTAGTTCATGACGAGGACGTTCGGACGCTCGCCGGCCGCGCGCACGACCTCGTTGACGGCGACGAGCGACGCGCGCACCTGCTGGTTCGCCCACTGCGTGCGTTCGCTCACCCAGTTGGCGGGGCGCAGCCCGAACCAGAACATCCACCCGAGCGACCCCACGATCGCGACCGCGGCGAGCACGGCGACGACGGTGCGGAACCCGCCCCGCACCAGGGGCCGCACGATCGCGAGGATCCCCAGGGCGACGAACGCCCAGGCCGCGTACGTCTCGAAGCCCGAGGCCAGGTCCCCGAACGCCCCCGCGAGCCATGCGAGCGACCACGCGATCAGGAGTCCTCCCGTGATCGCGGCGGGCCCGAGCTTCGGCTCGTCCTCGCGCCAGAACCACAGGATCGCGGCGAACGCGCCGAGCCCGACGAGCGCCATCGGCGCGGCCGTGGCGTTCATGAACCGGTAATACGGCACGATGCCCGGATCGACGCCGGCCACGTCGAAGTCGGCGCCCGAGAGCACCGTCGCGATCCCGATGAACGGGAACATCCACCACGCGGCATGGATGTCGTAGGCGTCGGCGGGCCGGCGCTCGCGCCGC
Organism: Actinomycetota bacterium; assembly: GCA_035630755.1. Classification (GTDB taxonomy): domain Bacteria; phylum Actinomycetota; class UBA4738; order UBA4738; family HRBIN12; genus AC-51. The sequence continues at coordinate 1,974 of DASQKC010000005.1, read as the reverse complement.
GCCAGCACGATCGTGGAGATCACGGCGAACACGAGCAGCGGCACCGTGATGTGCGGCTGCAGCGACGTGACCCAGTCGCCCAGCCGTGCGACGAAGAACGCCTTCGTGTACGGCGGCGGCAGGGCGGCGTCGTTGAGGTTGCCGACCGTCCCCCAGATCCCGAGCACCCAGCAGGCGAGCCCGGCGACCATGCCGAACCCCACGGACATCACCGCGGGACCGTCGGACTTCAGCGCGGGCGCGAGGTGCAGGCGCGACGTCAGGACGTGGAACCCGAAGACGCCCAGCATCGTGAGCCCGAACAGGACGCACGTCGTGGGATGGGTGAAGGCGGCCGCGGCCCCGATCATGATCAGCGCGATCCTCGATCCCCAATGCGTCCGCGCCGGTCCGAGGAACGGGAACGTCAGGGCCAGCAGGAACAGGACCGTGATGTTGTCGAGGTAGCCGACGTAGGGCGTCGTCATGAACAGCGCGGCCGCCGCGAGGATGGACATCGGGATCACGAGCCAGTGCTTGCGCGATCGATACGCCCCGGCGGCGAAGGCGAGCCCCGTCAGCACGGGGATGCCGAGCATGAGGAACGCGGAGAAGGAGTAGGTGTCGATCCCGGCGACGCGCTGCAGGAGCGCGCCCGCCAGGGGGGTGGTGACCCGGTAGCCGCCCGACAGGAGCGCGGTCCCTTCCTTGCCCTCAGCCGGGTCGGCGCCGACGAACGGGCCCCACTCGCCCGCGACCGACCCCGGGTCGGCGTCGAGGATCACCTGGGCGCGCCACGTGTACCACGCGGGGTCGCGCGTGGGGGCGGAGAGCGACGGGTCGGCCAGGAAGTTCCAGCCGAGGAGGAGGAGCACGACGGCGGCGCTGGCCAGGGCGATCGCCCCGGTGCCGAAGCGCCGCCGCGGCGTGGACGCGGCGGCGTCCGCCGTGCTCGTGGCCATCTGGTGCGTTCCCCCTCCCGCCCGGGACCGGGCTCCGGATCCGGCACAGGATACCGGCGCCCCGGCGGGGCGCCGGACCCGGTCAGCCGGCGTCGGTCAGGCTGGCGTCGGGCCTGACGCATGGCAGCTGGCTCATCACGCTGCTCGGGAAGGCCGTCTCGTAGACCAGGTCGTCGGCTTCACCGGCCCCGAGCGGGTAATCGGTGCGAGCCACCTCGGCGGCGGTCAGCCCGGCGATGAAGTCGGCCACCTGCTCGAGCGTCACGCCGTTCTGCGCGAGCTCCTCGTCGTTGGCCCACAGCTGGGTCGGCCTGATCTGCTCGAAGGCGAGGACGCCGTCGTCGTCGGCGTCGAACCGCTCGTTCACGAGCGCCTTCATCTTCGTCGGGTCGATGGGGATGCCGCCGGACTCCTCCCAGGGGTACTGCGACCCGTGATCGGCGGTGAGGAGCATGACCCACTCTCCGGCGCCCACCTGATCGTCGAGGAACGTCTTGATCTGGCGAAGGGCGTCGTCCTGGTAGCGGACGGTGTCCTGCATCTCGACGCTCGACATCCCGAAGGAGTGCCCGATCGTGTCGATCGCCTTGTAGTTGAGGAACAGCAGGTCGGGGATGTCGTCGGCCCCGAAGCCCTCGCGCTCGACGACCGCCTCGATGAGCTGGCTCTGGTAGGGCGTGCGCGCCGGCGTGTCGAAGCCGTTGCGCAGGTCCTCGATCGAGTGCGAGCGCCAGTTGCCGTCGAGCTGCCCGTCCGCACGATCGAGCTCCTCGTTGAAGGCCTCGATCTGCGACACCTCGTTCGCGTAGGGCGGGAAGCGGTAGTACAGACGCGCCTCGCCCGGCAGGTTCCACTCGACCGCCTCGACGCCGCTCGTCTCCCCGCCGATCTGCTGGCGCACGACCGAGACGTCGCGGTCCCCGCCGTGCCACATCGCGCCGTGGCTCATCATCATCGTGTGCGACGCCAACGTCGCGACGTCGCCGACGACCGGCTCGTTGCCGTTCGCCTGGTCGTAGAGGTCGGCGAAGGT
>DASQKC010000004.1:0-2388 GCA_035630755.1 Actinomycetota bacterium | reverse complement strand
AAGTTCGTGCCGGCGTCACGGAGCGAGCGGAAGTTCGGCATGTCGAACTGGTTCGCGTACTCCGGGACCATCTGATCGAAGAGCACGATCAGCACGCGGTTGGGATGTTCCGGCGCCGCCTGCGCAACGACGGTGGATCCGGCCAAGGTCGGCACCGCAAGGCCGACGACCGCCACGAGCACGACCAGCTTGGTCCTCATCCGTGCCACTTCCGCCTCCCTCGTCGATCCACCATCGTGTGCTGTTTGTCCGAGCTCGATTCAGACGCCGATCCTGGCCCACGGCCCCCAGATCGCGAACGTCATCCCCGCGGACGCCTGGATGTTCACGAACAGCGTGGAGCCGTCGGGGCCGAACGTGGATCCGGCGAACTCGTCTCCGAACCGGGCGTTCCCCCCCGCGCTCCGCAACCGGTTCAGCGCGATATCGAACAGATCACCGTCCTGGGTGAGCCCCCGCAGGAAGTTGTCGCCGGCGCTGTCTTCGCAGAGGACCAGCGTCCCGCGCGGGCTCGTGGTCACGTTGTCCGGGAAGTCCAGGACGGCCGCTCCGGGCGACTGGAAAACGCATTGGAGCACCTGGTCCTGGGTCCGGTAGGCCCAGACCTGACCGGTCCCGTTGCCATACCCCGTCACCGAGAAGGGCCAGTCCTCGGGATCGGATGACGGGGCGAGCCCGCCTCCCTGCGTCGACGTGAAGTACACGACGCCGTCCTCGTACACGGACCCCTCCAGACGCGAGAAGAACGCTGCACCCTGGTCCCGCCCTTGGGCGCCGACGTACACGATCGCCTCGTCGTTGGTCGTGGGCGCGATGACGCCCGGCGTGTACGGGAACGCCGGGGCCGGATCGTCGATGTCGACCCATTCCACGTCGTACGTCGCCCCTTCGGACTGCGCGGCCGCCAGGACGGCGTTCGGCTCCCCGACCACCGCGAGCATCTGGAGCTGGCCCTCGTTGTCGAGGGAGCCGGTGTCGATCGGGTTGCTCGCGGGGACGTACCGGAAGAAGCCCGACGGGAACCCGAAGTTGTCCTCGGTCAGGTAGAGGATCCCGTCGATCGGGTCGAACGCCACCGCTTCGTGTGCGAACCTGCCCGCCGCCGTGATCGGCTCGCGGGTCGACTGCCCGCCCGCCGGCACCTCGAAGATGAACCCGTGCCGCTGTTGGAGCGGCACGTTCGACACACCGGTGAAATCCGGGCCGACGTCGGGACCGTTGATCGTCTCCTCGCACGTGATCCAGCTCCCCCACGGCATCGGACCGCCCGAGCAGTTCATCTGGGTGCCGTTGAGGCTCGTGTACGCGTCGACGACCTTCCCCTTGGGCGTCACCTCGATCGTGGTCGTCCCGCCGCGGGCCGCCGCGTCGTACGGCATGCCGGGGCCGAACGGCGTGCCCGGACCGTTCACCTCATGGTTGCGAACGAGCAGCACGTTCTCGCCCGGCCCGGGGAACGCCGCCATCCCGTCGTGGCGGCCCGGGAGCGCGGTGCCGTCCGGCAAGGTCACGGGCGACTCGGTGTCGTGGAACGAGCGGTAGTGGAACCCCTTCGGGAGCCACAGCCGGACGATCCCGTCGCGCATGTCCTCGACCGGGCCGAGCGGGAAGGACGGTGCCGCCATCGTCGCCGCGTTCGCTGCCCTCGCCACGAAACCCTGGAACGGACCGCCGAGCATCACCGCCCCTGCGGTCGCTGCGGATCCTCGAAGGAACGTCCGCCGGTCGATCTGAGGCATCGGCCTGCACCTCCATGGGGTCGGGGGAACCTTCACCCTCCCGCCGAGCGGGCGGGGTCGTCAAACGCCCTGGTCGCCGGTCATGCGGATCGCTGCGGAGCAGCTCGGAAGCGGGTACGGTGCCGCGCCATGGACGAGCGTCGGTTCCTCGAGATGGACGACGGCGTGAGGATCGCGCTCACCCTGCACTTCCCCGACACGCCGCCGCCATGGCCCGTCGTCTTCGAGGCGCGTCCGTACCGCAAGGACGATCTCTCGGACGCGACGTCGATCTATCGACGCCTGTGCGACGAGGGGAACCTCGCGGTCTGCCGGGCCGACGTCCGCGGCACCGGCTCGTCGGAGGGCGACGCCGTCGACGAGTACACGGCGCGAGAGCTCCAGGACCACGTCGCGACGATCGCGTGGCTGTCCGAACAGGAGTGGTCCAACGACAACGTCGGGATGTACGGCACCTCGTACTCCGGCTTCAACTCGCTCCAGGTCGCCGCGCTCCGCCCGCCGGCCCTGAAGGCGATCATCCCGATCTACGCGACCGACCGGCGATACACGGACGACGTCCACTACGGCGGCGGCGCGCGGCGCGGCATCGACTTCCTCGATTACCCCGCCTACATGGTCGCCTTGATCGCGCTGCCCCCCGTCCCCT
>DASQKC010000003.1:0-2665 GCA_035630755.1 Actinomycetota bacterium | reverse complement strand
TGATGGTGGGGGACGAGCCCTTCGTGGTCGTCCGCGTCGGGGACAGGGCGTTCGCGCTGTCCGATCTCTGCACGCACCAGGGCGCCGCGCTGCACGGCGGCGGCGTCCGCACCGCGGCTCCCGCGTCGATCTCGTGCCCGTTCCACGGGAGCACGTTCGCGTTGGCGGACGGCCGTGTCCTGCGCGGTCCCGCGAGCCGGCCGGTCGCCGCGTACGAGGTGCGCGTGGACGACGGCGTCGTCGCCGTCCGGCCGGGCGCGGGCTAGGCGCCGGCCGTCGCGAACCGGGCGGGGTCGGCCTCGAACGCCGCGAGGCAGCCGGGCGAGCAGAAGTAATACGTGCGCCCGTCGTGCATCGCTCGCAGACTCGCCGTGGCGACCTCGACCGTCATCCCGCAGACGGGGTCGATCTCCTCGTGATCGGGCGCCGTCACCGCCGCGGCCGGCGCCAGCGCGCCGGCGGCGCGCAGGGCCACGATCTGCGCGATCACGGCCACCGCGATCTCCTCGGTGCGCACGTGTCCCAGGTCGAGGCCCGCGGGCGCGTGGACCCGCGCGAGCGCGTCGTCGCTGGCGCCGCGGTCGCGGAGGTAGCCGAGCACCGCCTCGGCGCGCCGCCGCGACGCGACGAGGCCGACGTAGCCCGCCTCGCTCGCGAGCGCGCGCCCCAGCGCGTCCTCGTCGTAGTGGCCCTGAGTGGCGACCACGACGTAGCTCGACCCGTCGAGGTCGACGTCCTCGAGCGAGCCGACCTCGCCGCCGTCCACGTCCACGTGGACCGCGCGCCAGCCCAGGCCGCGTGCGATCCCGGTCAGGGCGATCGCCGCGGGCGACCGGCCCACGGCGACGAGCTGCGGGGTGGGCAGGACGGGTTCCACGAAGACCTCCAACGCTCCCTCGCTCTGGCACGCGATCGGGACGGTCACGACCCCGGCGCGCGCGTTGCCGGCGAGCTCCTCGGGCGGGCCGAGGAACAGCAGGCCGGAGCGGCCCTCCTCGAGCATCCGCATCGCCTCGCGGATCACGGTGGGCTCGGCGCAGGCGCCGCCCAGCCACCCGTGGATCCGCCGGTCGGTCGTGATCAGCGCGGTGGCGCCCGTCTGCCCCGAGGACGGTGACCGACGCCACACCACGGTCGCGAGCGCGTACGCCTCGCCCCGCTCGGTCAGCTCGGCCGCCAGCCGCAGGACGTCGGCGCGCACGCGGCCTACCCCGCCTTGGCCGCCTGGATGGTCTCCCACACCTTCGAGGACGTGAGCGGCATGTCGATGTTGCGCACGCCGAGCGGCCACAGGGCGTCGATCACCGCGTTCACGAACGCGGCCGGCGACCCCACGGTGGCCGATTCGCCCACGCCTTTGGCGCCGATCGGGTGGTGCGGCGACGGTGTGACCGTCTCGCCCAGCTCGAACTTCGGCGTCTCGACCGCGGTCGGCAACAGGTAGTCGAGGAAGTTCGCGCCGATGCAGTTCCCGTCCTCGTCGAACGTGATGAGCTCCATGGCCGAGATGGCGTAGCCCTCGGTGAGGCCGCCGTGGATCTGGCCTTCCACGATCATGGGGTTGATCCGCACGCCGCAGTCGTCGACCGCCACCATGCGGGTCACCTCCCACACACCGGTCTCGGGGTCGACCTCGACCGCGACCGCGTAGGTCCCGAAGGGGAACGTCAGGTTCGGTGGGTCGTAGTAGTAGGACCCCTCGAGCCCGGCCTCCATGCCATCGGGGAAGTTCGTGTACGCGGCGAACGCGACGTCCTGGATCGTGACCGCCTTCTCGGGCGCGCCCTTGACCGTGAAGTTCGGCCGCGTGAACTCGACGTCGGCCTCGTCGACCTCGAGCAGGTGCGCGGCGATCTTCCGCGCCTTCTCGAGGATGCGGCGCGACACCATCGCGGTGGCGGCGCCGACGGTGGGGGTGGAGCGCGAGGCGTACGTGCCCAGGCCGTAGGGCGTGTTGTCCGTGTCGCCGTGCTGGACCTTGACGTCTTCGGGCTGGATCCCGAGCTCCTCGGCGACGATCTGCGCGAACGTCGTCTCGTGCCCCTGCCCCTGGGTCTTGGACGAGATCTTCAGGATCGCTTTGCCGGTGGGGTGGATCCGGATCTCGGCGCCGTCGTTCATCTTCAGACCCATGATGTCGTAGTCCTTGTGCGGGCCCGCGCCGACGACCTCCGTGAAGCTCGCCATCCCGATCCCGTAGAGCTTGCCGCTGGCACGCGCCTCGGTCTGCTCCTTGCGGAGGTCGTCGTAGCCGATCTTCTCGAGGGCCAGGTCCATCGCCGTGTGGTAGTCGCCCGAGTCGTAGACGAACCCGGTGACCGACTCATACGGGAACTGGTCCTTGCGGATGAAGTTCTTGCGGCGGATCTCCGCCGGATCCATCTCCAGCTGATGCGCCGCGTTGTCCACCAGCCGCTCGATCAGGTACGAGGCCTCGGTCACGCGGAACGAGCACCGGTACGCGACGCCCCCAGGCGCCTTGTTCGTGTAGGCGCCGTCGGCCGTGACGTGCGCGGCAGGGAGGTCGTAAGAGCCGGTGACGATGTGGAACAGGCCGACCTTGAACTTGCTCGGCTGCGCGTCGGAATGGAAGGCGCCCTCGTCGGCCTTGAGCCCGACGCGCAGGCCGAGCATCGTGCCGTCGTTCTTGAGCGCCATCTCGCCA
>DASQKC010000002.1:0-7092 GCA_035630755.1 Actinomycetota bacterium | reverse complement strand
GCCAGCACGGGGAACGCGGCCGCCTGCGCGGTCTCCGGGTCGCCGACGGCCAGGCCGAGCGTCGCGAAGATCCACGACATCGCGTAGCCGAAGAAGAGGACGAGCAGCCCCCCGGCGATCAAGCCCCACACGTTCGTGTGGATCCGCCACCCGACCAGGAATCCGACCACCATCATCAGCACGACCACGAACGCGTTGCGGCACAGGTCGGCGGTCGTCCGTCCCGTCAGCACGGCGGCGCGCGACATCGGCAACGCGTGGAACCGCTCCATCAACCCCGACTTCATGTCGCTCGCCAGCCCGATCGCCGCCGCGATCGCGCCGAACACCGCGGTCTGCACGAAGATCCCCGGCATCAGGTAGTCGACGTAGTCGACGCCCGGCGGCAGGCTCCCCGCCACCGCACCCCCGAACACGTAGCGGAACATGACCACGAAGATCACGGGCTGGATTGTCGAGAACACGAGCAGCTGCGGTACGCGCCGGTAGGCGATCAGGCCGCGGCGCGCGAGGGCGACGGTGTCGCGGAGGATCCCGAGCGGGACGCGATGGTCGCGGACCGTGTCGAACGCGGACACATCGGTCGCGCTCATGCCGCACCCGCTTCGGCGCCGAGCTCGACGTGTCGGCCCGTGAGGGCGAGGAAGACGTCGTCCATGCTCGGTTCGCGGACGGCGAGCGTCACGGGCTCGATCCCGGCGGCGTCCAACCGACGGAGCACCTCCACGAGGACCTTCGCACCTCGGTCCGAGGAGACGCGGAGATCGCTCCCCTCGCGGTCGGTCGCCGTCGCCTCGGTGCCCGCGAGCGCGGTGGCGGCATGCTCGGCCGCGGCGCCGTCGGCGAAGGTCATCTCGACGACGGTGCTGCCGAGCTGCGCCTTCAGGTTCGTCGGCGTGTCGTTCGCGATCACCTTCCCGCCGTCCACGACGGCGATCCGCGAGGCCAGCTGGTCCGCCTCCTCCAGGTACTGGGTCGTCAGCAGGACCGTGGTCCCGTCAGCCACCAGCTCGCGGAGCATGTCCCAGAGCTCGTTGCGGCTCGTGAGGTCCAGGCCGGTAGTGGGCTCGTCGAGGAACAGGACCGGCGGCGTGGCGACCAGGGACGCGCCGATGTCCAGCCGCCGCCGCATGCCGCCCGAGTAGGTGCGGACCGGGCGATCCCCCGCCTCGCTCAGCTGGAACCGCTCGAGCAGCTCGCCGGCGCGCGCGACGATGGCGGCGCGCGGCAGCTGGCTGAGCACGCCGACCATCTCGAGGTTCTCGCGGCCCGTGAGGTTCGGGTCGACCGCCGCGAACTGCCCCGCCATGCCGATCCGTCGCCGGACCCTGTCCGCGTCGCGGACGACGTCGTGGCCGAGCACCTCGGCGCGCCCCCCGTCGGGAGGCAAGACGGTCGCGAGCACGCGGACCGCCGTCGTCTTCCCGGCGCCGTTGGGCCCGAGGAGACCGAACACCGTGCCGTGCTCGACCTCGAGGTCGACGCCATCGAGCGCCACCACGTCGTCGAATCGCTTGCGCAGGTCCTCCACCACGATCGCGTTCGTCATGGTCCCGACCCTCCCACAGGTACTCGAGAAGCGTCAAATATCATGTGTTATGAACGGTGGAGCATCCTCAACCATTTCGAGGTACCATCGAGCTGTGAGCGCGCGATCGAAACGGGACGTGGCCGGCGACGTGTGGCGCTTGATGGCGCGGTTCACGCTCGAGCGGTTCCAGCGCGGCGGCCACCTCGCGATCCTGCGGGAGGAGGGCCTCACCCCCGGCCACCTGAAGGCCCTCTCGATCCTCGACCCCGACGAGCCACGACCGATGGGGGTGCTCGCCGACATGATGCAGATCGACGCGTCGCAGATGACCTGGCTCGTCGATCGCCTCGAGGAGCGGGGCTACGTGGAGCGCCGGTCCCTCCCGACCGATCGCCGGGTCAAGACGATCGCGCTGACAGCGTCGGGACGTGCCCTCCGGACCAGGCTGCAGTTCGAGATGTTCCAGCCGCCCGAGGATCTCGTCGCGCTCGACGCCCACACCCTGGAGGCGCTCCGGGAACAGCTGGAGAAGCTCCCCCCTCCCCTCGGGACGTTCTGGCCGGGCACCGCGAACGCCCCGGCGACGCCGCCGCGGGTCCGGCGCGGATCGACCCCAGCGCTGCCCTGAACGCCGGGGTCGGCGTGGGCCACCGCCTGGTCCAGATGCAGTACGGTGAGATGGTGGACACGGACGGGGTCTACCGCACCGAGGCGGGGCTGGTGTTCAAGATCCGGCGCGACCCCGAGGGGCACCTGTCCGTCCAGCAGCTGCGCGACGGCGGGTGGGTCGACGCCCCCGTCGGCCTCGCGGGTTTGCGCGTGGTCCGGACGACACGCCAGCTCACCGATCGCCAGATCGAAGCGCTCGGGACCTAGACGGCCCGCGGCGCCCGCTCACGTCGCGGGCAGCGACCCGGCGATCGTCGTGCCGCGGCCGGCACGCGATCGGATCACGAGCGAACCGCCGAGGGCATCGAGGCGGTCACGCATGTTAGTCAGACCCGACCCGGATGCCGCCGCGGCGGGGTCGAAGCCCACGCCGTCGTCGGCGACCGTGAACCGCAGCACCCCGTCGCCCGTCTCGAGGCCGATGTCGACGCGCGTCGCCCGCGCGTACTTCGCCACGTTCTGGAGCGCCTCGAGGGTGCAGAAGTACACCGCCGCCTCGACGTCGGCCCGGTACCGACCCACGCCGTCGGGCGTGACGTGGACGGGCACCGGGGACTTGCGCGCCTGGGCCTCCAGCGCCGCGACGAGGCCCCGGTCCGCGAGCAGGGGCGGGTAGATGCCGCGCGCCAGGTCGCGCAGGTCGTCCAGGGCGGCCCCGGCGTCGGCCTGGATCTCCGCGAGCATCGCCCGGGCCGTCGCGGGGTCGGGGTCGACCGCGGCGTCCGCGAGCCGGAGCTTCACGGCGAGCGCCACGAGCTGCTGCTGGGCGCCGTCGTGGATGTTGCGCTCGATCCGTCGACGCTCCTCGTCCTGGGCCGCCACCAACCGCTGGCGCGAGGCGCGAAGGTCCTCGATCAGCCGGACGTTCCGCAGGACCAGCCCCGCCTGGCCCGCGAGGTCGGTCACGAGCTTCTCGTCCGCGTCGGTGAGCGGGTCCGAGGCGGGCTTGCGCACGCCGATCGCCCCGAGGGTCTCGCCTTGGTGCAGGATGGGGTAGGTCCGCATGTCGTCGTCGTCGCCCGCCTGGGCGGGCCAGGTCGCGATCGGCCGGTGCTCGGTCCCGATGTCGAGCCACACCACCACCCGCTCGGCGCCCAGGCCCCGGCCCAGCGTCTCGGCCACCCGGACCACGACGTCGTCGACGGCGTACTCCCCCGCGAGCCGCTCCCCCAGGTCGGCGAGGACCTCGTACGGCGTTGCGCGATCGCCGTACACGATCCGGTTCGCCACGCGCTGCGCCCACATCCGCGCGGGCTGGAAGGCCAGCGCGACCACCGCCGCCGCCACCGCCGACAGCGCCGGGCTCCCGACCGCACCGATCGCCGCGCCGACGCCCACGACGATCCCCACGTAGACGAGGGTGATGAACAGCGCGAGGCCGCCGTAGACGACGGCCTTGCTGATCACGACGTCGATGTCGTAGAGCCGGTACTTGAGCACGCCGAACGCGATCGAGATAGGGACGCCGAGGAAGGCCAGGGTCATCAGGTACTCGGCCCACTCGAGCCGATCGCCGGGCGCGCCACCCGTCGGCGCCGCGACGGCGGCGTAGAGCGCGACGAGCGCCAGCACGATGCTCATCGACAGGACCAGCCACTTCAGCTGCTGGCGCTCGTCGCCGCGCGATCGCCGGAACCGGACGATCAGCGAGGCCGTCCCGACGACGATCACCGGGAACATCAGCCCGAGCGATCCGAGCGCGAGGTTCTCCCTCACCCCGACGTCGCCGATCGGGTTCGGCGTGCCGACGTAGATCGTGAGGGGCGAGACCAGCGCGGTCAGCACCATCGGGATGACGGCCAACCCGATGGCCACCCATGCCGCGACGCGCCACCGCGGCGAGAGGAACCGCCCGTCGGGGAAGATCGCCGCCACCACGCCGAGGCTGCCCACGAGCGGGATCCACACCCATTCCTGGAGCCACGCCCCCCACGCGCCGGCCGGGGGTCGTCCCGACTCCACGGTGAGGGCCCACCTCGCGTAGTCCGCGCCGAGCGCCTGGAGAGCCGACACGACACCGACGCCGCAGAAGATCCATCCGATGGGGTTCCCGGGCCGGCGGGCGGCGAGCACCGCGCCGACGCCACCCCCCACGACCGCGAACGCGATGCTGAACCCCTTCGGACCGAACTCCGTGGGCAGGGGCGGCACGCCCCAGCTCAGGACGAGGAACACCAAGGCGGCGGCGGACAGCGCCATCGAGATCGCGAACGACCCCCACGCCAGCAGGCGGACACGCTTCGGTGCCATGCCTCGATGCTGCCATCCCGGCGGAGGCACGGCCAGGGTGACCACGCGACGGGTCTGGTGGTGCTGGCAGGTGTGGGGATATAGCGTTTCTGCTATGCTCCGCTCATGCGCGGCGGCACCCTGATCCGGGAAGCACGGCGGCGGGCGGGCCTGACGCAGGCCGAGCTCGGGGCGCGGCTGGGCACGACCCAGTCGGCCATCGCCCGCCTCGAGGCGGGCGCCACGGAACCGGCGTTCGAACGGGTCATCGAGGCGATCCGCGCCTGCGGGCTGGAGCTCGAGCCGCGTCTGTCCCTCGCCGACGACGCCGACTGGACCGTGGCGTCCTCGAACCTGCTCGTCGGCGTCGACGAGCGCGTGCGCCGGCATCGCGCGGCGCTCCGCTTCGCCCGCGCCGGACGGGAGGCGCTGACCGGTGCCCGAGCCTGAGTTCCGCCCCGAGCTCCTCCTCGGCGTCCTCGCCTCCCACGGGGTCCGGTGCGTCCTGATCGGCGGGTTCGCGGGCGTGATCCACGGCTCGCCCTACGTCACGACCGACGTCGACGTCGTGCCGGCGATCGATCGACGGAACCTCGAGCGGCTCTCGGCCGCCCTCGACGAGCTCCACGCGAAGGTGTGGACGGCCCAGGAGCCGGCGGGGGTGCCCTTCGACCACGACGCCGCGTCGCTCGCGTCGGCGGACATGTGGAACCTCGTCACCGACCACGGGCGGCTCGACATCACGTTCACCCCGAGCGGGACGGGCGGGTACGTGGACGTGGCCCGCGACGCCGTCCACCTGACGGTGCTCGGCGCCGAGGTCGACGTCGCCTCGCTCGCCGACGTGATCCGTTCCAAGGAGGCGAGCGGCCGCGATAAGGACCGGCTCGTGCTGCCCGTGCTCCGGCGGATCGCCGAACAGGGCGGCTAGCCGACGATCACCAGGCCACGCATCCCGTAAGCGTAGTGCCCCGGCGAATGGCAGCCGAAGATCACCTCGCCGCCCTCCGGGAACGTGTAGGTCGTCTCCCCCGTCGTCCCCGCGTGCACGGTGATCTCGCCGGGCTTGGCGCCGTGGTGCGCCTCCGTGCCCTCCTCGTGGATCCGCTGCACGGTCTCGTCGCCGAGGATGAACTCGTGGTCGATCGGGTCGGCGTTCGTGAGCACGAACCGGACGGTCGCCCCCGGTGCCACGTGGATCTCGGCGGGGTCGAAGGCCGAGTAGTGCATGGTGATCTCGATCGTGCGCTCCCGGCCGGGGTCGCGCGCGCTCGCGTGCGTGCACGCCCCGGCCAGGAGCACGAGCAGCACCGGGAGGGCGATCCGCCTCACCCGGCGACCTCAGCCCGCGGCCGCGCGATGACCGCCGCCACGGCCAGCGCCCCGGCGCACAGCAGGACCGCGATCGCCAGCCACGCCGCCGGCGTGAGATCCACCGCCGATGCGGGCTCGGGTGGCGGGATCAGCCCCGCGGCGATGCGGCTCGGCTGCCCGAACCCGCTCGCGTCGATGGCGAGATCGTGGTGCAGCTCGCGCGCCTCCGCGTCGATCGCGAGGTGGGAGAACCACATGCCCTCGGTGGGCAGCCAGCCCATCCCGCGATCGGAGGCGAGGTCGGCGAGCAGCGACGTCGACGCCTCCTCGCTCCGCTCCAGGACCACCCCGCCCGTCGCCTGCGGGAGCAGGGCCGGCTCGCGGTCGGTCAGCAGGTAGACGTCGGCTTCGACGAGGTCGGTGGGCTGGCGGCCGAGCCCCAGGATCCGGAGCGGGACCCACGGGTTCGGCGTCGGGATCTCGATGTGGATCGGCGTGCCCTCCCCCTCCACGACACCCTGCTCGGCGGCGCGCGCGGCGTTGAACCGCGCCGCGAGGAAGATCGGGCTGCGTGCCGCGTAGAACTCGAGGACCTCCGGGGCGTCGGGCGGCAGGAAGAACCCGTGGTCGGTGGCCCACCGCCCGACCTCGACGGCGCCGCCTTCGAGGACGGTGATGTCGAGCGCGTCGATCTCGGTTTCGAACAGGACGCGCGCGGTGCCCGCGTCCGCGGCGAAGGCGAACGCTTCACCCTCGAGGAGGGGCGGCTGCGTCTCCTGCACCAGACGCTGCAGGGTCCAGCGGCCCGCCGGTGTGACGTCGGTCGGGATGCCGGGGAGCGGGACGATCGAGCCGAGCTCGGCGTTCGCCTCGCCCGCGAAGCTGAACGAGGTGACGTAGTGCTCCACGCCCCCGTGGTACCCGGCGAGCGTGGTGGTGCGCAGCAGGCTGATCGTGCCGTTGGGGGCCACGAGCCCCCCGCAGGCCATCGCCGCCCCGGCCGGGACGGCCACGAGGAACAGGGCGATGCCGGTCGCGAGGGCCAGCCGGACGGGTCGGCGGTGACGCATGGGACTCCTCCTCCGGTGCGTGATGGGGCATGGGACGCGCCGGCGGCCCCTCCGGGTTCCCGGGATCGGCCATCACGCGTTCGCCCACGTTCGGAGGAACCCCGACACGGGTGTCGGATCGCAGGGGTGGCGTTCGTCGTGAGGGTAGTGGCCCCGACCGTGGGCCCGGGATCAAGGAGGGACGGATGGCGGATTACCTGCTGATCTACGAGGGCGGGAGCATGCCCGAGACCGAGGCGGAGCAGGCCGCGGTCATGAAGGCGTGGACCGACTGGTTCA
>DASQKC010000001.1:0-16168 GCA_035630755.1 Actinomycetota bacterium | reverse complement strand
CAGGAGGAGCTGAGGAGGCGACGGTGGGAGATGCCCCCCGAGACGAGGGACTGAGGTTCGACACGCGCGCGGTCCACGCGGGCGCGGAGCCCGACCCGGTCTACGGCGCGGTGAACGTCCCGATCTACCAGACCTCGACCTACGTCCAGGACGCCGTGGGGGCGCCGCGCACGTGGGACTACGCGCGCGGCGGCAACCCCACGCGCGCGGCGCTCGAGACCGCGATCGCGGACCTGGAGGGCGCGGAGCGCGGGTTCGCGTTCGCGTCGGGGATGGCGGCCGAGTCCACGCTCCTGCTGAGCCTGCGGCCCGGTGACCACGTCGTGCTCGGCGACGACATCTACGGCGGGACGTACCGCCTGCTCGCGCGCGTGCTCGAGCCGTGGGGGTTGACGAGCACCGCGGTCGACCTCACCGACCTCGATGCGCTCGCCGCCGCGCTCACGGATCGGACCCGCTTCGTGTGGTTCGAGACCCCGACGAACCCGAGCCTCAGGATCGTCGACATCGAGGGCGTCGCCGCCGTGGCCCACGCCGGCGGCGCGCGGGTCGTCGTCGACAACACGTTCGCGACGCCGGCGCTGCAACGGCCGCTGGCCCTGGGCGCCGACGTCGTCGTGCACAGCGTGACGAAGTACCTGGGCGGGCACTCCGACCTGATCGGGGGCGCCGTGGTCACGTCTGAGCCGGACCTGATCGACGCGCTCACCTTCCTCACCAACGCCGTCGGCGCCGTGCCGGGGCCGATGGACTGCTACCTCGCGCTGCGGGGGCTGCGGACGCTCGGCGTGCGCATGCGTCGGCACGTGGACAACGCGGCCGCCGTGGCCGCGTTCCTCGACGGCCACCCGATGGTCGGGCACGTCGACTACCCGGGCCTGCCCGACCACCCCGGGCACGAGATCGCGGCGCGCCAGATGTCGGGGTTCGGCGGGATGGTGTCGTTCCGCGTCGAGACCGCCGCCCGCGCCGCCGCGCTGGCCGGCACCACACAGCTGTTCTGGCTGGCGGAGTCCCTCGGCGGGGTCGAGTCGCTCATCGAGGTCCCCGGTCCCATGACGCACGCCAGCGTCGTGGGCTCGCCCCTGGAGGTCCCCGACGACCTGATCCGGCTCTCCGTGGGGATCGAGGATCCCGACGACCTCGTGGCCGATCTGGCGCGGGCGCTGGACGCCGCCGGCTAGAGGACGAGCTCCCCCGCGGGCGTGGCGAGCGCCACCCGCCGTACCCCTGGATCGCCCGCGACGAGCCGGATCGGGACGCCGGCGTCGCCCGTCCACGCATCGAACGCCACCGGGTCCGCGGCGATCTCGACCCATGCCACGCCGGTGGCGCCGCACGGCTGCGCGACCGTCGCCGCCCCCGGATGCTCCCCGGGGCCCCCCTGCCAGGCGATGAAGAACGGGAACCCGGGGAGCCGCCGCGGGTCCTCGATGCCGGCGCCCCGCCACCGCAGCACCCCACCGTCGGGCCGGCGGCGTTCGCCGGCCTCCACCTCGAGCCCGAGTCGGGCCGCGGTCGCGTCGATGTCGTCGTCGGCCAGGCAGACCGCGAACCACGCATCGCCGTTCGTCGACGCCGCGAGGAGGAGGCGGCCGAGCGCGGTGCCCCGACCGACGTCGGCGTCCACCACCGCGAGGAGCTCGACGTAGCTCTCGCCGAGCGGCGCGACCCGGTTCGCCGTCCCCCAGCCCGGGTGGACACCTCCCGGCACCGTCGCGAGCCCGTGCTCGCGACCGAGCCGCTCCGCGGCCTCGTCGAGGTCGCGCACGGCGAGCACGACGTGGTCGATCCGCATGCGCTGCCGACCCTACCCCGCGCCCACGGTACGGTGACGTCCATGCGCGTCGCCCGCGCCCTGACCGCCCTCGTCTGCGGCCTGGCCGCGGCGTGGTGGCCCGCGATCGCCGCCTCGGCGCAGCGCGCCGAGCCCTACGTGGCCGGGCTCGAGCAGCCGACGAACATGGCCTTCGCCCCCGACGGTCGCCTGTTCTTCACGGAGCAGGCGACGGGCCAGGTGCGGATCGTGGCACCGGACGGCACGCTGGGGGACGACCCGTTCGCCCGGTTCCCCGTCGGGGCCGGCTTCGAGACCGGGCTCCTCGGGCTCGCCCTGCACCCGCGGTTCGACGACGGGGAGCCCTGGGTCTACCTGTACCTGACCGATCCGGGGCCGGGCATGAACGTGATCGGGCGCGTCCGCGCCGACGGCGACCGCGGCGGGACGTTCGAACGGCTGCGGGAGACCGTCCCGGGGACGAACGCGTACCACAACGGGGGCGACCTGCTGTTCGGACCCGACGATCGGCTCTACGCGACGGTCGGCGAGGCTCACGAGTCGGCGCGCGCCCAGGACGTGGACGATCCGGGCGGCAAGGTGCTGCGGCTCACCGATCTCGGAGACGCGGCGCCGGGCAACCCCTTCGGCGCCGACAACCCCGCGTATTCGATGGGCCACCGGAACTCGTTCGGGATCTGCGCCGACGACGCGGGGACGTTGTGGGCGACCGAGAACGGCCCCGACCGCGACGACGAGGTGAACCGCCTGGCGCCGGGCGGCAACTACGGCTGGCCCGAGGTCCTCGGGACCGACGGCGACGGGCAGTTCGTCGATCCGGTCGCGGTCCTCGAGAGCCCCGTCGCCCTGACGGGATGCGCGTGGTGGGACGGCGAGCTCTACGTGGGGTCGTTCAACGACGGGCGCGTCCGCCACGTGGACGTCGCGACGGGGAAGATGGAGGTGTTCGCACGATTCGGGGCCGGCGTCACCGATCTGCAGGTCGGTCCCGACGGCCTGCTCTACGTGGCGACGGCGGACGCGATCTGGCGCATCCCCCCGGGCACGGAGGCCACCGACGGCCCCGGTGCGGAGATCGACGGCACCGAGATCCCTGCGCGCACGTGGATCGCGCTCGGCGCCGCGGCGGTGCTCGCGGTGGCGCTAGTCGTACGGATCGTCGCGGGCCGCCGGTCGCGGGCGGCGACGGCGGGCGGCGAGGATGGCGGCGCGGCGGCGGACCCCCCTAGCCCTTCGGGCGCTTGAGGTACGCCACGAGCGACGTCCCTCCCATCGGCGTGGGCTGGGCGAGCAACGCCACGAGCTCCCACCCGTCCTCGCCGAACGAGTTCAGGATCTCGGCCGGGTTGTGCTCGAGCACCGGCGCCACGAAGTACTCCCACCGCGTCATCCGTCCATCTCCTCCATCAGCCGTTCGCGCACGTGCTGGATGCACACGCCCATGATGATCTCCATCCCGGCGTCCTGGGCGATCCGCATCGCCTCCTCGTTGACGATGCCCTCCTGCAGCCAGAGCACGCGGGCGCCGATCGCGACCGCGTCGCGCGCCACGTCCGGGGTCGCGTCGGCGCGCCGGAAGACGTCGACGACGTCGATCGTCCGGGCGGGCGGGATGTCGAGGAGCGACGGGTACGCGCGCTCGCCGAGCACGGCGTCGACGTTGGGGTTCACGGGCACGATCGTGTAGCCGTGCTCCAGGAGGTAGCTCGCCACGCGGTGCGACGGTCGCCGCGGGTCGGCGGAGATCCCCACGACCGCGATCGTCCGCGCCTCCCCGAGCAGGAGCCGGAGGTCGCGGTCCTCCGGCGTCACGACGTCAACCACGGCGGCACCTCCTGCCGGACGCGGGTCAGCAGCTCGTGGACCATGTGACCGGTCGCACCCCAGACGGTCGCCCCGTCGACCTCGTACCACCATCCGTCGACGGTCCCGCGATCGTCGCGGTGCAGCATCCGCCGCTCCTCGGCGGCCGCGAGATCGGCGAGCGGCACCGTGAAGACCCGCGCGATCTCGGCGCGGTGCACGCGCAGGGTCGGCAGCACGTCGAGCGTCGCCACGAACGGGGTGACGAGGATCCCCGACACGAACGTGTGGACCGGCGGGAGGGCGCCGAGGATCCGCGGCAGCGTGGGGTCGATGCCGAGCTCCTCGGCCGTCTCGCGCAGCGCGGTCGCCGCGAGCGATGGGTCCTCTCGATCGCGCAGCCCCCCGGGCAGCGAGACCTCGCCCGGGTGACGGGACAGGGACGCGTCGCGTTCGGTGAGCACCAGCGCCGGCGCGGGCGTGAGGACGACGAGGGCGAGCACCGCCGCCGCGCGATCGCCCGGCGCGGGCTCGTGTCGCGGCGCGGGGTCGAGGGCGGCGAGCAACGGCGCCAGGTCGGTCATGTGTCCATCGTAGGGCGCTTGGGCGGATGCGTACCGGTCCCGCCTGCTAGCGTCCTCGCGATGCGCGACCCCGACGACGCCGTCCGCGCCGACGCCGCGGAGGCCGCGGTGGCCGCGATCGATCCCGACGAGGTCCTCGACCTTGTCCGCGCGCTCATCGCGGCGCGCAGCGAGAACCCGCTGCAGACCGAGGACGAGGCGGCGGAGCTCGCCGCCGCGTTCCTCACCGGCATCGGCGCCGACCCCGAGATCGTCCGGGGCGAGGCGGGCCGTCCGAGCGTCGTCGCCACGATCGGCGACCCCGCCGGGCCCTCCCTGGCGTGGAACGGTCACCTCGACACGGTCCCGGCCGGCTCGCCCGACACGTGGTCGCATCCGCCGTTCGCCGGCGACGTCGTCGACGGCCGGCTCGTCGGCCGCGGCGCGACCGACATGAAGGGGGCGATCGCCGCCGCGCTCGTCGCCGGGGCCGCGCTCGTGCGCGCGGGCCTGCCGCTCGCCGGCTCCCTCGCGTTCCACCTGGCCGCCGACGAGGAGCTGGCGGGGTGGCACGGGACGCGGGTGCTGCGCGACCGCGGGCTGCTCACCCAGGACGCCTGCATCGTGGGCGAGCCCACCGACCTGCGCATCGCGCTCGCGGAGCGGGGCGGCGCGTGGATGACCGCGACCTCCTACGGCGCGGCGGCGCACGGGTCCCGCCCGCACGAGGGCGTCAACGCGATCACGAACATGGCGCGGTTCCTGCTGCGGCTGCCCGAGGGGCTCCCGGACACCATCCACCCGCTCTGCGGCCCGCCGACGGTGAACGCGGCGCTCATCCAGGGCGGGAGCGCGCCGAACATGGTGCCGGACCGCTGCGTCGTGGAGATCGATCGCCGGATCGTGCCCGGCGAGACCTCTGCCGACGCCGTCCTCGCCCCCTTCCATGCGATCGTCGAGGATCTGCGCCACGATGACCCCTCGGTGCGGATCGACGTGGAGGTCCGTGAATGGACCGACGCCGCCGAGTCCTCGGGCGACAGCGTCGTGGCGGCCCTCGCCCGGGCCGCGATCGGGGCCGAGACCGGGACGCCCGGGCTCGACGACGGGTTCACGGGGATCACCGACGCCCGCTTCTACATCAACGACGCCGCGATCCCGACGATCATCTTCGGGCCCGGCACGCTCGCGGTGGCGCACGCCGCCGACGAATGGGTGGCCGTCGAGGACCTGGTGACGGCGGCACGGGCCTACGCGCGCGTGTTCGCCGGGTTCCTCACGGCCTGAGCAGGCATCCGGGCCGGGCGGGGCTATCCTGGAGACGTGCCGAACGACGTGCTGACCGTGACCGACGGCGCCGCCCGCAAGGTGGCCCAGCTCGCCACCGACGAGGGGAGCGAGCCGGTGCTGCGCGTCCGCGTCGTCGCCGGCGGGTGCTCGGGGTTCTCCTACCGCCTGGCCTTCGACCGGGCCAGCGGCGACGACCTCGTGATCGACGGCGCGGGCGGCGTGCGCGTGGTGGTCGACCCGGTGAGCGCCCCGATCCTCGCCGGCTCCACGCTCGACCTGGACCGGAACCTCCTGGGCGGTGGGCTGAAGGTGCGCAACCCCCGCGCCGTGCACGAGTGCGCGTGCGGCGAGTCGTTCTCCGTCTAGCGCCCGCTCACTCCGACTCGACGGTCCCCGTCATCGACGGGTGGATCTCGCAGTGGAACCCGCCCGTCTCCCCGATCACGACGTCGACCGTGGCCCCGGGCGCCAGGTCCTCGTCGATGCTGCCGTCGTCCATCGTGAAGGTGTGGTCGGTGTCGCCCTCGTTCGTGATCGTGAGGGTGCCGTCCTCGCCGGCGAGCACGTCGGGTGGCTCGAAGGCGAAATCGACGATCACGAGCGCGCCGGGCTCCCCGCCGGCCTGGGTCGACGTCGTCTCGCCCGGTTCGCTCGTCGTGGTCCCGGCCGCGGGTTCGCTCGAGGGATCCGACGAACAGCCGGCGCCGACGAGGGCGAGCAGGGCGGCGGCGATCACGAGGTGACGGTGCATGTGGCTTCCCCTTCCTTCGGTCCGAGCCCGCAGCCAACCACGACCGCTCGGCTCCGGGCAACCCAGCGGTATGCTCCGCCAGATGTCGCCCAAAGCCGACAGCACCCAGTGGCGCGACCTGTACCACGAGGTCGTCACGAGCGGGCTGTGCACCGGCTGCTCCGCTTGCATCGTGGCGTGCCCCTTCCACGTGCTGGGCTACGAGGACGACAAGCCGGTCCAGCTGCAGGAGGGCGAGCCCGACGCCTGCACGCACGGCGACCGCGGCTGCTCGCTCTGCACGCTGGCGTGCCCCCGGTTCCGCGAGTGGGAGTCCGAGATCGACGAGCTGCTGTTCGGTCGCACGCGCCGGCCCGATGAGCTGATCGGCGCGTACCGGGACATCTACCTGGCGCGCGGCACGGCGCCCGAGGCCCTGTTGCACGGCCAGGACGGGGGCGTCGTCTCGGCGCTGCTCACCTGGGGGCTGCGGACGGGCCGGATCGACGGCGCGTGCACGTCCGCGCTCTCGGGCGAGCGCCCGTGGGACGCCGAGCCGACCGTGGTGACCGACGAGGCGGGCGTCTACGCGACGGCGGGCAGCCGGTACACGTATAGCGCGAACCCGATGGCGCTGCTGAGGGCCGCCGAGATGGGGCTCTCGCAGGTGGCCCTCGTCGGCATGGGCTGCCAGACGTCGGTCACCGGCGCGATGGAGGCGCGCCGCGTGAACAAGTGGCGCAAGAAGATCGCGTGGACGTTCGGGCTCCTCTGCTCGAAGTCGTTCAGCTACGACGGTCTGATGGTCCAGATCGCGCAGGAGGAGCTCGGCCTGGACCTCGACCACCTCGCGCGCGTGAACATCAAGGGCCGCCTGCTCTTCTACACCGACACCGGCGACGAGATCGTCTACCCGCTGAAGGACGCCCACCGCTTCACCCGGCCCGGATGCCTGCGCTGCCCCGACTTCGCCGCCGAGCACGCCGACATCTCGTTCGGCGGCCTCGGGCAGTCCGACGGGTGGACGCTCACGATCGTCCGGACCGAACGGGGGCAGGCGATCTGGGACGACGCCGTCGCGGACGGGGTCGTCGAGCACCGCCCGGCCACCGAGGATCCGAAGGCGATCGAGACGATGTTCCGGCTCGCAGCGAAATCTCGAGAGCGGTGGCCGGCGCCCGGCGAGGTCGAGCGCGCCGGCTCGACCCCCGGGCTCACGGGCACGCCGGCGTCGTAGGCCGCCCGACCGATGCCATCCCCCACGCGGCGGACTCCATCCGGCGCCCCTCCCGCCGATACTGAGGCGAGACCTGGCGCGGGGGTGCTGCCGCGCGCTCCGATGCAAGGAGGACCTGGGGAGATGGTGGATACGGCGCGGGCGACGGGGGTGATCCCCCCGCGTCGCAACGAGATCATCGATGCCGTGGCCTTCGCCGCCGAACGGCTCCTCCTGGCCCCCGATTGGCTCGACGCGGCGCCGGAGGTCCTCGCCCGGCTGGGCCGCGCCGCCGACGTCTCGCGCGCCTACGTCCTCGAGAGCCGCCCCGGCGAAGTCGGGCCGATCGTCCACCAGGTGGCGGAGTGGTGCGCCCCGGGCATCGCATCGCAATCGTCCAACCCGGCGCTCGCCGGGGCCACCTGGACCGAGATCGGGTTCGAGCGGTGGGCCGCCGTCCTGTCCGAGGGCGGGGTCATCGACGGTGACGTCAGGACGTTCCCGGCGGCCGAGCGCGAGGAGCTGGCGGCCCAGGACATCGCCTCGACCCTGGTGCTGCCGATCCGCGCCGACGGCGAGTGGTGGGGATGCGTCGGGTTCGACGAGTGCGTGCGGATCCGCGACTGGGCCGACGGCGAGATCGAGGCCATGCGCGCGGCGGCAGCGCTCCTCGGCGCGGCGCTGACGCGGCAACGCCAGGACGATCGCCTGCGCCGCGCCGAGGAACGCTACCGGAGCGTCGTCGAGCAGATCCCCGCCGTGACGTACTTCGACGTCGTCGGCGAGGGGGCGGTCCACCTCGGCTTCGTGAGCCCGCAGATCGAGGCGTTGCTCGGGTACCCGCCCGAGCGGTTCCTCGCCGAGCCCGACCTCTGGTTCGAGATCGTCCATCCCGAGGACCAGGAGCGGATCGACGCGGCGGCGCGTGCCGCAGGGAGCGACCTGGCCGCGTTCGATCACGAGTACCGGATGCGGGCGGCCGACGGATCGTGGGTGTGGGTCCACGATACGACCACCCCCGTCCGGGACGAGCACGGGCGCGTGACGCACTTCCAGGGGTTCATGATCGACGTGACCGGCCGGCGCGCTGCCGAGGCGGCCGTGGTCGACGCCGAGGCGCGCTACCGGGCGGTCGTCGAGCGCCTCCCCGCGGTCAGCTACGTCGACGAGCTCCCGGGCGCACCGGGCCAGTCGGCGCGCCTGTCCTACGTGAGCCCCCAGATCGAGGAGGTGCTCGGCTACCCGGCCGAACGGTTCACCGGCGACCCCGGGTTCTGGTTCGAAGTCATGCATCCGGACGACGTCGAACGGCTCGAAGCCATGCACGCGTTCGACGCGAGCGACGAGCGGCCCTTCGACGAGGAGTACCGGATGCGCCACGCCGACGGCCACTGGATCTGGGTGCGCGACGCGTCGGTCGCCGTCTACGCGGAGGACGGCTCGCTCGCCTACTTCCAGGGTTTCATGAGCGACGTGACCGCCCGGCACGAGGCGGAGGAGGCCGCGGCCCGGGCGCGGGCGCGCTACCGCGAGGTGGTCGAAACCATCCCGGCCGTCACCTACGTCGACGAGCCCGTCGACGGGCCCGACGGTCCGACGGCGCGGATGACCTTCGTGAGCCCGCAGATCGAGGCGCTCCTCGGCGTCGCGGCCGAGCGGTTCGTGCAGGACCAGTCCCTGTGGACATCGCTGATGCACCCCGACGACCTCGCGGCCCTGCGCCGCACGGGCGGGATGAAGGTGACGAACACGGCCCCGTTCGACGCCGAGTACCGCATGCGCCACGCGGGCGGGCATTGGGTGTGGGTCCATGACGCGACGACGGCGGTCTCCGACGCCGACGGCGACGTGGCGTACTTCCAGGGCTTCGTGATCGACGTCACGGCCCGTCGGGAAGCCGAGCGCATCGCGCACGAGGCCGACGCGCGCTTCCGCAGCCTCGTGGAGCAGGCGCCGGCGATCGTGTACACCGAGTCCGTCGTGCCGGGCAGCACGCGCGCGGCGGCGATGGAGTACGTGAGCCCGGCCGCCGTGGACGTCCTCGGCTACCCGGCCGAGCGCTGGCTCGAGGACGTGACGTTCTGGGAACGGATCGTCCACCCCGAGGATGCCGAGCGCGTCGCCGAGGTCATGGAGCAGGTGAACGCCACCGGCGATCCGCTGACGGCCGACTACCGCGTCATCGCGGCCGACGGGCGGACGGTCTGGCTCCACGAGGAGGCGCGCCTGGTCCGTGACCCCGACGGCGGTCCCGTCCGGTGGCACGGGATGATGACCGACGTCACCGAACGGACCGTGGCCGAGGCGCACGTCCGCGCCGCCGAGGAGCGGTTCCGGCTGATCGTCGAACAGACGCCCGCGATCACCTACCAGGAGGCCCCCCAGGCGGGCGCGTACGACGCGATGGCCTCGACCGTGTACGTGAGCCCCCAGGTCGAGGCGCTCCTCGGCTACACGCCCGAGGAGTGGACGGCGCCGGGCTTCTGGGCCCAGGTCATGCACCCCGACGATCTCGACGAGGTGATCGCGCTCTCGGCGGCGACGAACGACTCGGGCGCGCCGTACCGCCAGGACTACCGGATGCTCGCCGCCGACGGCCGCGTCGTGTGGTTCCACGACGAGTCGACCGCGGTCCGCGACGCGGAAGGGCGGATCATCTCGTGGCAGGGCGTCTTGATCGACATCACCGAGCGCAAGGCCGCCGAGCAACGGCTGCTCGACGCCGAGCGGGTGTACCGCGCCACCGTCGAACACCTGCCGGCGACCGTGTACCGCGAGCCGCCGCACGTCGAGCAGCGGGCGGCCGACTTCTACATCAGCCCTCGCGTCGAGGACCTGCTGGGCTACACGCCCGACGAATGGCGGGCCGGGATCCCCGCGTTCTGGGCCGAGCACGTCCACCCGGAGGACCGCGAGCGGGTCGTGGCGCGCAACGCGGAGGTCAACCGCACCAAGGAGCCCTTCGCCGAGGACTACCGCATGCGTCGCAAGGACGGCACGTACGTATGGATCCGCGACGAGGCCACGTTCGTCCCCGACGAGCAGGGAGGCTGGTGGCAGGGGTTCTTCCTCGACATCGGTGAGCGGATGGCGACCGAGGCCCAGCTGCGCGAGGCCGAGGAGA
The DNA here is from genome assembly GCA_035630755.1 of Actinomycetota bacterium. Taxonomy (GTDB): domain Bacteria; phylum Actinomycetota; class UBA4738; order UBA4738; family HRBIN12; genus AC-51. The sequence goes on along the minus strand of DASQKC010000001.1, from coordinate 5,644 downwards.
TGTTCCGCTCGATCGTCGAGCGCAACCCCGCCGTGATCTACATGCAGGAGTTCGACGCACAGGACGGCATCTCGCGCACGACCTACGTCTCACCCCGTCAGCCCGAGGTGTTCGGCTACACCGCGGAGGAGGTCATCAGCGATCCGACCCTGTGGGTCCGGACGATCCACCCCGAGGATCGCGACCGCGTGCTGTCGGCCGACACCCAGAGCAACCGTGAGGAGCGCGACGCGTTCCTCCTCGAGTACCGGATGATCGCGAAGGACGGACGGATCGTGTGGGTGCAGGATCAGGCCACGCTCGTGCGGGTCGAGGGTCGGCCGCCCTTCTGGCAGGGGTTCCTGCTCGACATCACCGAGCGCAAACACGCCGAGGACCAGCTCGAGCGCGCCCTCGAGGTGGAGCGGGAGGCGACCCGGTCCCTTCGCGCCCTCGACGACATGAAGAATACGTTCCTCCAGGCCGTGTCGCACGACCTCCGGACCCCGCTGGCGGCGATCCTCGGGCTGGCCATCACGCTCGAGCGCGGCGACGTCCATCTGGAGGAAGCCGACTCCAAGGACCTGGCCCGGCGTATCGCGACGAACGCACGGCGGCTGGACCGTCTCGTGCTGAACCTGCTCGATCTGGATCGGCTCGCCCGCGGGATCGTGGAACCCAAGCGCACGATGACCGACGTCGGCGCGCTCGTCCGTCGTGTGGTCGCCGAGTCCGAACTCGTGTCCGACACCCGGCTGCGCACCGACGTCCGGTCCGCGATGCAGGCGGTGGACCCCGCGAAGGTCGAGCGGATCGTCGAGAACCTGCTGGCGAACGCGGCCCGCCACACCCCGGCCGCCGCGACGATCTGGGTCTCGCTCGTGCCGGCGGACGCCGGCGTCCTGCTGACCGTCGAGGACGACGGCCCGGGGATCGACCCGGCGCTCGCCGACGCCATCTTCGAACCCTTCCGTCAGGGCCCCGACGCGCCGCAGCACGCGCCCGGCGTCGGCGTCGGGCTCACCCTGGTCCGCCGGTTCGCGGAGCTACACGGCGGCCGCGCGTGGGTCGAGCCGCGAGCGGGCGGCGGCGCGTCGTTCCGGGTGTTCCTGCCGGCCGACCCGGCGACGGCGGACGTCGGCTAGATCGCGGCCCAGCCGGCCACGACCGGGTGATCGGCCGTCGACGGCCCCACCTGCGCGGCGCCGCCCGGCGATCCCAGCCCCGAGACGTCGTCGTTGAAGTACTCGGCGTTGACCGGCGTGAACTGCTTCCACTCCGCCGGGACGTCGTCCTCGTAGAAGATCGCCGTGACGGGGCAGGCCGGCTCGCACGCGCCGCAGTCGACGCATTCGTCGGGCTGGATGTAGAGCATCCGCCCTCCCTCGTAGATGCAGTCCACGGGGCATTCGTCGACGCACGCACGGTCCTTCACGTCGATGCAGGGCTCACAGATCGTGTAGGTCATCTCGAACTCCTACCTCGTCGGTGCGGATTCTCACGGTGCAGAGCGTGTTTATCCTACCCGCTCCGGGAGCGGCGGCAAACGCTGCCCGGGGTCATCCGGCGAGGGCCCGGAGCATCGCCCGGGCCGGCGAGGGCGCCGCCGGGCCGTGGGGCAGGACGGGGTACACGACCGGGAGGTCGGCGCCGGCGTCGCGGTACGCGCGCAGGCGCCCGCGGCCCGCTCCGGCGTCGCCCACGAGGCAGACGGCCGCCGCGATCGCCCCGGGGTCCTCGGGGTCCAGGCCCATGGCCGCGAACTGGCGCCGGTACGCGGGGTAACCGGCGTACTCGGCCGCAGCGCGCACGGCCGCCGCGGCGGCCGCGTCGTCGTTGACGGCCGCGCGGACGTAGACCCCCACCGCGACGTCGGCCGGATCCCTGCCCGCCTCCCGCGCCGCCGCGTCGATCGCGGATCGCGCCTGGGCCACGCGATCGGGCGTGCACCAGTTCAGCAGCACGCCGTCGGCGACCGCCCCCGCGAGGCGCACCGCCCGCGGACCGAGCGCGGCGATCCAGATGGGGACGGGCGGCGGCCGCAGCCCGAGCGTCAGCCGCTCCCCCGCCAGATCCGCCCGGCCCTCGGCGAACAGCGACCGCAGGGCGAGCACCGTGTCGCGTAGCTGCGCCAAGGCCCCCGGGCGCGGGGGCCCGGCCCCCAGGCCGAGGAGCAGCCGGCCGCCCGAGCGCTCCGCGACGGTGGCCGCGGCCATCGCGAGGAGCGCCGTCGAGCGGGCCGGGAGCGGCGCGATGCCCGGACCCAGCAGCAGCCGATCGGTCTCGCCGGCCAGCGCGTTCAGCGCGACGAGCGTGTCGCGCGAGGAGATCTCGGGCAGGAACAGCGCGCGGTACCCGAGCGCCTCGCCCTCGCGCGCGAGGGACGCGAGGTCGTCCCACGCGTAGGGATCGCGGAGTGCGAACCCGAGGCCCCGCGGTTGGCGTTCCTCGGACACGCTGCGATGGTGCCACAGCGATGGAGACGGTGACGTTCACGGCGGAGGACGGGGTCCGCCTCGAGGGCGAGATCCGCGAGCCGGACGCACGCCCACGCGGGGTCGCCGTCCTGTGCCACCCGCACCCCCGCCACGGCGGGTCGAAGGACCACCCGCTGCTCTGGGCGATCCGCAACGATCTCGCGGCGGCGCGGGGCGTCGCCGTGCTGGGGTTCAACTTCCGGGGCGTGATGGGCTCCCAGGGCAGCTACGGCGGCGGACGCGACGAGCTCCGCGACGTCCGCGCCGCGGTGACCACCCTGCTGGATCGCGCCGGCGAGGACGTCCCCGTGTTCGTCGTGGGCTGGTCGTTCGGCGCGTCGGTGGCGCTGCGCGCGGCGCTGGACGACCGCCGCATCGGGGCCGTGGCCCTCGTCGGCTTCCCCCTGCGGCCGGGCGACCTGTCCCTACCCCCGTTGCCCGACGTCGCCGACCTGCGCGCCCTGCGACGCCCGGCGCTGCTGCTGGCCGGAGAGCACGATGCCTACTGCCCCCCCGAGGAGCTCGACACCTTCGGCGCCGGCTTCCCCGACGCGACGGTCACGGTCGTCCCCGGGACCGACCACTACTTCTGGCGGCGCGAGGGCGAGGCGGCGGAGGCCGTGGGTTCGTTCGCGGAGCGGCGCCTGCTGACCTAGGGAGCCGCGTCGCCGGGCGGTCGGGGCCCGCCGGGCGGGCGGCGCCGCCGCTGCCACCAGATGAGCGGCAGGAAGAACACGAACACCGGGAACCCCGGGATGAGCATCACCGTCAGCACGGCCGCGACGATGGCCCCCGCGATGATCGCGACCGGGACGAGCCACGGGGGCCGCGCGGAGAGGCCAGCCGGGACCGTCGTGCCCGGCGCGCGCCCGCCGGGCGGCGCCTCGTCCCGGCGGAGCCACGGCGCCGCGGCCGCGAGGCCGACGGCCGCCGCGAGGCCGATCACGATGAGCCAGAACAGCGCCGGCATCCGCCGCCGCCTCCCTCCGGCCGCCTACAGCGGCACGTGTGACAGGACCATGATCCGGGGCTCGGTCATCTCCTCCATCGCGAACCGCAGCCCCTCGCGGCCGAAGCCCGAGTCCTTGGACCCGCCGTAGGGCATCTGGTCGGCGCGGAACGCGCTGACGTCGTTCACGATGACCCCGCCGACCTCGAGCGTGCGGTGCGCCTCGAAGGCCCTGTTGATGTCGTTCGTGAACACGCCTGCCTGCAGGCCGTACTTCGAGTCGTTCACCTCGGCGAGCGCCTCGTCGAACGTCTGGTACGGCGTGATCGTGCAGACGGGGCCGAAGACCTCCTCGCAGCGGACCTTCATCTGCGGGGTCGTCTGGGACAGGAGCGTCGGCTGCACGAACGGGCCGTCGATCGTCCCCCCCGTGAGGACCTCGGCGCCCTGCGACACGGCCTCCTCGATCCACGCGCCGATCCGCTCCACCTCGCTGCGCTCGATCACGGGACCGACGTCGACGTTCTCGTCCATCGGATCGCCGACCTTCAGCTGCTCGACCTGCTTCGTCAGCCGCGTCGCGAAGTCGTCGTAGACCTCGCTCGCCACGAGCACGCGCTGGACCGAGATGCAGCTCTGCCCGGCCTGGTAGTACCCGCCGAACGCGATCCGCTGCGCGGCCAGGTCGAGATCGGCGTCGCTGTGGACGATCACACCCGCGTTGCCGCCCAGCTCGAGCGTGACCTTCTTCCTCGGATCGAGGCCCTTCAGGTACCACCCGATCGGGGCCGACCCCGTGAACGAGATCTTGCGGAACCGGTCGTCGCGCGCCATCGTGTCGGCGACCTTGGAGCTCACGGGCAGCACCTGGTACATGCCATCCGGGAGGTCGGTCTCGTCGAAGAACTCCGCGAGCCGGAGCGACCCGAGGGGGGTGGCCGACGCCGGCTTCACGACGATCGGTGCGCCCACCGCCAGCGCCGGCGCCACCTTGTGGGCCACCAGGTTCAAAGGGAAGTTGAACGGCGTGATGCCGAGAACGGGTCCGACCGGGAACCGGCGGAGCAGGCCGACCCGCGAGCCGAACGCGGCCTCGGTGTCCAGGCGCATGAGCTCGTCCTGACCGTGCCGGAGGGTCTCGGAGGCCCACCGGAAGGTGGACACGGCGCGGGTCGCCTCCACGCGCGCCCACTTCAGCGGCTTGCCTCCCTCGGCGGCGATCAGCCGCGCGTTCTCCTCGACGGTCTCGGCGAGCCGGCGGGAGATGTGGTCGAGCGCCGTGGACCGCGCGGCCACCGACAGGCGCGAGGTCTCGTGGAAGATGGCGGCCGCGGTCGCCACGGCCTCCTCCACGTCGGTCTCGGTCGGCACCGCGATCTCGGCGACCACCTGGCTGTCGTACGGGTTCTTCACCTCGAACGAGCCCTGGCCGGTGCGCCATTCGCCGTTCACGAGGTACGGGCGGAGGTCGGTCATGGTCGTCGTACACCACCTCTCGCGGGAAGGGCGCCCGGACCCCGCGGCCCGGACGCCCCCCGCCTCGTCAGACGTGCCCCGCTCAGTCGAGCGAGATCATCACGTGCTTGATGTTCGTGTAGTCCTCGAGCGAGTAGACGCTCATGTCCTTGCCGTGGCCGGACTGCTTGTACCCACCGTGCGGCATCTCAGGCGTCAGCGGGATGTGGGTGTTCACCCAGACGCAGCCGTACTGCAGGCGCCGGGCCATGCGCATCGAGCGGCCCACGTCGCGCGTCCACACCGAGCTGGACAGGCCGTACTCGACCCCGTTCGCCCACGCGACCGCCTGGTCCTCGTCGGAGAACCGCTGCACGGTCACGACCGGGCCGAAGACCTCCTTCTGGACGATCTCGGAGTCCTGCGACGGGTTCGCGACCACGGTCGGCTTGAAGTGGTAGCCGTCCGTGCCGAGCGACTCGCCGCCGGTGACGATCTCGGCGCCCCCGGCGGAGGCCCGCTCCAGGAACCCCTCGACACGCTCCACCTGCTCCTTCGAGATGAGCGACCCGACGGCGACGTCCGCCTCGAACGCGCCGCCGACCTTGATGTCTTGGACCGCCGGGACGAGGTCGCTGAGGACGTCGTCGTACACCGCGTCCGCGACGAGCACCCGGCAGGCCGCCGTGCAGTCCTGCCCCGCGTTGAAGTACCCGGCGATCGAGATCCATTCGACGGCCGACGCGAGATCGGCGTCGTCGAACACGATGACGGGCGCCTTCCC